>CATKZW010000001.1 GCA_949841465.1 uncultured Oscillospiraceae bacterium
GGCGGCGGTGCGGGCCTTGGCCTCGGCGGTGTCGGCGGCCTTGCGGGCGTTGGTTTCGGCGGTGTCAGCGGCGGTACGGGCCTGGGTCTCCGCGGCCAATTGGGTTTCCAGCTTCTCCGCGTTCTCGTTCAGCGGGTCCGGCGAGAACCTGTCGGACGTCTCGATGAGATTCAGCTTGTACTTGCTGGTCTGTTGCATATTTTATCTCCTCCTCACGAGGAGGAGATAAGGCGGGCCTGGTTGCAAGAAAAAGGTCAACAAAATGTAATATTGTTTGAGAAGAACACCCAAGGTCAACGTTGTACGCCGAAATATTCCTCCACCACCGCCCGCTCCGAGAAGGGACGGCGCACGCCTCCGGCCTCGATGTACCCCTCGTGCCCCTTGCCCAGCAGGGCCACCACGTCTCCCGGCCCGGCTAGCTCCAGGGCGCGGCGGATGGCCGCGCGGCGGTCCAGGACGGTCTCGTGGGGCAGGTCCCCCAGCAGGGCGGACAGGTCGGAGCAGATGTCCTCCGCACGCTCGGAGCGGGGGTTATCCTCCGTGAGCACGGCATAGTCCGCCCAGCGGGCGGCGGAGCGGGCCATGTCCCGGCGGCGGAGCCTGGGGCGGTCGCCTCCCGCGCCGAACACGGCGATGATGCGGCGGGGGCGGTGCTGGGCCAGGGCAGAGAGGATGGCGTCAAAGCTGGCGCCGTTGTGGGCGTAGTCGATGACCACGGCATAGGGCGCGGGGACAGGAAGCCGCTGGGCCCGGCCCGGGACGCTGGTGTGGGCCAGGCCCGCGCGGACCGCGCCGTCATTGAGCCCCAGGGCGCGGCTGAGGGCCGCGGCGGCCAGGGCGTCGGCGGCGTTGAACTCCCCCGGGAGGGGGATGTGGTATGGGGCCGCGCCGGCCACGGTGAGGCGGGTGGAGAAGGGGCGGTCCGGGTCGGGGGCGGCGGACAGGGCGCGGGTGTCCGCCTGCTCAGCGAAGCCGAAGGCGGCCACAGGCGTGCCGGGGCGGACCTGGGCGGCCATGGCGGGCCAGCTGGGGTCGTCGGCGTTGCCCACGGCCAGGCGGCACTGGCGGAACAGGGCGGCTTTGCAGGCGCGGTACTCCTCGAAGTCGGCGTGCTCCGCGCCGCCGATGTGGTCGGGGGAGAGGTTGAGAAACAGCGCCGCGGCGAAGGTGAGGCCGTGGACCCGCTCCAGCTTCATGGCCTGGGAGGACACCTCCATCACCACGCAGCTGCAGCCCCCGTCCGCCATCTGCCGCAGAGTGCGGTGAAGGGCGATGGGCTCGGGGGTGGTATTGGGGCTGTCGGCCAGCAGCTCCCGGCCGATGTACGCGCCCAGGGTGCCGATCATGCCGGTTTTGTATCCGGCGGCGGTGAGGATTTCCCGGAGCATATGGGCGGTGGTGGTTTTGCCCTTGGTGCCGGTGACGGCGATGAGGGTGAGGGCCCGCTCCGGGTGGCCGTAAAACTCCATGGCGAGGAGGGCCAGGGCGGAACGGGGGTCGTCCACCGCCGCGCCGGGGACGCCGTCGGGCAGGGGCGGGCGGCAGATGACCGCGGCGGCGCCGCGCTCCAGGGCGTCGGGAATATGGGTGCGGCCGTCGGTACGCGCACCCTCCAGGGCCGCGAACAGCGCCCCGGGGGCGGCCTCCCGGGAGTCGCAGGTGAGAGCGGTGATTTCGGCGTCGTGAGGGCAGTCCGCCCCGATGGCGGACAACAGCTGGGACAGCTTCATGGGGAAAACTCCTTTTTGGTTTTCCCCAATCTATGATTTTAGGCAAAAAAATGTCCCTCCCGCAGGGCGGAAGGGGCATTTTGTCGTTTTTATTTCTTTTTCTTTTTCCCGGTGAAGAAGTCCTTCACCGGTGTGGCCGGGGCGGGGGTGCCCTCCCCCATGGTCTGGGCATAGGCCAGCAGGGCGTCCTTCTGCTGAGCGGTCAAATTGGTGGGCACCTGCACCTGGACGGTGACGTACTGGTCGCCGCGCCCCCGCCCGTTGACGCTGGGTGCGCCCTTTCCCCGCAGGCGGAATGTAAATCCGGGCTGGGTCCCCGCGGGCAGGTTGTACTTCACCTTGCCGTCGATGGTCTCAATCTGGAGCTCCGCGCCCAGGGCGGCCTGGGTGAAGCTGATGTTCCGCTGGGAGTACAGGTCGTTTCCGTCCCGCTCAAACCGGGGGTCGGGGATGACGGCCACGTTGACCAGCAGGTCCCCGTTGGGGCCGCCGTTGGGGCCGCCGCTGCCCTGCCCCCGGATGGAGATGGTCTGACCGTCGTAGATGCCGGCGGGCACGCGCACCTTGATGACCCGCTGGCGGCGCACCTGACCATTGCCGCGGCAGTCCGGGCAGGGCTGGTGGATGATCTTCCCGGTGCCCCGGCACTTGGAGCAGGGCGCAGTGGTGGTGAAGGCGAAGCCGCCGCCCCCCCGCTGTATGCGCACCTGGCCGGTGCCCCGGCAGTCGGGGCACACCTCGGCGGTGGTGCCGGGGGCGCAGCCGGAGCCGCCGCAGGATTCACAGTTCTCCATGCGGGGCACGTTCAGCTCCTTCTCACAGCCGCTCATGGACTCGGCAAAGGTGATGGTGATGCTGGCCCGGACGGAGGCGCCCCGCTGAGGGGCGTTGGGGTTGGCTTGGCGCTGTCCGCCGAAGCCGCCGAAGCCCCCGCCGAAGAAGGACCCGAAGATGTCCCCCAGATCGATATCCCCCATGTCGAAGCCGCCGCCGTAGCCGCCGCCGAAGCTGGGGTCCACCCCCGCGTGGCCGAACTGGTCGTACTTGGCCCGCTTGTCCTTGTCGGACAGGACGCCGTAGGCCTCGTTGACCTCCTTGAACTTGGCCTCCGCCTCGGCGTTGCCCGGGTTCATATCCGGGTGATACTGCTTGGCCAGCTTGCGGTAGGCCTTCTTCAATTCATCGTCGGACGCGGTTTTGGACACGCCCAGCACTTCATAGTAATCTCGTTTTTGTTCTGGCAAATGGATTCACCTCTTTACGCGGGAACGGCGGGGCGTGCGGCCCCGCTGCTTCCCGTTTTCAGGTTTTGTTACTTGTTCTGATCGTCGTCTACGACTTCGTAATCCGCGTCCACCACGTTGTCGTCTCCGCCCTGGCTCTGGCCGCCGGTGAAGCCCGCGCCGCCCATGTCGGGGCCGGCCTGGCCGCCCGCCTGGCTGTACAGCTTCTCGCTGATGGCGTAGAACGCCTTCTGCAGCTCCTCGGTGGCGCTCTTGATGGCCTGGATGTCGCTGCCCTTCAGGGTCTCCTTCAGCTTCTCCAGGGGGCCCTGGACGCTGGCCTTGTCGCCGGCGTCCAGCTTGTCGCCCATGTCCTCCAGGGCCTTCTCGGTCTGGTACACCATCTGGTCGCCCTGGTTGCGGGTGTCCACCTCTTCCTTGCGCTTGGCGTCCTCGGCGGCAAACTGCTCCGCCTCCCGGACGGCCCGCTCCACATCCTCCTTGGACATGTTGGTGGAAGAGGTGATGGTGATGTGCTGCTCGGTGCCGGTGCCCAGGTCCTTGGCGGACACGTTGACGATGCCGTTGGCGTCGATGTCGAAGGTGACCTCGATCTGAGGCACGCCCCGGCGGGCGGGGGCGATGCCGTCCAGGTGGAACTTGCCCAGGGTCTTGTTGTACTGGGCCATCTCGCGCTCGCCCTGGAGCACGTGGACCTCCACGGAGGTCTGGTTGTCGGCGGCGGTGGTGAACACCTGGCTGGCCCGCTTGGGGATGGTGGTGTTGCGCTCGATGAGCTTGGTCATCACGCCGCCCATGGTCTCGATGCCCAGGGACAGGGGGGTGACGTCCAGCAGCAGCAGGCCCTTGGTGTCGCCGGTGAACACGCCGCCCTGGAGAGCCGCGCCCATGGCCACGCACTCGTCGGGGTTGATGCCCTTGAAGCCCTCCTTGCCGGTGAGCCTCTTCACCATGTCCTGCACGGCGGGGATGCGGCTGGAGCCGCCCACCATCAGCACCTTCTGGATGTCGCTGCCGGACAGGCCCGCGTCGCTCATGGCCTGGCGCACGGGGCCGGCGGTGGCCTCCACCAGGTGGGAGGTGAGCTGGTCGAACTTGGCCCGGCTGAGGGTCAGGTCCAGGTGCTTGGGGCCGGTGGCGTCGGCGGTAATATAGGGCAGGTTGATGGAGGTGGTGGTCACGCCGGACAGCTCGATCTTGGCCTTTTCGGCGGCCTCCTTCAGCCGCTGCATGGCCACCTTGTCGCCGGTGAGGTCGATGCCCTCGGTCTTCTTGAACTCGGCGGCCATCCAGTCCATGACGCACTTGTCGAAGTCGTCGCCGCCCAGGCGGTTGTTGCCCGCGGTGGCCAGCACCTCAATGACGCCGTCGCCCACCTCCAGCACGGACACGTCGAAGGTGCCGCCGCCCAGGTCGTACACCATGATCTTCTGGTCGGACTCCTTGTCCACGCCGTAGGCCAGGGCGGCGGCGGTGGGCTCGTTGATGATGCGCTTCACGTCCATGCCGGCGATCTTGCCCGCGTCCTTGGTGGCCTGGCGCTGGGCGTCGGTGAAGTAGGCGGGGACGGTGATAACCGCCTCGGTGACGGTCTGGCCCAGGTAGCTCTCCGCGTCTGCCTTTAGCTTCTGGAGGATCATGGCGCTGATCTCCTGGGGGGTGTAGTTCTTGCCGTCGATGGGCACCCGGTAGTCGGAGCCCATCTCCCGCTTGATGGAGGCGATGGTGCGGTCGGGATTGGTGATGGCCTGGCGCTTGGCCACCTGGCCCACCATGCGCTCACCGTCCTTGGAGAAGGCCACCACGGACGGGGTGGTGCGGTTGCCCTCGGCGTTGGGGATGACGACGGCCTCGCCGCCCTCCATGACGGACACACAGCTGTTGGTAGTGCCTAAGTCAATACCGATGATCTTGCTCATTGTGATTTCCTCCTGTTATATGAAAGTGTATTTTAACAATGTGAAATTGGAATGCGTTTAGTTCGCAACCTTGACCATGGCAAACCGGATCACCTTTTCCCCGCAGAGGAAGCCCTGCTGGAACACCTCCACAATGGTGTTCTCCCCGGCCTCCTCGTCGTCTACGTGCATGACGGCGTTGTGGCGGTTGGGGTCGAAGGTCTCGCCCAGGGCGGGGATCACCTCCACGCCCAGGTTGGTCAGCGCGTCCTGAAAGCCCTTCATGGTCATCTCCACGCCCTTCTTGTACGCCTCGTCGGCGGTGGGCTGCTTGAGGGCCCGCTCCAGGTTGTCGTACACCGGGAGAAAGGCCGCCACGGTCTGGGCCTTGGCCTCGGTCCAGGCGCTGTCCTTCTCCTTGGCGGTGCGCTTGCGGTAGTTGTCGTACTCGGCGGCCAGCCGCAGATACTTATCCGCCGCCTCCGCCAGCAGCTGGCCCTGGTCCTTCTGGGGCTTCTCAGCGGCCTCCTGGGCCTGGGGCTCCTGCGCCTGCCCGGTTTCAACAGCCTCGGCGGCCTCCTGGGCCTCCTGCTGGGGGACGGCCTCGGACTGGTCCTGCACGTCCTCGGGGACGGGGTTTTCCTTCTTCTTGTTCTTAGCCATTGGCGTCTATTCCTCCTTTTCCGGCGTACCGGGGGGCAGCTCGGGCTGCCCGAACAGCTTGGACAGGCCGTCCGCCACATAGGACAGCTTGGCGGCCACCTTGGCGTAGTCCATCCGGGTGGGGCCCACCACGCCGATGACCCCTTTCATGCCGTCCCCGATGTCGTAGCTTGCCAGCACCACGCTGGTGTCCTTCAGCTCGTCGGCCACGTTTTCCGGGCCGATGAGGATCTTGGTGTCGTCCCCCTCCAGGGCGGGCAGGGCCAGCGCCTGGGCCAGGGAGCGGTCCTCGGACAGATAGCTCATCAGCTTCTGGGCCTTGCCCACGTCCTGGTACTCGGGGTGGTCCAGGATGTGGCTGGCCCCGGCGGTGTACACCGCGCTGCGCTCCAGCTCGTCCAGCACCTCCATGGCGAAGGACACCACCAGGGAGATCAGCCCGTAGGAATTGCCCGCTGCGTGCTCCGCCACCCGCATCAGCTCCGGGGTGAGCTGGTCCAGAGTCTTGCCCACAAAGGCGGTATTCAGCAAAGTGGTGAGCAGCTGGAGCTGGGGTTCGGACAGGTCGGCGGGCAGCCGGAACAGCTTGTTTTTCACCACGCTGCTGTCCGTCATCACCACCGCGATGAAGGAGGCGGAGTCCACCAGGATTAGGTCGAACCGCTTGATGGTCAGCCGCCGCGCCCCCTCGGTGAGGGCGAAGGCGGGGTAGTTGGTCAGCTGGGACACCATCCGGCCTGCCTGGTCAATGACCTTGTCCAGCTCCCGCATTTTCAGGTGGAGGGCGTCGTTGATCTGTTTCGTCTCCTCCAGGCTCAAGCGCTGCTCCTCCATCAGCTCGTTCACGTACAGCCGGTAGCCCTTGGGGGAGGGAACGCGCCCGGCGGAGGTGTGGGGCTGCTCCAGGTAGCCCTGCTCCGTCAGGTCGGCCAGCTCGTTGCGGATGGTGGCGGAGGAAACCTTCAGCCCCGCCAGTTCCATCAGCGCCTTGGAGCCCACCGGCTCCGCCGTCTGGATATAGCTTTCCACCACGGCGCGCAGAATTTTCTTCTTTCGCTCGGACAGCTCCAAGTGGCCGCCTCCTCTCTAAGGGCTTAGCACTCTTACTTCCTGAGTGCTAAAGTTAATGTACCACCGCCCCCCCAAATTGTCAATAGTTTCAGTTGTAAATTAAATGTGAATGTGCGCCAGCGCCAGAAATCCGCCCGGTTTTCGCAGACCAACCCCGGGAGCGCTGACCGCCCGCCGTTGCCTGATTTGGTGCAAAACAAAAAAAGGTCTTTCCTTTCCGGGCCATTCGTAGTATCATAAATAATGTATCGGCATTTTTGCCCATCCTGTGGAATGAAACGCGCCCGGAGCGCGTTGATGGAGGCCCGCAATGATAAACTGTCTGGCTTTGACCGCCTCGGCGGCCCCGGAGGAGAGCGCCGCGCTCACCCTCCAGGGGGCGTGGGACGCGGTGGTAAAGGGCGTGTCCTGGTTTTTCGGACACCTGTCCCCCGCCTTTGCCTGGTTCATCCCGGCGGTGGCGGTGTGCGTCGGCTTTTTCGTGTATTACTGGCTGTGCCTGCGCCCCCGGCCCCACAGCCTGGAGTGGATCGCTATGGCGGAGGAGCGCGCCCAGCGACGCCGGATGACCCTCACCCTGCCCTGCCGCCCCATGGAGCGGCGGGATATCCTGCCGGTGCTGCTGCTGACGGCGGTGTACGCCTGCACCGCCTTCTTCCGGCTGGGGGACTTCCACGTCCCGGAGAACCCGGTGAAGTTCCAGCAGGGGGACGTGGTGGAGTTCTCCTATGACCGGCCTGTGACGGTGGACAAGGTGTCCCTCTACACCTCCCTGGGCACGGGGTACTACACCCTGGAGTGGGAGGACGGGGACGGGACCTGGCAGAGCATCCGGCCGGAGCAGTACTATAACTCCCTGTTCAAATGGCATGTGCTGGATTTGACGGACAACGTGGACCAGAACGGCCTGGAGATTACCAAGGACAACAAAAATGAGGGCAGCCCGGTCATGGGTCCGATCACGGCCTCCCATTTCCGGCTCACCGCCGCCAACGCCCGCCGGCCGGAGGGCATGTGGCTGTCGGAGCTGGCCCTGTGGAGCGGGGAAAAGCCCCTGCCCCCCGCTCAGGTGGACGAGGGGGGCGAGGCCCTGTTTGACGAGCAGGAGCTGTGGGCCGCCAAGGCCACCTATATGAACTCGTCCTACTTCGACGAGATCTACCACCCCCGCACCGCCCTGGAGCACCTGAACAACGTCTATCCCTACGAGGTGTCCCACCCGCCTCTGGGCAAGCTGATTATCTCCATTGGAATTATGATCTTCGGCATGGTGCCCTTCGGGTGGCGGTTCATGGGCGCCCTGTTCGGGGTGCTGATGGTGCCGGTGCTGTATATCTTCCTCAAAAACCTGTTTGGCAAGACCTCCGTGGCGGTGTGCGGCACGGCGCTGTTCACCTTTGACTTCATGCATCTGGTCCAGACCCGCATCGCCACCATCGACACCTACGGCGTGTTCTTTATCCTGGTGTCCTACTACTTCATGTACCGCTGGCTGGCCGTCCCCGCGGGGAAGAAGCTGCGGTGGTACATCCTGCCGCTGTTTCTCAGCGGCCTGTTCTGGGGCATCGGCTGCGCCTCCAAGTGGACGGTGGTGTACGCCGGGGCGGGGCTGGCCCTGCTGTGGCTGCTGGGGATGATCTTCAAGGCCGGGGACTGGCGGGAGGCGGAGCACCAGGCCCGTCAGGCGGCGGCCCCGCCGGAGGTCCGCCAGGAGGTGACGGAGGCCGTGTTCCAGGAGGCCCCCCTGCCCTGGGAGCGGCCCGAGGTGCCGTCCTTCGCCGTCCACGTGGTGGGAATCACGGCACTTTCTGTAATATTTTTTGTTCTGATTCCTGTTTGTGTTTATACGGCCGCCTATTTCCCCTACGCCGCCGCAAGGGGGAACGGGGGCGGCTTCCTGGACATGGCCCAGCAGTCCCTTGCCTGGCCCTTCACCCAGCTGCCCCAGTACCTGGGCCAATTGGACGGGCAGAGCTTCTTTGACGCGCTCCCCGGCGACAGCGGCCACCCGGTGGAGATCATGCTGCAAAACCAGCACTTCATGCTCACCTACCACCAGGGGGTCCACACCCCCCACCCCTATGAGTCCTACTGGTATCAGTGGATTTTCGACGGCCGGCCCATCCTGTACTACCGGGATCTGGAGGTGCCCGGAGTGAAGAGCCTGTTCGCCTCCTTCAACAACCCCCTGGTGTCCTGGACGGGGCTGGCGGCCTTTTTCGGGGTGGCGGTCCAGACCGTGCGCCGCCGCTGCGGCAAGGGGCTGTTCATTCTTATCGCCATCCTGTCCCAATTTGTGCCCTGGCTGCCCATCGGGCGCATCCTGTTCGCCTACCACTATTTTCCCACCCTCCTTTTCCTGTGCTTTGCCATTGCCTACCTGATGGACGATATAATGAACCGCAAAAGAAGAGGATACCGGCTGGCGGTGTACGGCTTCACCGGGTATGCGGTGGTGCTGTACGCGGTGTTCTATCCCGAGCTGGTGGGCATTTACGTGCCCACCTGGTACGCCACCTACTTCCTGCAATGGTTCCCAAGCTGGCCCTTATAAATTCTGCATTTCAAGGTGATTTCATGTATCTCTGCGACATTCACAGCCACTCAAGAATTTCCCCGGACTGCGACGTTCCGCTGCTGAATATGGTCCATGCCGCCATTGCGGCCGGGGTGGAGGAGTTCTGCGTCACCGACCACTGCGACCTGCTGGGTTTGGACGGGAATCCCGTGACCTCCTTCGACTGGCCCGCCGCCAGGGCGCAGTACCGCGCGGTGAAGGCGGAGCTGGGGGACAAGCTCATCTTCCGTCTGGGGCTGGAGCTGGGCTCCGCCCCGATTAACCCCGCGGCGGCCCGGGACATCCTGGCCCAGGGCGGGGAGGAGCTGGACTATGTGCTGGGTTCCCTTCACAACTGGATCGGCATGGAGGGCAATCTGGACTTCTACTATTCCGACTACCGCGGCAGCCCCGGCCTGGCCCGCCAAGCGGTGGAAAACGCGCTGGACCACACCTGGGCCCTGGTGACCCGGTATCCGGACTGTTACGACAGCCTGGCCCACATCGTCTATCCCCTGCGCTATATTCGCCGGGACGGGGTGGAGCTGTCCATGGCGGACTTTGAGGACCGGGTGCGGGCTATTTTCACCGAGGTGGCCAAAAGCGGCCGCGCCATAGAGGTCAACACCTGCCGGGGGACGGACCTGGAGCCCTGGCCCCCGCTGCTGTGTTGGTTCAGGGAGTGCGGCGGGGAGCTGGTGACGGTGGGGGCGGACGCCCACCGGCCCGAGGACGTGGCAAAAGGCATCCCCCAGGCGCTGGAAATGGTGAAGGCGGCGGGGTTTGACTGCGTGACCACCTTTGAGCAGCGCAAGCCCGTGCTCCACAAACTTTAAAAGAAGGGGATTTGAGAATATGAAAATTTCCATTGCCTGCGACCACGGGGCCTATGGGCTGAAGGAGCGCTTGAAAGCGTATCTGACAGAGCAGGGCCACGAGGTGGTGGACTGCGGCACCCACAGCCCGGACAGCTGCGACTACCCCGACTATGCCCGCCCCGCTGCCCGGCTGGTGGCGGACGGGAGCTGTGAGCGGGGCGTCGTCCTGTGCACCACCGGCATCGGCATGTCCATGGTGGCCAACAAGGTGAAGGGGGTGCGGTGCGCCCTGTGCCACGAGCCGCTGTCCGCTGAGATGACCCGCCGCCACAACGACGCCAACATGCTGGCCATGGGGGCGGAGATCATCGGCGGCAATCTGGCTGAGCGCATCCTGGATGTGTTCCTGTCCACCGAGTTTGAGGGCGGCCGACACCGGCGCCGGGTGGACAAGATCATGGAGGGGGAGCAATGAGCGTTTCCGCAATTGACCGGGAAAGGCTCCGGGAACGGTTCGAGTACTGGTGCGGCAAGCTGCGCCTCACCCCCGGCTGGGACGTACGCCTGGAGTGGGTGGAGGACCCGGAGTGGCGCAAGACCGGCGATTTTAAGATCGACTGCACCGACCGCAAGGCGATTTTGCTGCTCAACGCCGCCAACCCCAAGCAGGAGAATTTGGAGGAGGACATCGTCCACGAGCTGATGCACTTAAAAATGTACCCTCTGGATCAGGTGACGGAATCGCTCATCACCAGCCATTTTGAGGAGGGCACCCCGGCCTGGGATTTTGCCTACCGGCAGTTTTTCACCAGCCTGGAGGTGACGGTGGAGGAGCTGGCCAAGTGCTTCCTGCTGGAGTTCGGGGAGGACCGTGAGCTGTCCTTCGGTCGGTGCGCCAGGGAGAAATCCTTCAACGAGCTGTACGAGGGACTGAACAGCCTGGAGTGACTTCCTTTTTTCTTTTCAAAGAAAAAAGGAAGCGAAAAAAGAAACTTTTAGACTTCTCTCTGTTTTGTATCTATACTGTTCGTGGCCGGGCAGAAACCTTTGAGTTTCCGCCCGGCCACGAAATTTTTTCTTTTTACGTTCTACCTTGTTGATAGGTCCGTAGTCGGGCGCATACTTTTCAGCATCAGCCCATCATCGTCAGCGGACTAAAAGTTTCTTTTTGCCTACTTTTTCTTTTCAAAGAAAAAGTAGGTCGTCCAGCTCCGACGGCGTGTACAGCGCGTTCAGGGCTGTCAGCAGGGCCTTGGCGCTCATGTGCTCGGGCAGGTCAAGGCGCTTGAGCAGCGCCGCCCGGCGCTGGGCCGCGTCCGGCACGCCCGACAGCCCCAGGGCGTACAGATCCGCCGGGGTCAGGTCCCCCGCCGGGCGGTCCGGCGCGTCCCCGTCCAGCACCGTGGCCCCGGCCCGGAGAACCGCCTCCCGCAGCACCTCCGGCGGCATCCCCTCCACCCCCAGCTTGCCCTCCCTGCCGGGGGCGCGCTTGCGGCGCTCCTTGCCGTACACGTCGGGGACATAGGCGTGCTTCACCTGCTCCTTGGGGATGGCCCCTTTCAGGAAGTTCCGGATGACGAACCCCGCCCCGTCCGAGTCGGTGAGGACGATGAGCCCCCGCTTGGCCGCCAGCCGCCGCAGCAGGGCCAGCCGCTCCCCGTCCTTGAACACGCCGAAACCCGCCGTCTCCAGGATCACCGTGTCCACCACCCCGGCCAGGGTGGACTTGTCGTACCGGCCCTCCACCACGACGGCCTCCTTGATGCGCAGGGGCGCGCTCATACCGCCACCCGCCGGCCGGACGCCAGCTCCACCAGCAGCGCGGTGAGCACGTCCCCGTCCTGGCCCCGGGGCGCGGACTTCACAGCCGCGTCCGCCTCGGCGCACCGCCGCACGGCGTACCGGCACCAGGGCAGGGAGAACTTCCCGGCGGCCTCCAGCAGGCGGCCCGCCTGCTGTTCCATATAATAGCCGTTCATGTTCCACAGGGCGGCGAACTCCGCCTTGGGCCGCTTCTGGTCCAGGAAGAGCCGGGCGGTGTACAGCTGGCGGAAATACTTGCCCATGACGGACAGGATCATCACCGGGGATTCCTGGCTGTGGAGCAGGTCGGCCAGCACCGAGGCGGCCTTGTCGAAGTCCTTCCGGGCCAGGGCGTCGGTCATTGTGAACACCACCGCGCTGACCTGGGGGATGGCCACCGCGTCGATATCGTCCCGGGTGACCCGGGTGTGGTCGGCGTAGGCGGCGATCTTGCCGATCTGGGAGGACAGATCGTGCATCAAATCCCCGCACAGGAACACCAGGTAGCTGGCGTCCATGGTGTCGATGGACTTGCCCGCCTTTTGAAACCGGCCGCAGATCCAGCTGACCAGAGTTTTTTCCTCCTGGCGCTGGAAGTTGACGATGGCCCCCGCCTTGTTCACCAGGGCGGCCAGCTTGGACTGGCCGGGGATTTTGCAGGCCAGCAGGTCGTAGACAAACACCAGCGTGCAGTAGTCCGGCAGGGCGCCTAGTATGCCCATCAGCCGGTCCCGGTCCTTCTCCTTCTGGCCGAACAGGTCAAAGTCGGTGACCAGCACCAGGGTGCGTTCGCTCATCATGGGCAGGCAGTCCACCGCCTGCTCGATCCAGTCTATGGAGCAGTCCTTCCCCTTGGCGGTGTGGAGGTTGAAATCCTCCAGCCCGGCGGGCAGGACGGTCTGCTTCAGCTTGCCCAGGTAGCTGTCCCGGAGAAACGCCTCCTCGCCGTGAAAGACGTATAGGCTTTTCAGCCCGCCCTCCTTCAGGGCCCGTTTCAGCTCCAGGCGGGCGGTGTTGTCCGGTTTTTTCTTTTTGGGCGGCATAGCGCTCCCTCTTTTCTTATGAGATGCCCACCTTCCCCTCCCGCAGGGCTACCGTCACGGTGCCCTCCCGGTCGGTGCGGCGGACCTGTGAGCCCACGGCCTCCAGCCGGTCCAGGGTCTCCTGTGCCGGGTGGCCGTAGGGGTTGTTGGCCCCGGCGGAGATCAGGGTCAGCTCCGGGGCGGTGGCGCGGAGGAACTCGTCACAGCTGGAGTTTTTGGAGCCGTGGTGGCCCGCCACCAGCAGTTCGATATCAGGGATGGGGCAGTATTTCACCAGCATTTTCTCCACAAAAGCGTCCGCGTCCCCGGTGATGAGCACGTCGAAGCCGCCGTAGGAGCACAGGACGAACTGCCCCGATTCGTTGGAGGCGCCGCCGCCCAGGGGTGGGAGCAGGGTGAGGACGGCCTCTCCCAGTGGGATCGTTTTCGCCTCGTCCACCAAAACGACCTCCGCGCCCTCTGCCTCCGCCAGCGCCGTCACCCGTGCGGCCTCCCGGGGGTCTGTGCTCCCGGCGGGGATGGCCACCCGGTCCACCTTCATGCGGTAGAACAGCTGCTCCACCCCGTTGACATGGTCGCTGTCGAAGTGGGTGAGCACCAGCAGGTCCAGCCGGGCCCGGCCCTGGGCGGCAAAGTGGTCCGCGGCGATATCGCCCGCGCTGCGCAAGCCGCTGCCGCCGCAGTCCACCAGCACCGCCCGTCCCCCGGACAGCAGGGCGGTGGACGAGCCCTGGCCCACGTCCAGGGCGGACACGGTGAGGTCAGAGGTCTCCGCCTCCAGCCGCCCGAACCCGATGGCGGCGCACAGCAGGAGGGTCAGCCCGCAGACGGAAACCCAGGGCCGCCGGGGCCTCTCCCGGCTCAAGCAGGCCGCCGTCAGGGCCAGGTACACCGCCGCCAGCCAGATGAGGCAGTACTGGCTGTCGGTGCTCAGGGAGGCGAAGGGGAACCGGCCCAGCAGCAGGGTGATCCACCGGGCGTAATGGCCCGGCAGACCCGCGGCCGTCCCCAGTACCGCGGCGGGGGCCGGGAGGAAGATGGCCAGCGTCCCCAGGACCAGGGCGCATACCATCAGCAGGCTCAGCGCCCACAGCGCCAGCACATTGGACAGGGGGGACAGGAGCAGGATCTGCCCAAAGTACAGGGCAATCAGCGGCACGGTGAACAGCATAGCGCCCAGGGAGGTGCATACGCCGGTCAGCGCCGTCCGGCCCGCCTTCCACAGGAAGAGCCGGAGCCTGTGCTCCTTAGCGGGCCGCTTTTTCTTCCAGGGCCTGTACATCCGCCGGAACAGCGGGCCGGTGATGAGCAGGATGCCCGCCACCGAGGCGAAGGACAGCTGGAGCCCCACGCTGGCGGCGGCAAAGGGGTTCTGGACCAGCAGCACCAGCAGGGCAAGGCCCAGGGCGGAGGGTGCGTCCTGCTCCCGGCGGGTGATGGGGGCCAGCAGAAGGGTGCTCTGCATGATGACCGCCCGGAAGGCCGACGGCGTCCCGCCCGCCATCAGGGCGAAGAACACCAGAAAGGGCACCGTGCCCAGGGCAATTTTCCGGTTGCTGCGGGTGACGGCCATGACAAACGCCACCAGGGTGCTGATGTGCAGGCCGGACACCACTAGCCCGTGCATCAGCCCCGCCCGGTTGAAGGCGGAATAGAGCTGCTGGTCCAGCCCGGACTTGTCCCCCAGAGTAACGGCGGCGGCGATGGGCGCGGCGGTCTCGTCAAAGGCGGCGTAAATGCCGTTTCTGAGTTCGCGGGCGCACAGCGCCGGCCAGTGCCGGAAGGGAACGCGCCCGGCGGCCTCCACCTCCGGCTCGTCATTGCAGTAGGCCAGCAGGTACACGCCCTTGGCGGTGTAGTAGGTGGTCTCGTCCCCATGGGCGCGGGTGGGGAGCGCCGCCCGGGCGGTGCAGGACACCCGGTCGCCGGGCTTCAAGCCGCCCCAGCCGGCGGAGCCGTACACCAGCGCGTCCGGGGCGAAAAAGCCGCCGTCCAAATGGACGGTCACGGAGTACCCGCCGATGGAGGTGGGCGCGGGGTAGGAGCACACCTCGCCGGACAGCGCGGTTGCCTCTCCCACCCAGTCCTCCGCCGGGGCGCGGAACAGGGCAAAGCAGGCGCCGGCCCACCCCAGGGCCAGCAGCCCGCCCAGGCACAGGGCCAGACCCCGCCGGGCGATTTGGTACAGGGTATACCGGGACAGCGGTCCCCTGCTTTTGGGGCGGCGCAGGAGGATGGGGTGCTGGTTCTCCCGGGGCCGGACGCGCAGCCATACCGCCAGCGTCAGCCCCAGCAAGACGGCGGCGGACAGCATCGGCGCCGTGCCCGGCTCACAATAGCACGCCCACAGGCAGGCGGCGGCAAAGCCCGCCGAAAACCAAGCCAGCCTCCGCATACCGCCGCCCCCTTCAAAGCCTTCTCTCTATTTTAGCCGCAAAGGGGGGACAAGTCAACGCATGGAAGAAAAATGCCGCCGGGACTTGCCAGCGGGGACCGGGTCTGGTATGCTGGGATGACAGACAAGGAGATGATCTCGTGTACATATTTGACCTGGACGGCACCATTACCGACACCAACGGCCTGTGGGCGGAGGTGGACCGGGAATTCCTGGCCCGCCGGGGGCTGGTCAACACCCCGGAATACGAGCGGGTGGTGTCCCGCTCCATCTACCCCATCGCGGCGCAGTTTACCAAGGAATACTACCGCCTGCCCGACGCCCCGGAGGAGATCATGGCGGAGTGGGACGCCCTGGCGGACCGTCACTACCGGGAGCTGGTCCCGCTGAAACCGGGGGCCGCGGAATTTCTTGCCCAGTGCAGGGCGGAGGGCCGCCCCATGGCCATGTTCACCGCCTGCCGCCCCGCGCTGTGCAGGGCGGTGCTGGAACGGTTCGGCCTTCGGGACTTCTTTGTGCATATCGTATACGCCGAGGAGATCGGCCTGGAAAAGCGGGACCCCCAGTGCTTCGTACGGCTGAGCCGGCTGCTGGGCGTGCCGCTGGAGGAATGCGTCCTCTTTGACGACAGCCCGGACAACTGCGCCACCGCCGCGAAAGCCGGGATGCGGGCGGTGGGGGTGTACGACGCCTACTACGCCCGCCGCCAGGACGAGCTGAAGGCGGTGTGCTTCCAATACATCCAATCCTTTGAGGAACTGCTCCGGCCATAGACTCGTTGGCAAACCCCTCCGCCGCCGCATAGAATGTGAGGCAAAGGAGGTGTGAACATGGAAGATATGATCCCATGCGCGGTGAAGGACCAGGAGGTGTTCCGCCGGGTGTGGCAGCGGGTGATGGAGGGCCGGGACCAGGAAAGCAGCCCCATCCGGTCCGGAATTCCCGGCGGCTGGGAGGGCGATGTGTCCTGCGAGTGCCTGGAGAACCTGATGCGTCAGGGAGGAAACGGCTTGTCCTCAGAGTGCGAGGACCAGGAGCAGCCGGTCCCGCCCGCCCCGCCCCAGCCGCCTGAGGAGCAGCACTGCCCGTCCCAGGAGCCGGAGACGCCGCCCGAGGCGGCGGAGCAGCCCATGGGGCCCGAGCCGACCATTCAGGACGTACAGTCCGGCTGGCAGAGCGCGATGGAGGCCCCGGCCCCGGAGCCGCCCGCGCCGGAGGAGCCCTGCGGGGAGTGCGGCGGGACAGAGGGCCTGCCGCCGGAAAACGGCCCGGACCGGGGGAGCGACCTGCCCCGGCTGTGGGAGGAGCCCCAGCCCGCCGATGACCGCACGGCCCGCCTGCGCCGCCACGTGATGGACGCGCTGGAGGGCTGGCAGTTCTACCGCCACCTGGCCAAGCGGGCCAGGGGGACGGATGCGCGCATGCTCAACAGCATAGCGGCGGAGCAGCACAAGGAGGCCCGGAAGCTGTCCGCGGCCTATTTCCTGCTGACCGGGTTGCGGTACTGGCCCTCCGAGCTGCTGGGTATGCCGGCCATCCCGTCCTATTGGGGGGCGCTGCGCACCCGCCACCAGGCGGAGCAGCGGCAGGAGAACGCCTACCGCCTGGCCTCCGACGACTGGGAGGACCCCGATCTGCTGGCGCTGTACGAGGCGCTCGTCGAGGGCTGCCGGCGCCGGGCCCATCAGCTGCGGAGCCTGCTGGAGCAAGGCAATACTTAAATGGGGAGCGGAAGCGCCGGGACCTGCGGTCCCGGCGCTTTGCAACTTGTATTTGCGGAAATTCCAGCCCCATTTGGTTGACCGCGGCGGAAAAGGCCGCTAAACTGGGCTGTGCGGCCGCTTCGGCGCGCGCCTTTTTTTACTGCGGAAACACCTTCGGCGGACGCTGTACTTTTTGGGCGGGGGGTGGTATAATGTCTCCACTTGACGAAAAGGATGGATATCTATGCTGACACAGCAGCAGGAGCTGGAATTCTGCCGCCTCCGCCGGGAGGTCATCGGCCAAAACTATCAAAACCTCAACCCAGAGCAGCGCAAGGCCGTGCTGGCCACCGAGGGCCCGCTGCTGCTGCTGGCGGGGGCGGGGTCGGGCAAGACCACCGTGCTCATCCACCGGGTGGCCAACCTGATCCGCTGCGGCCGGGGGTCGGACTGCCTGGAGGTGCCCGAGTGGGTCACGGCGGACGACCTGGACTTCCTGGCCCAATACGCCGCCAACCCCACCAGGGAGGGCCGTTTGCAGGCCGACCGCCTGTGTGCCCTGGAGCCCGCCGCCCCCTGGACTATCATCGCCATCACCTTCACCAACAAGGCCGCCGGGGAGCTGAAGGAACGTTTGGAACGGATGCTGGGACCGGTCGCTCGAGACGTGTGGGCCTCCACCTTCCACTCCGCCTGCGTGCGCATCCTCCGCCGGGACATTGAGAAGCTGGGCTTCCCCTCCTCCTTCACCATCTACGACACCGACGATTCTCTGCGGGTGATGAAGGACTGCATCAAAGAGCTGGGGATGGACGACAAGCAGTTCCCCGCCCGCTCCGTGCTGGGGACCATCTCCCGGGCCAAGGACAAGCTCCAACTGGCCCGGGACTTTGCCGAGGAGTGCCAGGCGGCCGGCGACTACCGCTTGGAGAAGATTGCCAAGCTGTACACCGCCTATGAAAAGCGTTTGTGGGAGGCCGGGGCGCTGGATTTTGACGACATCATCCTGCACACTGTCCGCCTGCTCCAGCAGCACGACGACGTTCTGCAATATTATCAGCGAAAATTCCGCTACGTATTGATCGACGAGTACCAGGACACCAACAACCTGCAGTACCTGCTGGCCTCCCTGCTGGCCGGTGGGCGGGAGAACATCTGCGTGGTGGGGGACGACGACCAGTCCATCTACCGCTTCCGGGGGGCCACCATCGAGAACATCCTCTCCTTTGAGGACCAGTACAAGGGCTGCCGCACCATCCGCCTGGAGCAGAACTACCGCTCCACCAAAAACATCCTGGCTGCGGCCAACGCGGTAATCCGCCACAATCAGGGCCGCAAGGGCAAGGAGCTGTGGACGGCGGGGGACGAGGGTGACAAGGTGTTTCTGTACACCGCCATGAACGAGAACGACGAGGCCCGGTTTGTGGCGGACAAGCTGATGGAGGACTACCGGGCGGGGATGAAGTGGAACGCCCACGCTGTCCTGTACCGGATGAACGCCCAGTCCAACCAGCTGGAGGTGGCCTTCAAGCGCAGCGGCATCCCCTACCGGGTCATCGGGGGAACCCGGTTCTTTGACCGGGCGGAGGTGAAGGACATGCTGGCCTATCTCTGCGCCATCCAGAACCATGCCGACGACCTGCGCCTGAGCCGCATCATCAACAACCCGCCCCGAGGCATCGGCGGCGCCACGGTGGAGCGGGCCCGGGGCCTGGCCGGGGCGCTGGGGCTGCCGCTGTGGGACGTAATCTCCAACGCTGGGGCCTACCCTGAGCTGCAAAAGCCCGCCAAGAAGCTGGGGGAGTTTGTGAAGCTGATGGAGGACCTGTCCGCCCTGTCCCGGACCATGGACCTGCCCAATTTCTATGAAGAGGTGGTGGCCCGCACGGGCTACGCCGCCATGCTCCAGGCCAAGGACGATCTGGAGAGCCGCACCCGCCTGGAGAACGTGCGGGAGCTGCTCACCTCCATCAACGGCTATGTGGAAAACGCGGAGGGGGAGCCCACCCTGGCGGGCTTCCTGGACGAGATCGCCCTGTACACCGACCTGGACAGCCACGACCCTGACGAGGACGCGGTGGTGATGATGACCATGCACTCCGCCAAGGGGCTGGAGTTTCCCGCGGTGTTTGTGGTGGGCATGGAGGAGGGGATTTTCCCCGGCATGCGCTCCATTGGCGACATGGAGGAGATGGAGGAGGAGCGGCGGCTGTGCTACGTGGCCCTCACCCGGGCCAAGGAGCGCCTCTACCTGACCTGCGCGGGCCAGCGCATGCTGTTCGGCCGCACCAGCAATAACCGCCCCTCCCGGTTTGCCGGGGAGATTCCGGCGGAGCTGCTGGAGCAGTCGGGGCGGTCCTATCTGGACCCCACCCCCACAGGGGACTGGGACGAGTTCGACCAGCGGCCCCAGCTGTCCACCTACCGGGAGCCCTACCGTCAGGCAGAGGCCCGGCCCGCCTACGGGGCTGGGGAGCGCCGGAGCACCTACACCCCCGGACGGCCCCGGAAGTCCGCCTCCCGGCCCGCGTTCCAGTCCGCCGTCTCCCAGCCCTCCGAGGCCCTGCCGGAGTACGGAAAGGGGGACATGCTGGAGCACAAGGCGTTTGGGCAGGGCATGGTGCTGTCCGCCCAGAAGATGGGGGGCGACGTGCTGCTGGAGATCGCCTTTGACGGCGTGGGCACCAAGCGCCTGATGCTGAAAACCAGCGCGCAGTACATCAAGAAGGTGTAATCCTACTTTTTCTTTGAAAAGAAAAAGTAGGCAAAAAGAAACTTTTAAACCGCTGACGGAATGGACGGTCACTGGGCAGTATGCGCCCGGCCACCGACCATATGCCGGAGAATCATATAAAATTTATATTTTTTCATTTTATTTCTTTGCTGCGTGGCCGTCGCGATACTTCTGTCAATTGCCCCGCGGCGGATGCGAATGAAAAGTTTCTTTTTTCGCTTCCTTTTTTCTTTTCAAAGAAAAAAGGAAGGACCTAAACGCCAGGAAAGGAGGAATCGTGATGCGTATTGCCATCGGCATTTTCGTGCTCCTGTTCGGCGGGCTCCACTTTGCCGCGGGGCTTACCCAGTTCAAGTCCCAGGATCCCGCCGCCCGGGGCTTTGCCGTCGCCATGGCCTGCGGCGGCATCACTCTGGTCTGCGCCGCCATTATCCAGCTGATGGGGCATCTGTCCGGCGGACAGGACGCCATCTCCGCCGCTACGGGCTGTCTGCTCATCTGCGCCTCGGCCTATGCCAACGGCAGGCGGTCCGGGAATTTCCACCCGTCCCACCACATCATCCGGGGGATCATAGCCGTTTTGCTGGTGATTGGAGTCCTGGTCTGGTGACTGTCACGCTTCGCCTGTTCGCGGCGCGGCCTCAGCCCGCTGTGAACGACGGCTCAGCGCTTCTAAAAAAGCACAAGGGGCTCAATGCCCCTTGTGCTTTTCCCTGCGTTTCTCCTGCCGGAGGGCCAGCTTCCGCTCCCGCTGTGCCTCCTTCTGTTCTTTGGAGATGGCTTTGCGTTCCGCCTTCAACTGCTCCCGCTGGAGCTGGAGGGCCTGCTGGGCCTTTGTGCCCGTCCCGACGGGCTGGACGGCCTTCCTTGCCTCCCGCCGGGCCCGCTTGGGGTTGACGGCCCGGTCCGGGGGCAGCTCCCCCGCCATGGGCGGGCTGAATTTCAGCTCGCGCCAGTGGGCCAGGAGGTAGTCCAGCACCTCCTGATCCCGGGGCTCGCCGCCAAAGGTGATCTTGCACACCCGGCAGCCGTCCTCCTCCTCCCGCTGGTACAGCCCTATCCAGAAGGGCTCCTGGAAGTACACGGTCAGCCTTGCCTTGGAAACGCTCATATTCAGTTGTCCTCCTTAAATGTTCTCCGCGGAGAAGGGACAACCAAGGAGGCAGGTTACTGGCGGGAGGGCGGACCCCCGCGCCCCGACTACCCGACGGGGACTGTGTTTTTATCTCCGCTGGGGATATGATAGCATATTGGGGCGGAAAAGTACAGTGGGCGCCTGGGGTGGTCTCTGTAAATTTGACGTAGATTTTTCTCCTGGTTTGCGGTATGATATAGTCAGCGTACATGTTTTTAACCGCGTCAACTGGGGTAGTGAGCGCTGGTCTGAGAGAGGGGTGGTCCCTGTGGAATTGAACATCGAGGAGCCCCTGCGCTATCTGGGTGTGCGCGGCGGCCCGGACCCCGCCCTGCGCACGGAGATGTCCGCCATAGCGGACAAGCTCACCAAGGCCGTAACGCCCCGGTATGTTTACCGGGTGTTTCCAGTGGGGCGGACGGCGGAGGGTATAGCGCTGACGGGGTCCGGACTTACCCTCACCGGGGAGATGGCCCGCACCATGCTGGCAGACTGTTCCCAGGCCGTCCTGCTGGCCTGCACCCTGGGGGCGGGGTTTGAGGCGCTCCTGCGTGCCGAGCAGGCCCGGAGCATGGCCCGGGCCGCCATGCTGGACGCCTGCGGCTCCGCCTGGGTGGAGGCGGGCTGCGACCAGGCGGAGGGGGAGATTGCCGCCCGGTTCCCCGGCCTTTATCTCACCGACCGCTTCAGCCCCGGCTACGGGGACCTGCCGCTGGCCCTGCAAAGGGATATCTGCGCTATTCTGGACGCCCCCCGGCAGCTGGGGGTGCAGGTGACGGACAGCTTTCTCATGAACCCGTCCAAGTCGGTGACCGCCGTCATCGGCCTGTCGGAGCGGCCCCAGCCCGCCCGCATACGCGGCTGTGGGTTCTGCAATCTGCGGGAAAACTGCCAATACCGCAAGGAGGGAAAAAACTGTGGATCTTGATTTTCTGTACGACGGCGTCCTCATCTGGGACGGCGCTATGGGCACCGTTTTGCAGCAGCGGGGTCTGCCCCCCGGGGGCAAGCCGGAGCTGCTGAACTTCACCGACCCGGACCTGCTGCGGGCCATCTACCGGGAGTATATTGAGGCGGGCAGTCAGATCGTGTGCGCCAACACCTTCGGGGCCAGCGCCCCCAAGCTGGCCGGGACGGGCCGCACCGTGGACGAGGTGGTGTCCGCCGCCGTGGCCATCGCCAGGGAGGCCGCCGAGGGAACGGACGTGAAGGTGGCGCTGGACATGGGCCCCCTGGGGGAGCTGCTGGAGCCCCTGGGCACCCTGCCCTTTGAGCGGGCCTATGAATATTTTAAGGAGGCGGCAGTGGCCGGGGAGAAGGCCGGGGCGGATTTGGTGTCCATCGAGACCATGACCGACCTGTACGAGGCCAAAGCCGCTCTGCTGGCGGTGAAGGAAAATACCAATCTGCCGGTGTTTGTCACCATGTCCTTTGAGCAGAACGGCCGCACCTTCACCGGTTGCACCATCCCGTCCATGGCCCGGACCCTGGAGGGGATGGGGGCGGACGCCATTGGCCTGAACTGCTCCCTGGGGCCGGATCTGCTGGCCCCGCTGCTCAAGGAGCTGTGCGAAAATACCCGCCTGCCCGTCATCGCCAAGCCCAACGCGGGCCTGCCCGATCCGGCCACAGGGGAGTACGGCATGGGCCCGGAGGAGTTTGTCAATGCCCTGCTCCCCTGCCTGGAGGCGGGCGTCACCATATTCGGCGGGTGCTGCGGCACCTCGCCGGACTATATCCGTGCCCTGGCAAAGGCGCTGGAGGCGTCATTGGGGCTTCGTTCCAACGACCGTCCCGGCGGCCTTCGGCCCGCCCTGGGGGAACGTCATTCGGCTTCGCCGAACGACCGTCCCGGCGGCCTTCGGCCGCATGGCTTTGTCTGCTCCGCCATGACCCCCTGCCGGTTAAGCGGCGTGCGCGTGATCGGGGAGCGGATCAACCCCACGGGCAAGAAGCGCTTCCAGCAGGCCCTGGTGGAAAGGGACCTGGACTACATCCTGGACGTGGCCGTCCAGCAGGAGGACGCGGGGGCGGACATCCTGGACGTGAACGTGGGCCATCCGGGGGTGGACGAGGCGGCCCTGCTCCCCCTGGTGGTGAAGAAGATCCAGAGCGCCGTCTCCCTGCCCCTGCAATTGGACTCCACCAACCCGGACGCGCTGGAGGCCGGCCTGCGGGTGTACAACGGCAAGGCGGCGGTGAACTCGGTGAACGGCGAGCGGGCGGTGCTGGACCGCATCCTGCCCATTGTGAAAAAGTACGGGGCCAGCGTGGTGGGCCTGTGCCTGGACGAGAAGGGCATCCCCCAGACGGCGGAAGGCCGGGTGGCCATCGCCCGGCGCATCCTGGACGCGGCCCTCAGCTATGGCATACCGGCGGAGGACGTGTGGATCGACTGCCTGACCCTCACCGTGTCCGCCCAGCAGGAGCAGGCGGCGGAGACGCTCAAGGCCGTGCGCCTGGTGCGGGAGGAGCTGGGGCTCCAGGTGGTGCTGGGGGTGTCCAACATCTCCTTTGGCCTGCCCAACCGGGCCGCCGTCACCCGGAGCTTTTTGACCCAGGCCATGGCGGCCGGGCTCACCCTGCCCATCATCAACCCCAACCAGCGGGAGATGATGGACGCGGTGGCGGCGTTCAAGGTGCTGTCCGGCGAGGACGCGGGCAGCCGGGCCTATATCGCCCGGTTCGCCGACGCGGCCCCGTCCCAGGGCGCTATCCCCGCCCCCGCGGGCGGCGGGGCCCTCACCCTGGAGGACGCCATCGCCCGGGGGCTGGAGGGGGACGCGGGACGGCTGGCCCGGGAGGCCCTGCAAAGCCAGGACGAGATATCCCTGGTGGAACAGCGCCTCATCCCCGCCCTGGACAAGGTGGGGGCGGACTACGAGGCGGGGCGGGCCTTCCTGCCCCAGCTGCTCAGCGCCGCCCAGGCCGCCCAGGCGGTGTTTGAGGTCATCAAGGCGTCCGTGGCGGAGAAGGGCGGCGCACCGGTGAAAAAGGGCCGGTTTGTCATCGCCACCGTCAAAGGAGACGTCCACGATATCGGCAAGAACATTGTGCGTACGGTGATGGAGAACTACGGCTACGACGCGATGGACCTGGGCCGGGACGTGCCGCCGGAGGCGGTTTTGGAGACGGTGCAAAGGCAGGACATTAAACTGGTAGGCCTGTCCGCCCTGATGACTACCACCCTGCCCGCCATGGAGGAGACGATTAAACTGCTCCGCACCCTGCCCGTCCCCCCGGTGATCTGGGTGGGCGGCGCGGTGGTGACCCCGGAGCACGCCGCCCGCATGGGGGCGGATTACTACGCCAAGGACGCCCGCCGGTCGGTGGAGATTGCCCGGAAGGTGTTTGGGGCATGAGCATTCGGGAATATCTGCGGCAGGGCAGGCCCCTGCTGTTTGACGGGGCCATGGGGACCTACTACGCCTCCCGCCCCGGCCGGGCCGGGGCCCGGTGCGAGGCGGCGAACCTGGACC
The DNA here is from genome assembly GCA_949841465.1 of uncultured Oscillospiraceae bacterium. Taxonomy (GTDB): domain Bacteria; phylum Bacillota; class Clostridia; order Oscillospirales; family Oscillospiraceae; genus Enterenecus. The sequence continues at coordinate 24,277 of CATKZW010000001.1, forward strand.
ATCCAGAAGAGATCGCCGCCATCCATCGGGCCTATCTGGAGGCGGGGTGCCGGGCCGTTCGCACCAACACCTTTGACCCTGGCACGGACTGGGAGGAGGCCCGGCGGATCATCGAGGCGGGGTGCCGGATCGCGCTGGAGGCGGCTCAGCCCTTCGGCGCGTACGTGTTCGCCGACCTGGGGCCCGCGCCTGTGCATCAGGAGGGGGCAATGCCCCCCGGAGAGTTCTACTGCCGGCAGGCGGAGGTATTCCTGGCCCATGGGCTGACCCACTTTGCGGCAGAAACCCTGCCCTCCGACGAGGGGATCGCCGAGCTGGCCCGCTATATCAAGGGGCGCTGCCCCGAGGGGTTCCTGCTGGTGTCCTTTGCCGCGGCCCCTGACGGGACCACCCGGGAGGGGCTGTCCGCCCGGGTCCTCTTTGAGCGTGCCGCCGCCCTGCCGGAGGTGGACGCGGCGGGCTTTAACTGCGTGTCCGGGCCCCACCACCTGCTGGAGCTGGTGCGGGGGCTGGATTTGGGCGTGCTGAAGGGTAAATTCCTGTCCGTTATGCCCAACGCGGGCTACCCCACGGTGCTGGGGCGGCGGGTGGCGTACCAGGGCGGGGCGGACTATTTCGCCGGGCAGATGGCCGCTGTCGCCCAGGCGGGGGCGGCCATCCTGGGCGGCTGCTGCGGCACCCGGCCGGAGCACATCGCCCGCACCGCCGCCGCGCTGGCGGAGGGGGCCGCGAGACCCGCCCTGCCCGCCCAGCCTCAGGCGAAAATGGAGGCCCGGCCGGGGCGGAACCGGCTCCGGGACAAGCTGGAGGCGGGGAAGCGGGTGATCGCCGTGGAGCTGGACCCGCCCGCGGACGACCAGGTGGACGGGTTTATGGAGGGGGTCCGGGCCCTGCGGGACGCGGGGGCGGACGCGGTCACGGTGTCCGACTGCCCGGTGGGCCGCCCGCGGGCGGACAGCTCCCTGCTGGCCTGCAAGATCCGGCGGGAGACCGGGGTGGAGCCCCTGCCCCACCTGACCTGCCGGGACCGGAATCTAAACGCCACCAAGGCGCTGCTGCTGGGTTTGTCTATGGAGGGGGTGCACAACGTGCTGCTGGTCACCGGCGACCCCATCCCCACCCAGGACCGGGACGAGGTGAAGAGCGTTTTCAACTTCAACTCCCGAAAGCTGATCCGCTACGTCAGCGGACTGGTTGACCACGGCCTGTCCACGCCCTTCCAGATCTTCGGGGCGCTGAACCTGAACGCCGTCAATTTCGCCAGGCAGCTGGAGCTGGCGGTGGAGAAGGAGGCGTGCGGCGCGGCGGGCTTCCTCACCCAGCCGGTGCACTCCCCCCGGGCGCTGGAAAACCTGGCCCTGGCCCGGGAGGCGCTGAAGGGTAAGCTCCTGGGGGGCGTGTTCCCCATCGTCAGCCACCGCAACGCCCTGTTCCTCAACAACGAGGTGGCGGGTGTGTCCGTGCCGGAGGAGGTCGTGCGCCGGTATGAGGGCCTGGAGCGGGAGGCGGCGGAGGCACTGGCGCTGGAGCTGTCGGTGCAGGCCGCGCGGGACATGGAGCCCTATACCGACGGGCTCTACCTCATGACCCCCTTCCGCCGGGTGGAGCTGATCGCCCGGATCATGAGAGAGCTGTGATCGGCGGCGGGACGCCCTTGCGGACCGCCGTCGGATGAACGATATAGTCAGCACACTTGAAAATCCTGATTTGCAGAGAAAGCTGGTTTGCAGATGACCATCGTATATTTTGTCAGACACGCGGAAAGTAACTATAACAATCATGACGATCTTTTAAGGGAATTGACTGAAAAGGGGTTGAAGGATAGCAAACTTGTCACACAGTTTTTGTCTGACAAGGAGATTGATATTGCCTTCTCCAGTCCTTATAAAAGAGCCATAGATACAATTCGTGACTATGCGGCATCAAGTGGACTTGAAATCCATATAGAGAACGATTTTAGAGAACGGAGAGTGGATAGCGCTTGGATTGAGGATTTTGCTTCGTTCTGTAAGGCTCAATGGATGGATTTCGATTATAAACTGTCGGATGGTGAGACGTTAAGAGAAGTACAGGAAAGAAATATTGCAGCGTTAAATCGTCTGTTAAATCAGCATAGAAATAGTACAATTGTTGTTGGAACTCACGGAACTGCCTTGAGTACGATTATCAATTTCTATGATAAGCAGTTCGGCTATAAAAATTTTGAAAAAATAAAGGGGTTAATGCCGTGGATTGTGAGATTCACCTTTGAAGATGACGTTTGTGTGGAAATCCAACCCTACAACTTATTTGAATTGTGACTATAACATCAGGAGGAGAAGGAATGAAGTACGATTTCACCAGTGTGATCGACCGCCGGGGGCTGGACGCCATGGCGGTGGACATCGCGGGCAGGCCGGACGGGATGCCCGCCCCTCGGGAGGGCTTTGACATCATCCCCATGTGGGTGGCGGACATGAATTTCCCCACCGCCCCCGCCATACCCCAGGCCATGATCCAGCGGGCCGGGCACTCCCTGTACGGTTACTTCTACCCCAGAGAGGAGTATTACAACGCCATTATCCGCTGGCAGGAGAGCCGCAACGGGGTGACCGGACTGACCAAGGACTGCGTGGGCTATGAAAACGGCGTGCTGGGCGGGGTGGTCAGCGCCCTGAACGTGCTCTGCTCCCGGGGGGACCCTGTGCTGCTCCACTCGCCCACCTATGTGGGCTTCACCGGCAGCCTGACCAACAGCGGCTATCACATCGTCCACAGCCCCCTGGCGCGGGACGGGGACGGTGTGTACCGCATGGACCTGACCGACATGGAGAAGAAGATCGTGGAGCATAGAATCCACGCCGCTGTGCTCTGCTCTCCCCACAATCCCTGCGGCCGGGTGTGGGAGCGCTGGGAGCTGGAGGGGGCCATGGAGCTGTTCCGCAGGCACGGCGTGATGGTGGTGTCCGACGAGATCTGGTCCGACCTGACCCTGCCGGGGCACAGGCATATCCCAACCCAGTCCGTCAGCGAGGACGCCCGGAACCGCACCGTGGCCCTCTACGCCCCCTCCAAGACCTTCAACCTGGCGGGGCTGGTGGGCAGCTATCACATCATCTACAACAAGGCCCTCCGGGAGCGGGTGGACAAGGAGTCCTCCCTGAGCCACTACAACAACATGAACGTGATGTCCATGCACGCCCTCATCGGCGCTTACAGCCCAGAGGGGCAGGAGTGGGTGGACGAGCTGCGGCAGGTGCTGGGGGGCAACGTGGATTTTGCCTGCGACTACATCGCCGGACATTTCGAGGGTGTGCAGGTTTCCAAGCCCCAGGGCACCTACATGCTGTTTTTGGACTGCACCCGGTGGTGCGAGACTCACGGCGGCACCCTGGACCAGCTTCTCCGGGCGGGCTGGGACGTGGGGGTGTACTGGCAGGACGGGCGGCCCTTCCACGGCCCCTGCCACATCCGGATGAATCTGGCCCTGCCCTTGACACGGGTGAAGGAGGCCATGGAGCGGCTGGACAGGTATGTGTTCCACGGCTGAACAAATATGAAACGGAAAACGAGCGGACGGCCTTTGCCGTCCGCTCATTCTGTGTTCAGCTCCGCTCCAGATACCAGCTCAGCTCACTCTCGGTCAGGGTATAGCCCTGGTCCTGAGCGGCGACCAGGATGGCCTCCGGGTCCTGGAATTTGCAGTTTTTGGTCAGATAGATATAGTCCGGCGTTTTGTCCGGGTTGACGTGGAAATAGGTGTCCAGCCGGTTCAAAGCGGTCTGGTTCTCGCCGGAAAACCAGGCGGAGAAGGTGGCGTACTCCATGGGGTCGGCGGCCAGACAGCACCAGGTGCGCTCATTCAGGATCAGGAGCTTGCCCACCGGCTTGGTCTTGTAGTACTGGAGTTCGCCGCTGATCCGGTTGTAATAGCCCCCGATGCGTTGCGTGGTGCGGATGCCCTGGGCGGGGCCGCTTTGCAGCTCACAGGTGAGGGCGGAGGGCTCCTGATCCGAGAGGCAGTGCGTGGCCTTCACCCGGACCTGCATCAGCAGCAGCGTGGCCGTTACCAGGGCGGCGGAGGCGGCGGTCCCCCGGCGGAGCCAGAGACCGTAAGACACCGGGTCGGGCCGGGCCCGCAGCTCCCGGAGGAGCTGGCCCAGGAAGAGGAAGCTGGCGGTGTTGACCACGGCGCAGGCCATGGCGATGGCGTAGAAGTAGTTGTTGGAGCCCATGGCGACGGCGGCGGCGTAGATAAGCCCGGCCAGAAACACCCCGGCGAACAGGGCGCGGGGCTTGTCACGGCACAGAAGGTAGGCGGTGAAGCCTGGGAAGATCATCGGCACCATGATGGCGTTGTAATAGGTCTGGCTGGACTCGGGATAGAACATGGCCAGGGCGGTCAGGGCGAGAGCGCAGGAGAGACCCAGGTAACAGGCGCGGTGGTCCTGCCGCTTTCGGTCAAGCAGCATAACCGCCAGGAGAAGACCATAGCCTGAGAGCACCAGCTTGAACCAGGGGTGGCAGGCCGGGATCGCTTTCAGGGCGCGGCACAGCTTTCCAATGGGATTGACCGGGGGGTGCTCCGGGTCGGAGAGGATGTGGGGCAGATTGGCCAGCAGCCCGTCTATCCCGCAGGAGGCCAGCACGTAGGCCAGGAACAAGGCCGCCACTGCCGCCGCTCCCGCCGTCAGCCACAGCAGCCGGGACGGGTCCAGCACGGCCCAGGCGTCCCCCTCCCGGCGGCGGCCCAGGGCCCGCGCCAGAGCCCGCAGGCCCACACAGGCGGCGTAGAGAAAGTAGGCCGCGGCGAAGTAGGGACAGCACAGCACCGCGGCGGCCAGGAATACCCCGGCGGCGACGGCATGCCAACGCTTCTCCGCCGTGGCCAGCAGCGTGCCGGACAGGAGGATGAAGTCCATGGACATGGTGTTGTAGCTGACCGCCATGACGTCAAAGGGGGTGAAGATGAAGTAGGACAGGGCGGCGATTTTAGCGGCCGGTCCGCGGCGGCGGACCAGGGCGTAGAACAGCAGAGTGGTCACGCAGTGGAAGGCCACGTAAAAGTATCGGGAGGCCAGCATGATGCCGTCGGTGGAGCCGGTGACGGCCCGGAAGAGCCACACAAAGGGCAGGAGGAACAGCCCCGACATCTGGGAGACATGCCATTCGTCGGTAAACAGGGCGTCCCCCATGGACAGGCGGTGGGGGATGGTGAGATAGAACGCGTCGTCGGTGGAGCCGAAGCCGTAGGGGCACTTCCACAGGGCCAGGGCCGCCGCCGCCGCGAAGCACAGGACAAAGACGGCCCTGCCCGCGCGGGCCCTGCCCTGCCGGATGCGGTCCGGGTCGCGGCGGGCCGCTGTGTGGGCCGTCCGGGCCGCCCGGATGAACAGCTTGCCCAGCAGTGTTTGAATCCAGTGGAGCGCCAGGGACAGGAGCATGGAGCAGAGGAACACGCCCACCGTCATCACCGGGAACCAGAACAGCCGGTCGGGGACGGCAGGCACAGCCGCGTTCAGCCTGGGGTAGAACATGGTGTCAAAGATATAAGAGACCAGATAAATACCCAGGCACAGGTCGGACACCTTCCACATCCCATAGCGCAGGGGAAGGGGGACCTTCCCGCCCTCCGCCCGGCTGAGCAGGGAGAACAGCAGCACGGAGATGGTATAAGGCTCGAAGCCGCCCCAGTCCACATAGGGCCCGGTGACGAAGCCCACGCCGTAGCTCTGCCAGTAGTTGAACAAGCCGAAGCCCACGGTGGTTAGGGCCAGGAGGGGGACGAGGGTCCGGGTTTTCAGCCGGAGGCCGAACTCCCGTAGGTAGCAGCCGGTGAAGTAGTAGGTGACGGGGTAGAAGCCCAGCCACCACCGGGGGAGGATGCTCACCGGGGCCCCGGCGGCGGGGGCGGCCCACCAGGAGGGGGAGATGGGGTTGAAGCTGTTGGCGAGGGTGGGCAGGGTGGTGAGGGCCAGCATGGTGAGCAGGAGGATCTGCTTGTTCCGCTTGCTGTCCAGGCCGTTGTAAATCATGTTCAGGAAGGGGATGAGCAGGAACAGGCCGATGTACATCTCCACGTACCAGGCATAGTCGGAGGCGCTGAAATTAAAGAAGGAGCAGACGGCGCGGGTCAGGGAGAACCCCTCCAAATGGAGGACGGCCCGCTTGTAAAAGACACAGGCGCAGCCTGCCAGCACGTAGGTGGCAAGGGTGCCGCCCAGGCCGTAGTAGAACCGCCGCTCCAATTTTTTATGGCACATGAGCCAGCCGGTGAGGATGAGGAACAGCGGCACGCAGCAGGAAAAGAAGGTGCGGATCAGGCACAGCGCAAACATCTTCTTACCCAGCATGGGCTGGGCGTAAAAGCCGGTGTTCATAAGGAAGTGCACCGAGATCACCGAGAACGCGGCGACCACCCGGACCAAATCCAGGGCAAAGCTCCGGCTTTTGGCCTTTTCCAGATCAAACAATTGACGTCACCTCTTTGGAAATCAAAGGGCGGGCCCTGGGCCCTTTCCGCCTAGTGTATCATATGCGGGGCCGGTTTACAAGGGCGGCAGGGCGCGAGAGGGGGTAAAGTCTGCGTAAAATCTTGAATGGCAAAGATTCGTTTCGGCGGCATAGCTGGCATTCGCCGAATGCAGATGACGTCAACTAATTCAGGGCGTATTTATGCTGATATGCTCTAAACCGCTCCCGGAACTCCTCGCTGCCGTTCCGCACGTCCCGCAGGGACTGGTGCAGGTTCAGGCTGTCGTGGGCCACGTCAATGACGCACCCGGCGATGTTGGAGCAGTGGTCCGCCGTGCGCTCCAGGTTGGTCAGCAGGTCCAGCCAGGCGAAGCCCGCGCCGATGGTGCACTCCCCCTTTTGCAGGCGCAGGATGTGGCGGGTGCGCAGCTGCTCCTTCAGCTGGTCGATGACCTGCTCCAGCGGCTCCACCTGGGCGGCGGCGTCCAGATCGTTTTGGAGGAAAGCGGCCAGGGACAGATCCAGAATGTCGCTCACGGCGGCGGAGATCACCGCCAGTTCCCCCGTGGCGGCGCCGGTGAGGGCCAGTCCCTTATCCCGCAGCTCCTCCGCGGACTCCACCAGGTTCACCGCGTGGTCCGCGACGCGCTCAAAGTCGCCGATGATCTTCAGCAGCTTCGCCGCCTCCCGGCTGTCCGCCTCGCTGATGCGGCGGGTGCTCAGATTCACCAGATAGGTGCCCAGGATGTCCTCATAGTAATCGGTTTTGTCCTCTTTCTCCCGGATGGACGCGGCCAGCTCCGGCGAATAGCCGCCCAGGGCGTCCAGCGCCTCCTTTAAGGCGGCTGCAGAGGTTTCCGCCATGTCGGCAGCCACGCTGTGGCACCGCTCCAGGGCGATGGAGGGGGTGGCGAACAGGCGCTCGTCCAGCTCGGAGAAGGTCTCTGGCTGCTTGTCGTCCGGAACGAGAACGGTGACCAGCCGCTCCAGAAAACCGGACAGGGGCAGCATCAGCAGGGTGCACAGCACGTTGAACACCGAGTGGGCCGCAGCAATGCCCAGCCGGGAGGCCCCCTCGTCCAGCAGGACGGGGTGGAGGAAGGCCCGGAGCAGGCAGAACACCGTCAGCCACACTGCCGTGCCGATGATGTTGAAGGAGAGATGGACCAGCGCGGTCCGCTTGGCGTTCTTGTTGGCCCCCACGGAGGAGATCATGGCCGTCACGCAGGTGCCGATGTTCTGCCCCATGATGATGGGGATGGCCGCGCCGTAGGAGACCTGCCCGGTGGCTGCCAGCGCCTGCAAAATGCCCACAGACGCGGAGCTGGACTGGATAACCGCCGTCAGCACCGCCCCGGCCAGCACCCCCAGCACCGGGTTTTTAAACAGGAGGAACAGCTGCTGGAAGGCGGGGACGTCCCGCAGGCCGGACACCGCGCCGGACATGGTGTCCATCCCGAACATCAGTGTGGCGAAGCCCAGCAGGATCAGGCCGGTGTCCATCCTTTTGGCGTCCTTGAGGAACATATAGAAGATGACCCCGATGAAAGCCAGCACCGGCGTAAAGGAGGACGGCTTTAAAAGCTGTACGAATAGGTTCCCGCCGTCGATCCCCGCCAGGCTGAGAATCCACGCCGTGACGGTGGTGCCGATGTTGGCGCCCATGATGATATTGATGGCCTGCTTCAAGGTCATCAAGCCGGAGTTGACGAAACCCACCACCATGACGGTGGTGGCGGAGGAGCTCTGTATGACCGCCGTAACGCCCATGCCCGTCAGCAGCCCGGCCAATCTGCCGGTGGTCAGCTTTTCCAGCAGGGTGCGCAGCTGTCCCCCCGCCCTGCGCTCCAGGGCCTGTCCCATAAGGTTCATGCCGAACAGAAACAGGCTTAGTCCGCCGATCAGGGTGAGCAAATTGAAAATGTCCATGCTGTCATTCCTCCCGCAGTATTCTTACACGATTCTTTACTTTGTTATTTTAACAGTCTGATGCAAAATCTATGTAAAGTCCGGCGGCCGGCAAGTAATTGACCAGCCGCCGGACGGCGATAAGGGAACATAAACTTTGCCATGTGGATTTTTTTCGCAGACGGCTGATACGGACAGCCGCCCTTTCAGCATGCGCAGCCTCAGAACGGGAGCAGCTCCAGGTGCTCCAGCAGGATTTTCAGCCCGATCAGCACCAGCACCGCCCCGCCGGCCAGCTCCGCCCTGGACTTGTACCGGGCGCCGAACACGTTGCCCACCTTCACCCCTGCGGCGGAGATGAGGAAGGTGCACACCCCGATGAGGGTGACGGCGGGGAGGATGTCCACCCGCAGGAAGGCGAAGGTGATCCCCACCGCCAGCGCGTCAATCGAGGTGGCCACCGCCAGCAGCAGCATGGCCAGGGGGGCCAGGGAGGGGTCGCACTCCTCCTCGTCCTTGTGGAAGGACTCCCGGATCATGCCGCCGCCGATGAGGGCCAGCAGCACAAAGGCGATCCAGTGGTCCACGGCGGCGATCATGTCGGCAAAAGCCGCCCCCAGCAGCCAGCCGATGGCAGGCATCAGCGCCTGGAACGCCCCGAACCACAGCCCCACGATGACGGCGTGCCGGGGCAGGAGCACCCGGATGGACAGCCCCTTGCACACGGCCACGGCGAAGGCGTCCATAGACAGGCCAACGGCCAGAATAAACAGTTCTGCATAACCCATGATACATCATCCCTTCTTCCTTTGTTTTGAAGGTATGCGGGAACACAAAAAAAGAGACTATACCCGCACCCCTGCGGATAAGTCTCATCGTCGCCGCCCCAAATGACTTTGCGGGGCTCCTGTGTCCGGCCAGGCGGGCACTCCGCCAGTGTGTTGACCGGACCGCGGCAGACGGGCTGCCGCCGATTACTCCCTTATCAGTGGGGCCATTCTATCTGAAAAAGGGCGGTTAGTCAACCGCAACTTCCCGGAAACGGTCCGTTTTTCCGGGTATAGAGGAAAATGCCAGGAATTCTTTGAACAAACTCTGAATTTTACAGCAAAATAGTTGCGCTTTTCAGCGGAAAAGTATAAGATACAATAAAATACAGAATTTTAGGCGGATTAAGGCGCAGAGGAGCGGAGGATGAAACCGATGAGCTACATATCCTTTGAAAATGTCAAAAAGGAATACAAAATGGGCGAGGTCATCATCAAAGCGGTGGACGGCGTGGATTTCACCATCGAGAAGGGGGAGTTCACCGTCATTGTGGGCCCCTCCGGCGCGGGCAAGACCACCGTGCTGAACATGCTGGGCGGCATGGACGCCTGCTCCGGCGGCACCATCACCGTGGACGGAGCGCTGGTCAGCGGCTATAACGCCAAGCAGCTCACCGAGTACCGGCGGCATGACATCGGCTTTGTGTTCCAGTTCTACAACCTGGTGCAGAACCTGACCGCCCTGGAGAACGTGGAGCTGGCCGCCCAGATCTGCCGGGACCCCCTGAACGCCCGGGAGGTGCTGGAGCATGTGGGGCTGGGCCACCGGCTGGACAACTTCCCCGCTCAGCTGTCCGGCGGCGAGCAGCAGCGGGTGGCCATCGCCCGGGCCCTGGCTAAGAACCCCAAGCTGCTGCTGTGCGACGAGCCCACCGGCGCGCTGGATTACATCACCGGCAAGGCCATCCTGAAGCTGCTCCAGGACACCTGCCGTCAGGAGGGCATGACGGTCATCGTCATCACACATAACACCGCGCTGACCCCCATGGCCGACCAGGTCATCCACATCAAAAACGGCCGGGTGGCCGGGGTGGAGCGCAATGAGCGGCCCACCCCGGTGGAGGAGATCGAATGGTAACGGGAAAGCGGAAAAATCACCTGAGCACCGACTCCATCCGGGAGGTCCGGAACACCTTCAGCCGGTATCTGTCCATCCTGGTGCTGGCGGCGCTGGCGGTGGCCTTCCTGTCCGGGCTGCGCACCGCCGCCCCGGATATGCAGTACACCGCCGACAACTATTATGACCGCACCAACCTGATGGACGGCTATGTGCTGTCCACCCTGGGCCTGACCGACGAGGACCTGGAGGCCCTGGCCGGGGCGGCGGGCATCCAGTCGGTGGAGGGCTGCCGGGAGCTGGACGCCACCGCCGTGGACCGCATCGTCAACGTGCGGTCCATGCCGGAGCGGCTTAACCTGCTGGAGGTGGCGGAGGGCCGCCTGCCGGAGGCTGCGGACGAATGCGTCACCGAACACCTGCTGATGGTGAAGCTGGGCCTCCAGGTGGGGGACAGGCTGGAGCTCACCCTGGCGGAGGACGACGAGGGCGACCTGGAACGCACCGCCTATACCGTGGTGGGCGTGGTGGACTCCCCGCTGTACGTGGGCCTGGACCGGGGGGCCTCCTCCCTGGGAAACGGGTCGGTGGACGCCTTCGTCTACGTGCCGGGGGAGAATTTCACCTTTGATTACTACACCTGCGCCTATTTCACCGGCGAGGGTCTGGCGGCGCTGGACAGCTATGGCGACGAGTATGAGGACCGGCTGGACGGTCTGGTGGACAGCCTGGACGGGCTGGCGGACGAGCGGGCCCAGCTCCGGTACGACACACTCGTCGGAGAGGCCCAGGAGGAGCTGGACGACGCCCGCCGGGAGTTCGAGGACGCCAAGGCGGAGGCGGAGCAGGAGCTGGCCGACGCCTGGCAGAAGCTCCAGGACGCGCGGCAGGAGCTGGACGACGGCTGGGCGGACTACCGGGAGGGGGAGGAAACCTTTGCCCGGGAGATCGCGGACGCCGAGCGGGAGCTGGCCGACGCGCTGACTGACCTGCGGCAGGGGGAGCAGGACCTGATCGACGGCCGTCAGGAGTACGAGGACGGCTGGGCGGAGTACCAGGACGGGCTGAAAAAGTACGAGGACGGCTGGGCGGAGTATCAGGACGGTCTGGCGGAGTATGAGGACGGCCTGAAGAAGTATGAGGACGGCTGGGCGGAATATGAGTCCGGCCTGAGAAAATATGAGAAAGGCAAGAAAGCGTACGAGAGCGGATTGGCCGAGTATCAGAAGGGCTTGGAGGACTACAGGGACGGAGCGGCGGCCTACCGAAATGGACAGGACCAGTACAGACAGGGTCTGGCTGAGTATGAGCAGGGCAAATCCCAATTGGAGGCGGCGGCTGCCGAGGGCCGGAAGCAGATGGAAGCGGCGTGGGCGCAGCTGGAGGCCCAAAAGGACAGCATGCCTGAAGAACAGTACGCAGCAGCAGCGGCGGCGCTTGCGGCCCAGGCGGAGGCGGCCCAAAAGGAGCTGGAAGCGGGCCAGGCTCAGCTGGACGCGGCCAAGGCCCAGCTGGACGCGGCCGCAAAGGAGCTGGACAGCGGCAGCGCTGAGTTGAACGAGGCCTGGCGTGAGCTGAACAGGGCGGAAGAGGAGCTGGACGAGGCTGAGGCGGAGCTGGAAGAGGCCAAGAAGGAGCTGAACAGCGCGAAAGCGGAGCTGGACAGCGCAAAAGCGGAGCTGGACGAGGGGAAGGCCGAGCTGGACGACGCCAAAGCGGAGCTGGATGACGCCAAAGCGGAGCTGGACGACGCTAGGGCCGAGCTGGACGACGCTCAGCGGGAGCTGGAGCAGGGTGAGCAGGACCTCAAGGACGGCTGGGCGGACTACAACAAGGGCGTGGCAGACCTGCAAAAGGCCCGTGTGGACGGCCGGCAGGAGCTGGACGACGCGCTGGTCGAGCTGAACGACGGCGAACAGGAGTACGCCGACGGTCTTGTGGAGTATGAGGATGGCAAACGGGAGGCCGACGAGGAGATCGCCGACGCCCAGCGGAAGCTGGACGACGCTCAGGACGAGCTGGACGAGGTGGAGGAGTGCGAGTGGTATGTCCTCAGCCGGTTTACCAACGCGGGCATCGTGGGCTACGCGCAGGACTCCGGCCGGGTGAGCAACCTGGCCAACGTGTTCCCCGTGATCTTCTTTCTGGTGGCGGCGCTGGCCTGCCTGACCACCATGACCCGCATGGTGGAGGAGCAGCGCACCCAGATCGGTTCGCTGAAGGCCATGGGCTTTTCCCGGCTGGCCATCTCCAAAAAGTACATCGGCTACGCCTTTTCCGCCAGTCTGGTGGGGGGGATTTTGGGCCTGTCCCTGGGCTGTACCCTGATCCCGCTGGTCATTGCCAACGCGTTTAACATCATGTACGCCATCCCCCCGCTGGAGTTCAAGCCACAGACGGAGCTGTACTTCCTGTGCGTGCTGGCGGCAGTGGTGTGCACCACCGGGGCGGCGCTGTGGGCCTGCCTGTCCACCCTCATCGACACCCCCGCCAACCTGATGCGCCCCCGGGCCCCCAAGGCGGGGCGGCGGGTGCTCCTGGAGCGGGTGGGGTTTGTGTGGAAGCGGCTCACCTTCACCTGGAAGGTGACCATGCGCAACCTGTTCCGCTACCAGCGGCGGTTTTGGATGACCGTCATCGGCATCGGCGGGTGCACCGCCCTGATCGTCACCGGGTTTGGGCTCCACGAGTCCATCTTCTCCATTCTGGACCAGCAGTTTGACCACGTGTTCCTCTATGACGCCACCCTGGGCATAGACGCCAACGCCAGGGATTACGAGCTGGCGGAGGTGGAGCAGTATCTGAACGACAGCCCCTGGGTGGAGGATTATCTGCCTGCCAGCGCCACCATGCTGGATGCGTCCAGCACCGGCCCGGCCCAGAGCGTCACTATGTTTGCCGTGGAGGATCAGGAGCGTTTCACCCAGTTTATCCAGCTGGGCCACCGGCTGGACGACGAGCCGGTGATCCTGCCGGACAGCGCCTATGATCTGTCGGATACAATTGACTTGAACACAGGTGCCGGGCCGGCCGGCGGCGTGGTCATCACCGAAAAGCTGTCCGAGCTGCTGGACGTGTCCGTCGGGGACGCCATCACGCTGGATAACGACGGCAAACGGGTGGAGGTCCGGGTGGCCGATATCACGGAGAACTATGTGCAGCACTATATCTACCTGTCGGAATCCTGCTACCGGGAGCTGTTCGGCGAGGAGCCGGAGCGGAACGAGATACTCCTGCGCTACGCCGACGGCGCGGGGGAGGCGGAGTCCGATACCGTGTCCGCCGACCTGATGGCCATGGGCGGGGTGGACTCCTATTCCTACATCGCCACCCTCCGGGACAACTTCACCGACAGCATGGAGGCCATCGACTACGCGGTGGTGATTATCATCACAGCGGCGGCGGCCCTGGCCTTTGTGGTGCTCTACAACCTGACCAACATCAACATCACCGAGCGCACCCGGGAGCTGGCCACCCTGAAGGTGCTGGGCTTCTTTGACCGGGAGGTCACCGCCTACGTCTATCGGGAGAATCTGTTCCTGACCCTGTTCGGCATTGTCCTGGGGCTGGTCATGGGCCGGTTCCTCCACGCCTGGATGGTGCTGACGGTGGAGGTGGAGCTGGTTATGTTCGGCCGCACGGCGCCGCCCTACGCCTACATTCTGGCGGCGGCGCTGACGGTGGTGTTCTCCGTGGCGGTGAACATCGCCGCCCACTTCAAGCTGAAGAAAGTGGACATGGTGGAGAGCCTCAAGACTGTGGAGTAACCCTGTTGTTCCTTTTTCTTTGAAAAGAAAAAGGAACCGAAAAAGAAACTTTTGAACCGTTTCGTTCGGGGTGGTTGTCCGGACTTTCCCGTCGACCACGATGAATTTGCAGATAAGGGCCGCCCTTTCCAGATGGAAAGGGCGGCCGCTTTTGTCATTTTTTCAATTTTTCTTCTTCTGCTTCAATGGCCCGGAACCGTGGCATGATGCCGATCTTGTCCGGGGTGTGGACGGGGAGCTGGTAGATGTCGTGGCCGGGGAATTGGTTGCCCTCCACCAGGCAGGGCCCCTCCGGGGTGAAGCACACGTCCCAGCCCACGTAGCCCACTTCTGGGATGATCTGGGCGGCCTGGGTGACCAGAGCTACGGCCTTGTCCCAGTCAGGGAAGGCAAAGCCTTTGATTTGCGTGCCGGTGGCGGGGTGGTTCACATACAGGTTCTTCTGCTTGTCCAGCGCCCGGTCGATGACGGTGCCTGTCTCCGGATCCATGGGGGCCACCATGCCGCCGCTGTTGAAGTTGTCCACGAATTTGCCGTTGCCGATGCGGAACATGGCGGTGACCAGATATACCCTGCCGCTTTTGCCCCGGATGGTCACCATGCGCACGGTATTGATGGAGCCGGGGTAGATGGCGGCCACCGCCGGATGCTGGACAATGACCTCCTCCAGCTCCAGCAGGGGGGCGCGCTCCGCCAGGTGGGCGTAGAGGGCGTCCGGAGAGGGGTAATCCTCCGTTTTCAGCTTTTCGATGCCCCAGCCGCAGCTCCCCTGAGAGGGCTTGGCCATGAACACCGGGTGGCGGCCCAGGAAGGCCAGCACGTCCGCCTTGTTGTCCCCGGTCACCGGGACCCAGTCCCGGCCAAGGAACCGGCCGAACCGGGTGTTGAAGCGGATTTTGTCCCCGAAATCGTCCATGTGGCCCTTATCATTGTACCTCACCACGATTTCGTTGTTCCGGCCCCGGGTGAGGTAGGTGTCCCGCTGTTCCGGGGTCAGGTTGTACATCTCGAACAGGTCGTAGTCCATGTAGCCTGCGCCGTACTTCACCGCGCAGGTCCGCATGTCCTGGAAGATGGACCAGCGGGAACGGCCCGTCTTTTTGTGGATGGAGCTGATTTTGTCCAGCATGGCCTTGTAGTTCATGTTCAGCACCCGCTGGACCAGATATTTTACCTTCATGAGGACCTCCCTGTTCCTTTTTTCTTGAAAGAAAAAGGAACCAAAAAGAACTTTTAGACCGCTGACGGAGCGGCGCAAAAACCAACTTTGTTTCCGCCCGGCGATATACGTTTTCTTATATTAGCACATTCTGATGGAAATGGCAATCGTCAGCGCTGCGCCGCACGCCAGGTATTGGGGCGGTGAGAAGCTGCTTGACAAGGGCCAATTCTTATTGTATACTAAAAAATGAAAATAGTTTACAATAGGAGTGATTCCAAATGACAGCAAAGTCCATTGGCGCCACCCGCCGGCTGGCCCTCTGCGCCGTAATGGCGGCGGTGACCTGCGTGCTGGCCCCCATTTCCCTCCCCATCGGGCCTATTTCCATCACCGGGGGTACCCTGGCCATCTATCTGACGGTGTACCTGCTGGGCGGCGTCTGGGGGACGGTGAGCACCCTGGTATATCTGCTGGTGGGCCTGGTGGGTCTGCCGGTGTTCAGCAACTACATGGGCGGCGTCAGCCGCCTGGCGGGCCCCACGGGGGGCTACCTGGTGGGGTATCTGCCCATGGCCCTGCTGGCGGGGGCGGTGGTGCAGTGGTCTGCCCACCGCTTTGACGAAAAGGGGGCCGCGGGCACGGTGATCGCGCTGATCGTCCAGTTCCTGGGGATGGCGGCGGCCACCGCCGTGCTGTACGCCTTCGGCACGGCCTGGTACTGTGTCCAGGCGGGGGTGGACCTGCAAAAGGCCCTGGCGGCCTGCGTGTTCCCGTTTATTCCCTTTGATCTGGCCAAGATGGTGGCTGCGCTGGCCGTGGGCATGCCCGTCCGGCGGCGGCTGGAGCGGGCGGGGCTGCTGTAAGCGGCGGAAAGGGAAAACCTCCCCGGCACGGCGGCGGTCTCAATTTCCCTGTTCTGAATGGTATGCCGCTTGGGCTCGCTGGCCCGCTCCAATCTGCTGACGTCAAAATTCATGCCGATTTTCTCCAGCATGAAAAGGGGGCATGGGGTCAAAAAAATCCCTTGCGGCCGGGACGCTTTTGGGGTATCATGACAAATGGGTTATTATAGCCCGCCGCCCCGCGGGCGGGGCGGGCTGTCCCTTAAACCGCGTCAGTGCTTCAGACAGGAGGCCCCCCATGGAAGAGCTCGCCTTTTTGCGGAAAATGAACCGAGGCCGCCACCCTGAGGGGGCGGGCCTGGAGGAAAGCGAATACTGCGTCTTTTACGGCCCCATTGAGGACCCGGTGGCCCGTCCGCGCATCTTCGGGGACGAGGAGCATCTGGTGCTGGAGCTGACCTACGGCGGCGAGAGCCTGCCGGGGGAGCTGCGCCTGCGGCAGGCGGGCAGCAATCTGGTGATCGAGGAGTCCTCCCAGGGACTGTTCAAGGAATTCCTGGAGGAGCGCACGGTGAATTACCTGGGGCAGGCGGTGATGTACGCCCTCCAGTTCCGCATACAGGACCTGTCCGCCCTTATTGAGCGAGGGGTGGAGGATATGAAGCGGCTGGAGGACACGCTGGACCGGAACATCGACAACAGCGGCACCTATCAGATCCTGGACTTCCGCCGGAGGTACACCGAGTACGGCAACCACGTCATCGCCGTGAAGGAGATCATCACCCGCATCGATAAGGGGTACTTTCCCATGCAGATGCAGAACAGCTACGTGCTCCAGGGGCAGGTGGCGCTGGACTTCCAGTTCCTGGAGGAGCGGTATGAGCTCATCAAGAACACCGTCATCAAGGACCTGGACACCTATACCTCCATCGTGAACAACAACATCAACCGCAACGCCCGGCTGCTGAGCATCGTGTCCCTGGGGGCGGTGGCGCTGAACCTGATGTTCGGCGGCATCATCGCGCTGAATCCCGCTCTGGGCATCGTAGGCGGGGTGGCGGTGGTGGGGCTCACTGCGGGGACGGCGGTGTCCTACAAGGCGGGGGGCATCCGGAACGCCATTCAGGTGGGCAGGAAGCGGGGTCCCCTGGCCTTCCAGAGGCACGCCGTCCGCCGCCCGCTGGAGGGGAAGGCGGAGGCCCCGCCGGAGCCGGAACAGGCGGCGGAGCGCGAACACGAGGATGAACACGATGCAGCGGCGCGGCCATAAGGCCGCGCCGCTGGCGTTTGGCGCGAAAAAAGGGGGCCCCGCAAAGCCGCCCTCTGGCTTTGTGGGGAGAGGAGGGGCAAGGGAGCGCAGAGAGAGGGAAGGCCGGAGGCCGTCCCGAACAGAGCGGACTTTGCTCCGACGAGGCCGCGCCGCTGTTGTTTTTGTCAATTTCGCGGATAAGTCAAAAATAAGGGGCCGTTCACAAAATATTCCTTTTCTATCGCAAAAAAAGACATTGAGAACGGGTGTTTTTTTGCTATAATGACAGTATACCATCGGCCTATGCCCGGCAAATGACGGCGCGAAGACGCGCGGGAGGCGGACAAGCCATGCAGGAGTTCAAAAAAATATCCGAACAGGTTAATATTGAGCTGCTCCAGTCCATCCAGGACAACTGTTCCAAGGCCATGGGGCTGGCTTTTGTCACGGTGGACTACAAGGGGCGGCCCATCACCAAGTACAGCGGCTTCACCGCCCACTGCGCCCTGGGCCGGGAGCTCCAGGGCTTCTCCGAGATGTGTGAGCAGTGCGACGCCCACGGCGGGCTCCACGCCGCCATTACCGGCCAGCCCTACATATACCGCTGCCACGCGGACCTGGTGGACTTTGCCGTTCCGCTGATCCTGGACGACAACTACCTGGGCTCCGTCATGGGGGGGCAGGTGCGCCTCACCGACGCAGAGGAGCGGGAGCTGGAGCACATCATCCCCCGGGGCAGCTGGAACAAGAGCGAGGCCATGGCGGCGGCCTACGGCCAGCTGCGGGAGATGACCTACGACAAGCTGCTGGCCTCGGTGCAGGTGGTGCGGGACATGTTCCTCTACGCCATGCAGGACCAGCGGCAGATTCCGGAGGGGGAGGACGGCGGGGAAGAGCGGACCGCCCGCGCCGACCTGGACGGCGCGCTCCCCCGGCCGGAGCGGGGGGGCCTGCGGCAGCAGGAGGGGTCCGACCAGTTTTTCTTCATCATGAATCTTATCACCCAGCTGGCCTATCAGGAGGGGGCGGACCGCACCGGGGCGGTGGCCCTGGACTTTGCGGACATCATCCGCTACACCAGCGACAGCGACCGAAAGCTGTCCACCCTGGGGGAAGAGCTGAACTATGTGGAGGCGTATCTGCGCATCCAAAAGGCATGGTGGGGGGAGGTGCTGGACTACACCGTGTCGGTGCCCCGGCAGTATTGGGGCATCAACTGCGCCTTCCTCATCCTGCGGCCCATTGTGGAGATGGCCGTCCAGTCCTTTAAAGGCGAGGACGACCGGCGGAGGGTGGACATTTCCGCCGAGGAGAACGGCAAGGACCTGCTGCTGCTGGTGCAGGTCAACGCCGAAAGCGTTACGCCGGAGGAGATGGAGAACCGGGCGGACGCCTATCTGGCCCGGGAGCACAACTCCCTCCGGGACCTGAACCGGAGCCTGAAGCGGGTGATGGGCAAGCGGTGCGAGCTGTCCATCGGCGCCCGGGGCGGCGGGGCGGCGGGGTACGCCTTCCGGCTGCGGCTGCCGCTGAAGTGGCGGTGACGGGCCCGGTCCAGCAAGGGGCGGCGGATCATAAAAGGAAGGGGCGGCGTGAAAGTTATGAGCTGTGTTCTGATCCTCAACGAAAACCGCCTGGAGCGGGATAATATGCGCGCCATCCTGGCCAGGGGCCTGCCCCAGGCGGAGGTGCTGGCCGCCGGCGCGCCCCGGCAGGCCCTGGAGCTGCTGGGGGAGGGCCGGGTGAGCCTGCTCATCGCGGACGTGCCCTGGTTCGACGCGGACTACTGCAATATGATCACCTCCGCCAAGGAGCTCTCCCCCGACATGCCCATCCTGGTCACCTCCACCGGCAGGCGCAGCGACATCGTGGCCAACGTGTGGCGGCTGGGGGTGCAGGACTACCTGCTCAAGCCCTACCGCCCGGAGTGGCTGACAGCGGCGGCGGAGGTGATGATGCAGTGGAGCGCCAGGCCCGCCGGGGAGTGGGAGGAGGAGCACCGGGAGCGGTATCTCAAGCAGGCGGCGGAGCACATGCAGGCCTTTTGCTATAAAAAGTGCATCAACACCACAAAAGATTACCTTGATTCTCTGTACCAGGAAACGGATGATATAGATGTGATCCGGTTCAGCGCCCTGTCCTTTGCCGAGGGGCTGGCCAGGCTGGGCAGCCCCCTGGGCCCTTCCGCCCAGCTGAAGCTGTCCACCGTTATCGAACGGTTCCGGCTGCGCTTCGACCAGCAGGGGCGCAGGCACGACTCCTTCCTGGTCTTTGAGAAGATGTGGGGCATCATTTTCGACGCCATTGACGAGGACCGGGGCTATCAGGTCAGCGACAAGCAGCGGGTGCTCAACTACGTGGACCGGAACATCAAGGAGGGCATCGGCCTGGACGAGGCGGCGGAGTACGCCAACATGAGCTCCAGCTATTTCAGCAAGTTCTTCAAGCGGATCACCGGGGTGAATTTCATCACGTACATGATGGACGGCAAAATCAGCGCGGCCAAGAGCATGCTCACCGACACGGACATGCCGGTTATCAACATCGCCTATGAGCTGTCCTACAGCGAGACCAACTATTTCGGCAAGGCATTTAAGAAGAAGGTGGGGCTTACCCCCACCGAGTACCGGGAGCAGCACCAGCACCACCGGGGACCGGCCCTCCGCGGGGAGGGAGGGGTCTCCCGGTAGGGGGGGCTGTCCGGCCAATCAGGGAGGTCAATATGCAGGAATTCAGCTTCAGCACCAGAGTGTATTTTGGGGAGGGCGCCCTGGAGCGCCTGCGCCAGGTGGAGGACAAGCGGGTGCTCATCGTCACCGACCGCTTCATGAACCAGCTGGGGGTGCCCCAGCGGGTGTCGTCCTTCCTCACCCGCTGTCAGGTCAGCGTCTTTGACGGCGTGGTGCCCGATCCCCCCATCGAGGTCGTCACCGCGGGGGTGGAGGCGTTCCGGGCCTGCGGCGCCCAGGCGGTGGTCGCCGTGGGCGGCGGCTCCACCATCGACGCGGCCAAAGCCATCCGGGCGGTGGCAAAGCAGGTGCTGGATGTGGATACGGACAAGATGGAGTGCTTCGCCGTCCCCACCACCAGCGGCACCGGCTCCGAGGTGACCGACTACGCCGTCATCACCGACAGGGAGAAGGGGCTCAAGTACCCGCTGAACAGCCAGGCCCTGCGGCCCATGGTGGCCATCCTGGACCCGGAGCTCACCGTGTCCGCCCCCGCCTCCGTCACCGCCGACGCGGGGATGGACGTGCTCACCCACGCCCTGGAGGCCTACGTGTCCACCGGCTATAACGACTTCTCCGACGCCATGTGCGAGAAGGCGGTGTCCCTGGTGTTCCGGTTCCTGCCCCTGGCGGTGGCCGACGGGAACGACCTGCTGGCCCGGGAGAAGATGCACAACGCCTCCTGCATGGCGGGGCTGGCGTTCAACTCCGCCGGGCTGGGGCTGAACCACGGCATGGCCCATGCCATCGGCGGCAAGCTCCACATCGCCCACGGGCGGATCAACGCTATCCTGCTGCCCAAGATCCTGGCCTTTAACGCCGACCTGACCACGGTGCACAAGGGCGAGTACTGCGTGGCGGCCCGGAAATACCAGCGCATGGCCAAGGTGCTGGACCTGCCCGCCCCCAACGTCCGCCTGGGGGTCACCAACCTGATCCATGAGGTGGAGAAGCTGAACCGGAAGATCGGCATACCCGCCACGCTGAAGGCCCAGGGGGTGGACCTGGCCAAGGTCAAGGAGCTGAAGGGAGAACTGGTGTCCGCCGCCCTGGCCGACGCCACCACCGCCACCAATCCCAGGCCGGTGGACGCCGCCCAGGCGGAGCGGCTGCTGGCCCAGATCATGGAGTGACGCTGGGCGTTTTGCCGAAAAAATGCAGAAATTTACATAAATCGAAACTTTTGGAATGGATTTGCGCCGTGCGGCTCCCTGCCGCCCGGCGCTTTCCTCACTTTTTGAGAGAAAATTTGGCCTGATTGTCGGATTTTGCCCGAAAGTGAATCCCTGTGATTTGGAAAGAATGGACAAAAAAGTACCTGCTGGGGTCAAGAAAATCTTGCCCTCCCCTCTGTATAATGTAGCATGGTAGGCTTGTGTGTGCCGTACGCTGCCTGGAAGGGCAGATGCACCGCGGGCCATGAAAAAATCGAAGGAGGCAGCAATTATGCAGAAGGAAGCTCTGGGCATGGTCGAGACTAAGGGCCTGGTGGGCGCCATCGAGGCCGCCGACGCCATGGTGAAATCCGCCAACGTGGCTCTGGTGGGGTACGAGAAGATCGGCTCCGGCCTGGTCACCGTGATGGTCCGCGGCGACGTGGGCGCGGTGAAGGCGTCCGTGGACGCGGGCAGCGTGGCCGCCGAGAAGGTGGGCGAGGTCGTCTCCGTCCATGTCATTCCCCGGCCCCACACCGACGTGGAGAAGATCCTGCCCCACATGGACTGAGTCCCAAAATCCCGCGGCATCCCTGACGTACGGTTTCAAACATAACAACATCACTTCTAAATGGAGGTAAAACACATGGATGAATTGGTCAGCAAGGTCATGGACGAGGTCATGAAGAAGATCGGCTCCTCCGCCCCCGCCGAGGCGTGCTGCGAGGCCGCCGCCCCCTCCTGCAACCTGACTGAGTATGTCGGCACCGCCATCGGCCACACCATCGGCCTGGTCATCGCCAACGTGGACCACCAGGTGCACGAGGCCCTGAAGATCGACCCCAAGTACCGGGCCATCGGCATCCTGTCCGACCGCACCGGCGCGGGCCCCCAGGTCTTCGCCGCCGACGAGGCCGTCAAGGCCACCAACAGCGAGATCCTGATGATCGAGTGCCCCCGTGACACCGAGGGCGGCGCCGGCCACGGCTCCCTGATCGTCTTCGGCGCTGAGGACGTGTCCGACGTGCGCCGGGCCGTGGAGGTCGCCCTGCGCGAGCTGGAGCGGACCTTCGGCGACGTGTACGGCAACAGCGCCGGCCACCTGGAGTTCCAGTACACCGCCCGGGCCTCCTACGCCCTGAACAAGGCCTTCGGCGCTCCCATCGGCAAGAGCTTCGGCATCACCGTGGGCGCTCCCGCCGGCATCGGCATCGTCCTGGCGGATACCGCCGCCAAGGCCGCCACCATCGACGCTGTGGCAATCGCCACTCCCGGCAACGGCGGCACCAGCTACTCCAACGAGGTCAACTTCTTCTTCTCTGGCGACTCCGGCGCGGTCAAGCAGGCCATCATCGCCGCCCGCGACGTGGGCATCCAGCTGCTGAAGACCCTGGCCCCCGACGAGGAGCTGAAGTCCACCACCACCCCCTACATCATTTAATTGAAACCGGGAAGGAGCGTAAGCTATGAAATCTAAGCGTTTTGAAGCTCTGGCCGCCCGCCCGGTCAACCAGGACGGCTATGTGCAGGAGTGGCCGGAGGTCGGCCTGATCGCCATGAACAGCCCCTTCGACCCCAAGCCCAGCATCAAGATCGAGGGCGGCCGCATCGTGGAGATGGACGGCAAGACCCGCGCCGATTTTGACATGCTGGACACCTTTATCGCCGACCACGCCATCCGGCTGGGCAACGCGGAAAAGGCCATGGCCATGGATTCCCTGGACATCGCCCGGAAGATCGTGGACATCAACGTCTCCCGTGACGAGATCCTGGACATCACCCTGTCCGTCACCCCCGCCAAGCTCACCGAGATCGTGGGCAAGCTGACCATCGTGGAGATCATGATGGGCATGACCAAGATGCGCGCCCGCCTGATGCCCGCCAACCAGTGCCACGTCACCAACGTGAAGGACAACCCCGTCCAGATCGCCGCCGACGCCGCCGAGGCCGCCGTGCGCGGCTTCGCCGAGATGGAGACCACCGTGGGCATCGCCCGCTACGCGCCGTTCAACGCCATGGCCCTGTTCGTGGGCGCTCAGGCGGGCCGGCCCGGCATCATGACCCAGTGCGCCCTGGAAGAGGCCACTGAGCTCCAGCTGGGCATGCGGGGCTTCACCACCTACGCCGAGACCATCTCCGTCTACGGCACCGAGCCCGTCTTTATGGACGGCGACGACACCCCCTACTCCAAGGCGTTCCTGGCCAGCTGCTACGCCAGCCGCGGCCTGAAGATGCGCTTCACCTCCGGCACCGGCTCCGAGGTCCAGATGGGCTACGCCGAGGGCAAGAGCATGCTGTACCTGGAGGCCCGCTGCCTGGCCGTCACCAAGGGCGCCGGCGTGCAGGGCACCCAGAACGGCTCCGTGTCCTGCGTGGGCGTGCCCGCGGGCGTGCCCGGCGGCATCCGCGCCATCGCCGCTGAGAACCTGATCGCCATGCTGCTGGACCTGGAGTCCACCACCTCCAACGACCAGACCTTCACCCACTCCGACCTGCGCCGGGTGGCCCGCAGCGTGCCCCAGCTGTTCTCCGGCACCGACTACATCTGCTCCGGCTACTCCGCCACCCCCAACTACGACAACATGTTCGCCGGCTCCAACTGGGACGCCGACGACTACGACGACTGGAACATCATCCAGCGCGACATGCGCATTGACGGCGGTCTGCAGCCCGTCAAGGAGGACGACGTCATCAAGGCCCGCAACAAGGCCGCCCGCGCCCTCCAGGGAATGTTCCGCGAGCTGGGCCTGCCCCCCATCACCGACGAGGAGGTGGAGGCCGCCACCTACGCCCGGGGCTCCGAGGATATGCCCAACCGCAACGTCAACGAGGATCTGAAGGCCATCGAGGACATGATGGCCCGCAAGGTCACCGGCGTGGACTTCGTCAAGGCGCTGGACAGGGCCGGCTTCCCCGACGTGGCCCAGAACATCTACAACATGCTCCGCCAGAAGGTGGCCGGCGACTATCTGCACACCGCCTCCATCTTCGACAAGGACTTCCACGTCTACTCCGGCGTGAACGCCCCCAACGACTACCACGGTCCCATGACCGGCTATCAGCTCAGCGAGGAGCGCTGGGAGCAGATCAAGAACATCCCCAACGCCATCCGGCCGGAAGACATCTAATCAGAGGGAGGGTCGAACTATGAATTTTGACGAAAATATGCTTCGCAGTGTGATCGAAGAGGTCCTCAAGGAGATGGGCGCTGCCTCGACCGCTCCCGCCGCTAAGGCCGCTCCCGCCCCCAGCACGCTCCAGGCGGGCGAGATGACCCTGGCCGACACCGGCGAGGCCGCCAAGGGCGTGGCCCCCGACGAGGTGGTCATCGGCCTGGCCCCCGCCTTCGGCGTGTACCAGCATGAGACCATCATCCATCAGCCTCACAGCAAGGTGCTGCGCGAGATCATCGCCGGCATCGAGGAGGAGGGCATGAAGTGGCGCCTGATCCGGGTGTTCCGCACCTCCGACGTGTCCTTTATCGCCCATGACGCCGCCGAGTATTCCGGCTCCGGCATCGGCATCGGCATCCAGTCCAAGGGGACCACGGTCATCCACCAGAAGGACCTGCCCCCCCTGAGCAACCTGGAGCTGTTCTCTCAGGCGCCGCTGATCGAGATGGACACCTTCCGTCAGATCGGCAAGAACGCCGCCAAGTACGCCAAGGGCGAGGCCCCCACCCCCGTCACCGTGCGCAACGACCAGATGGCCCGCCCCACCTACCAGGCCATCGCCGCTCTGCTCCACATCAAGGAGACCGAGCACTGCGACCGGGATAAGAAGCCTCAGGCCGTCACCGTTTCGTTTAAGTAAAGGGAGGCAGGAACATGGATCAGGAACTCTTGATGAAACAGATCGTGGAGCAGGTCATGGCCGCCATGAACAAGGGCGCCGCTTCCGCTCCCTCTACCTCTGCGGGCGGCAGAATGTCCGCCGCCAACTACCCCCTGGCCGAGAAGGAGGCCGACAAGATCAAGACCCCCACCGGCAAGCCCTTCAACAGCCTGAGCTATGAGAAGGTGCTCTCCGGCGAGCTGACCTCCGACGATATGCGCATCGCCCCCGAGACCCTGGAGTACCAGGCCCAGGTGGCCGAGTCCGTCAACCGCGAGGCCTTCGCGGGCAACCTGCGCCGGGCCGCCGAGCTCATCGCCGTGCCCGACGAGCGCCTGCTGGAGATCTACAACGCCCTGCGCCCCTACCGCTCCACCAAGCAGGAGCTGATCGACATCGCCAACGAGCTGGACGGCAAGTACGGCGCCAAGACCGCCGCCGGTCTGGTGCGCGAGGCCGCCGAGGTCTACGAGAAGCGCGACCGTCTGAAGAAGTTCTAATTCGCTGCCCGAGCGCTGTGGGTTTAATTAAGATTTCGCCCGGCAGCGAAACGCAGCATAAACCCTTTGAAAGTCAGGAGGCCCCGCTATGAAGATCGTTGCAGGCATCGACATCGGCAACGCGACAACAGAAACCGCCCTGGCAAGGCTGGAGGCTGGTAAGCTGGAATTCCTGGCCAGCGGCACGGTGCCCACCACAGGGATCAAGGGGACCCGGCAGAACATCAACGGCATCTTCCACTCCCTGACCAACGCGCTGGAGCAGGCGGGGCTGGAGGTGAAGGACCTCTCGGAGGTGCGCCTGAACGAGGCCGCCCCGGTCATCGGCGACGTGGCCATGGAGACCATCACCGAGACCATCATCACCGAATCCACCATGATCGGACACAATCCCTCCACGCCCGGCGGTATGGGCGTGGGCGTGGGGGAGACGGTGCTGGTCACCGAGCTGGAGGACGCTCCCGGCGGCAAGGACTACATCGTGGTCATTCCCAAGAGCGTGGACTTTGACGAGGCCGCGCGGCTCATCAACCAGGGCTCCTCCGGCACCCGCCAGGTCACCGCCGCCATCGTGCAGCGGGACGACGGCGTGCTGATTCACAACCGCCTGCACCGGAAGATCCCCATTGTGGACGAGGTGGCCCTGGTGGACAAGGTCCCCCTGGGCATGCGCTCGGCGGTGGAGGTGGCCGCGGTGGGCGGCGTGGTGGAGGTGCTGTCCAACCCCTACGGCATCGCCACGCTGTTCGGGCTGTCCTCTGAGGAAACCCGGCAGGTGGTGCCCATCGCCCGGGCGCTCATCGGCAACCGGTCCGCCGTGGTCATCAAGACCCCCAGCGGCGACGTGAAGGAGCGCAAAATTCCCGCCGGCACCATGGAGCTCAAGGGCGCGAACCGCACGGTGAAGGTGGACGTGGACGATGGGGCCGACAAGATCATGAAGGCCGTGGAGTCCATACCCGCCCTGGAGGACGTCCGGGGCGAGCCGGGCACCAACGCGGGCGGCATGCTGGAGAAGGTGCGCCAGGTGATGGCGAACCTGACGAAACAGCACCCCCGCGACATCCACATACAGGACCTGCTGGCGGTGGACACGTTCACCCCCCAGAAGGTGCAGGGGGGCCTGGCCAACGAGTTCTCCCAGGAGAACGCCGTGGGCATCGCCGCCATGGTGAAGGCCGACCGCCTCCAGATGGAGGCCATCGCTCGGGAGTTCGGCGAACAGATCAGCGTACCGGTTGAGGTGGGGGGCGTGGAGGCCGACATGGCCATCCGGGGCGCTCTCACCACTCCGGGCACCAACAAGCCCCTGGCCATCCTGGACATGGGCGCGGGCTCCACCGACGCGTCCATCATCAGCGAGGACGGGACCATCCACTCCATCCATCTGGCCGGGGCGGGCAACATGGTCACCCTGCTCATCCAGTCGGAGATGGGCCTGGACAACTTCGACACAGCGGAAGACGTGAAGAAGTACCCCATGGCCAAGGTGGAGAGCCTGTTCCACATCCGCCACGAAAACGGCACCGTGGAATTCTTCCCCACCCCCCTGGACCCCAACATCTTCGCCAAGGTGGTCATACTCAAGGAGGGCAAGATGATCCCCCTGGAGGGCGACTGGTCCATGGAGAAGATCCGGCTCATCCGCCGCCAGGCCAAGCAGAAGGTGTTCGTTACCAACGCCATCCGGGCCCTCACCCGGGTGAGCCCCACTGGCAACGTCCGGGACATCCGGTTCGTGGTGCTGGTGGGCGGCTCGGCCCTGGACTTCGAGGTGCCTCAGATGGTCACCGACGCCCTGTCCCAGTACAAGGTGGTGGCCGGGCGGGGCAACATCCGCGGCTCGGAGGGCCCCCGCAACGCGGTGGCCACCGGCCTGGTGCTGTCGGTGCTGGAAGGGAGGGCCTGAGAGATGGCCATGCCCATTGAAATGACCAAGCCCAATGTCCGCGTCCTGATGAGCCCCGACGCCTCCCCCGCAGCTTTGCGGCAGCTGACCTACGGCATGGAGGAGGAGGGCATCCCCTGGGAAGAGGGCACCCGCGAGGGGATGGACGCGCTGGCCCTGTCCTGGGAAGCCGCCCAGGCCTCCCGCCTGGAGGTGGGACTGGGGCTGGACAGACAATTTGTGGTCCTGCACTATTCTAAATTGCAGCAGGACCAGCCTCTTTACCGGGTTCCCGCCCGTCAGGCCGATCAGGTGAGAGCCATCGGGGCCAACGCGGCGCGGCTGGTGAAGAAATTGCCGCTGAAACCTCTGGATTAGGAGGTACGTATATGCAGAAGAGTTTAGGACTCATCGAGACCCAGGGCCTGGCCGGCGGCATTACCGCCGCCGATGCCGCGGTGAAGTCGGCCAATGTGGAATTGATCGGCTATGAGCTGACCAAGGGCGGCGGCTGGACCGTGGTGAAAATCCAGGGCGACGTGGGCGCGGTGAAGGCAGCTGTGGACGCCGCGAAGGCGGCGGCGGGCAAGATGTGCCGGGTGGTGAGCACCAAGGTGATCCCCCGTCCGGCCGGCCCGCTAGACCAGCTGGTCTTCAGCGGCGATACCGTAGGGTATGAGCCGCCGGAGCCGCCCGAGAAGGACCCGCCGGCACCCCCGGAGCCACCCAAGGGACCCGATGAGCCGCCAAAGGAAGAGGCCGCCCCCGCTCCTGAGCCGGAGCCGGTGACCCCTGAGCATGAGCCCGCGGCGGAGGTGCCGGAAGCCGCCGCAGAGCCCGAAGCCGCGCCGGAAGCCCCCGTGGAGGAACCCGCGGCGGAGCCGGAGGCGGAGGAACCCGCCGTGGAGGCGGAATCGGAACAGGCCCCGGAGACCCCGGTGGAGGAGCCTGCCGCTGAGGAGCCCGCCCCTGAGGCGGAATCTCCGGCAGGAGAAGCCCCAGCAGAGAAGCCTAGGGCGGCCAAAAAAGCCCCCGCGAAACGGGGCGGCAAACGCAAACAATAAGCCGCGGCCACAGAACGGCCGCTTAGGAGGTAACTATGAGTATGGGTGAAGCTCTCGGCATGGTCGAGACCAAGGGCCTGGTGGGCGCCATCGAGGCCGCCGACGCCATGACCAAATCCGCCAACGTGTCCCTGGTGGGCTATGAGAAGATCGGCTCCGGCCTGGTCACCGTCATGGTCCGGGGCGATGTGGGCGCCGTCAAGGCGTCTGTGGACGCCGGGTCCGCCGCCGCCGAAAAGGTGGGCGAGGTGGTCTCCGTGCACGTGATCCCCAGGCCCCACACCGACGTGGAGAAAATTCTGCCCAAGGACCTGTAAAAAGGTGGTATGAACCGTGGAGAAACAGACCTATGAAATGTTCGTTGCCCTGGTCACCCGGCTGGTCATCGAGGAGCTGGAGAAATTCCAGCGCTCGGTGCCCATCGGCGTGTCCAACCGGCACATCCACCTGGACCGGGCGGATATGGACATTTTGTTCGGGCAGGACAGTGAGCTGACCTTCAAAAAGGAACTGGGTCAGCCCGGCCAGTATGCCTGCGAGGAAACCGTTACCCTCCATGGGCCCAAGGGGGAGCTGAGCCGCGTGCGCGTGCTCGGCCCCCTGCGGAGCGAGTCCCAGGTGGAGGTGTCCGTTACGGACGGATTTGCCCTGGGCGTACGTCCCCCCATCCGGGAGTCCGGCAAGATCGCGGGCACCCCGGGGGTGACCATCGTGGGCCCCAAGGGGACCATTGAAAAGGAAACCGGCACCATCGCCGCTCTGCGCCACATCCACCTGCACCCGGACGACGCCCAGCGCATCGGCGTGAAGGATAAGCAGATGGTGAAGGTGGAGATCCCCGGCCTGCGGGGCGGGATCCTGCACAACGTGCTTATCCGGGTGTCGGAGCAGTTCGCGCCGGAGATGCACATCGACGTGGACGAGGCCAACGCCATGGGCGTGAAGAACGGCGACCGGGCTTACATCATCGTGGACTGAGCAAAGCTTGAGGGTGGAGATCGACATGAGTTATGACATGACGGCGTGCAATGAAACTCTGATGGAGTTTGAACGCCTCATCGAAGAACATCGAAATAATCCCTGGACGGGGCCCCTGCGCACCGGCGTGGACCTGGGCACCGCCAACATTGTCCTGGCTGTGGTGGACCGGGAGAACCGGCCGGTGGCCGGCATCACCTACCCCTCCGCCGTGGTGCGGGACGGCGTGGTGGTGGACTACATGGGCGCGGTGCGCACCGTCACCCGGCTGAAGGCCGAGCTGGAGGACCAGCTGGGCGTGGAGCTGGAGGCGGCGGGGTGCGCCATCCCGCCGGGCATCGTGACAGGGAGCGTCAAGGCCATCGGCAACGTGGTGGAGGCGGCGGGGTTCCGGCTGACCAGCACCGTGGATGAGCCCACGGCGGCGGCCTCCGTGCTGGGTATTACCGACGGGGCAGTGGTTGACGTGGGCGGAGGCACCACCGGCATCAGCATACTGCGGGGCGGGGAGGTCGTCTATGTGGACGACGAGCCCACCGGCGGCACCCATATGACCCTGGTGCTGGCGGGCTTCCACGGCTGCGACACCAAGGAGGCCGAGCTGATGAAGCGGGACCCGGCTCAGGAGCACAGCGTGTTCCCGGTCATCAAGCCGGTGGTGGAGAAAATGGCCGCCATCGTCAAGCGCTGCCTGGTAAAATACCCGGTGGACACGGTCTATGTGGTGGGGGGCGCGTGCTGCTTCACCGAGTTTGAGACCGTGTTCCAAAAATATCTGGAAATACCCGTGGTGAAGCCGGCGGCACCCCTTCTGGTGACGCCGCTGGGCATCGCCATGAACTGCACCGAATAAGGCGGTGAAAACCATTGACCGAACAAGAGCGTTATGACCTGGCCCTCACCCTGCTGGCCGACGAGCTGGCGGAGCGGGTGGTGCGGAAGCTGGTGGACCGGCAGAAGCGCGCGCTGGTGGTGGTCACCGGCGCGGCCATCGGCGTGCCCGCCGCGCTGGAGGGCTTGAAAAAGCTGAGGGAAGAGGGCTTTACCTACCACGTGCTCATGACCCGCAGCGCCATGTATGTGACGGGGGAGGAGGCCGTGCGGGCCGCGCTGGCCCCGGAGGAGCTCTGGGTGGAGTCGGCGGACTGCCCGCCCGAGCTGGCGGCCGCCCGGTTTGACACCATCCTGGTGCCCGCCCTGACGGTGAATACCGCCGCCCACCTGGCAAACTGCATGTCGGACAGCCCGGCGGCAGCCATGATCCTCAGCGGGTTGCTGAAGGGGAAAAACGTGGTGATCGCCGTGGACGGGGCCTGCCCGGACAACTCGAAACGGAAAGAGCTGGGCTATCACATGACCCCCGCCATGCGGGACGCCCTCCATGGGAACCTGGAGAAGCTCCAGGCCTATGGCGCGCGTTTGACCTCGGCCGAGGGTATGGCCGGTGCCGTGCGCCAGGCGGTTTACAGCTTTCTGCCCGCCCGGGCGGCAAAGCCCGCCGCACCGGCCAAAGCCCAGGGGCCCGCGGCCCATGGCGGCAGGGTGATCCGCCCCGCCATGGCGGGCAGGGTGCTCAGCGTAAAGGCCGTCAATACCGCCCCCCGGGGCGCGGTCATCCTGGTCCCCAAGGGGACCATCGTCACGGCGCTGGCCTCCGACGAGGCCCGGCGGCTGGGCGTGACCATTCAAATCGAATCGTAAGGAAGGTGGAGCGAAATGTATTTAGGCAGAGTGATTGGAACCGTGGTCTCCACCAGTAAAAATGAAAACCTGATCGGGATGAAGCTGCTCATCGTGGAGAAGCTCACCGAACGCCTGGAGCGGGAGGGCAGCACCGAGGTGGCTGTGGACTCCGTGGGCGCGGGCGCGGGGGAGATCGTTCTGGTGAGCCAGGGCAGCTCCGCCCGGTACGTGTTCCAGAACGCCTCCGCCCCCATCGACAAGGCCATCGTGGGCATCGTGGATACGGTGGAGGTGGGCTGATGGCGAACCTGTATACCAGAGGCGGCGACAAGGGTCAGACCAGTCTGGTGGGCGGGGGCCGGGTGAGCAAATCCGATCCCAAGGTGGAGTGCTACGGCACCATCGACGAGGCCAACTCCATGCTGGGCCTGGCCTATACCCAGACGGACAACGAATTCATCCGCACCACGGTGCGCAAGATCCAGGGGCGGCTGTTCTCTGTGGGCGCGGAGCTGGCCAGCGACTCGCCGGAGACCGCCGCCGCCCTCAAGGGCAGCATCTCGGAGGAGGACGTGGCTTTCCTGGAGGGCGTGGTGGACACCTGCACCCAGACCACCGGCAAGCAGACCCACTTCGTCATACCCGGCGTGGACCCCGCCTCGGCGGCCCTCCACGTGGCCCGGACCGTTGTCCGGCGGGCGGAGCGGCGGGTGGTGGAGCTGCCCGTGCGGCCGGTGCTGGTGCGCTATATCAACCGCCTGTCCGACGCCGTCTACGCCATGGCCCGGCTCCAGGAGGACCTGACCCAGATGCGGGAAAAGGTGACGGACATGGTGAAGCAGGCAATGGACCAGCAAAACGCGGGGGGGCTGCCCCCCATGAGCTTAGAGATACTCCAGCGCATGGCGGCCCGGGCCGTGGAGAAGTCCAAGGAGCTGGGCGTCCCGGTGGTGTTCTCCGCCGTGGACAGCGGCGGGAACCTGATGCTGCTCCAGCGGATGGAGGGCGCGCTGGTGGGCAGCGTGGAGGTGGCGGCAGGCAAGGCCTACACCGCCTACGCCTTCCAGATGCCCACCCATGAGCTGGGCCAGGCGGCCCGGCCGGACGGTCCCCTCTACGGGATCGAGAACGCCAACCCCGGCAGGATCGTCCTGTTCGGCGGCGGCTTCCCCTACCTGGTCAACGGCCGGGTGGCCGGGGGCATCGGCGTGTCCGGCGGGACGGTGGAGCAGGATATGGAGATCGCGCGCTACGCAATGTCAATTTGAGGAGGGACCACACGTATGAACTTTGATGAAAAAGTGGTGGCCAGCATTGTTCAGCAGGTGCTCAGCCGCGTGGATATGGGCAGCGCGGAGCCCGGCTGCGCCGCCGCGGGCGGCGACTGGGGCGTGTTCGAGACCATGAACGAGGCCGTGGAGGCCGCGGCCGCCGCTCAAAAGCAGTACCTGAACTGCTCCATGCATGACCGGGCCAAGTACGTCCAGGCCATCCGGGACGTGGTGCTGGAGGAGGAGAACCTGGACTACATCTCCCGCCTGGCCGTGGAGGAGACCGGCATGGGCGCTTATGAGTACAAGCTGGTGAAAAACCGCCTGGCGGCCACCAAGTCCCCCGGCATCGAGGACCTGACCACCGACGCCATGAGCGGCGACGACGGCCTGACCCTGGTGGAGTACTCCCCTTTCGGCGTCATCGGGGCCATCACCCCCACCACCAACCCCACCGAGACCGTCATCTGCAACTCCATCGGGATGCTGGCGGCGGGCAACTCCGTGGTGTTCAGCCCCCATCCCCGGGCCAAGATGGTGTCCCTGCACCTGATCCAGCTCATCAACCGGGCTCTGGCCCGGGCGGGCGCGCCTGCCAACCTGGTGGTCACCGTGTCCGAGCCCTCCATTGAGAATACCAACGCCATGATGAACCATCCCGCGGTGCGTATGCTGGTGGCCACCGGCGGCCCGGGCATCGTCAAGACGGTGCTGTCCAGCGGCAAGAAGGCCATCGGCGCGGGCGCGGGCAACCCCCCCGTGGTGGTGGACGAGACTGCCAACATCGAGAAAGCCGCCCAGGACATCGTGGACGGGTGCAGCTTTGACAACAACCTGCCCTGCATCGCGGAAAAAGAGGTCATCGCGGTGGACTCCATTGCCGATTACCTTATGTTCAACATGAAGAAGAGCGGCGCTTACGAGGTCAAGGACCCGGCCGTTATCGACAAGCTGGTGAAGCTGGTGGTGCAGGAGAACGGCAAAAGTCCCGTCACCGCCTTCGTGGGCAAGAGCGCCAGGTACATCCTGGAAAAGGTGGGCATCAGCGTGGGCCCCGAGGTGAAGGTCATCATGATGGAGACTGCTGAGGACCACCCCTTTGTGCAGGTGGAGCTGATGATGCCCATCCTGCCCATAGTGCGGGTGCCCGACGTGGATGCCGCCATCGACATGGCTATCCGGGTGGAGCACGGCAACCGCCACACCGCCATGATGCACTCCCGGAACGTGGATAAGCTGACCAAGATGGCCAAGCTGATCCAGACCACCATCTTTGTGAAGAACGGCCCCTCCTACGCCGGCATCGGCGTGGGCGGCGAGGGCTGCACCACGTTCACCATCGCCGGGCCCACCGGGGAGGGGCTGACCACGGCCAAGTCCTTCGCCCGGCGGCGCAGATGCGTGCTGGTCGGAGGCCTGGACGTCCGATAATCGGAAGGGGTGCGCCTTATGTCTGAAAATCTGATCGCCCAGGTCCAGAGCGCGGGCGTGGTGGGGGCCGGCGGCGCCGGCTTCCCCACCCACGTGAAGCTCAACGCCAAGGCTGACACGGTCATCATCAACGGGGCGGAGTGCGAACCCCTGCTCCGGGTGGACCAGCAGCTGATGGACCGCCAGGCGGAAAAGCTGCTCTGCGCCCTGGACCTGATCGTGGACCAGGTGGGGGCGGAACGGGGTGTGGTGGCGCTGAAGGAGCACTACCACGCCGCGGCGGCCTCTCTCCAGCGGGAGCTGTCCCGCCACCCGAGGCTGAGCGTCCACCTGCTGGGGGCGTTCTACCCGGCGGGGGACGAGCAGGTCATCGTCTATGAGGTCACCGGCCGTATCGTCCCCGAGGGGGGCATCCCCCTGAACGTGGGCGTGGTGGTCACCAACGTGGAGACCGCCCTCAACGTGCTGGACGCCTCCCAGGGCAGGCCGGTGGTGGAGAAGTACGTCACCCTCACCGGCGCGGTGCGCACGCCCAAGACGGTGAAGGTCCCCCTGGGCATCACCGTGGCGGAGGCCCTGGCCCTGGCGGGCGGGCCCACCGTCGGCGACTATAAGGTGGTCAACGGCGGCCCCATGATGGGCAAGATCGTCAGCGTGGACAGCGCCGTCACCAAAACCACCAAGGGCCTCATTGTGGTGCCCGCGGGGCACCCCCTGCTGACCAGCCTGGAGCGGCCCCTGGCCGATTCCACCCGCCGGGCGGCCACAGCCTGCATGCAGTGCTCCCTGTGCTCCGAGGTGTGTCCCCGGGGCATGCTGGGCCACCGCATCCAGCCCCACAAGCTCATGCGGGTGGCGGCCTACGGCAGCCTGTGCGACCCTGAGCAGACCCCCATGAACGCCTATCTGTGCGTGGGCTGCCGCCTGTGCGAGTACGCCTGCGTCATGGGCCTCCAGCCCTGGAAGCTGAACGGCAATATGAAGAATATCCTGGCGGGCCGGGGCATCCGCAACGGTTTGCATAACCAGCCCGAGCACGCCGCCCCCTACCGGGATTTCAAGCGCTACCCGGTGCACAAGCTGATTCACCAGCTGGGCCTGTCCGCCTACGATGTGGACGCGCCCATGGACGAGACCGTGCCCGAGTACCGGAAGGTGACGCTGCCCCTGCGGCAGGGCGCGGGCGCTCCCTCTCAGCCGGTGGTAAGCGTGGGCGCTCAGGTGAACAAGGGCGATCTCATCGCCCAAATTCCCGAGGGCAAGCTGGGGTCCAGCCTCCACGCCAGCGTGACAGGAACTGTAACGGCCATTGACGGCGACAGCATCGTCATTCAGGCTTGACGAAATCTAGTCAGAAGAAAAGAGGACGCTTATGGGAAAGTCGATTGGATTGATCGAGCTGAAGAGCATCCCCGCCGGGGTGCAGACCGCTGATGAAATGCTGAAGGCCGCCAATGTGGAGCTGCTGGTGGCCACCGCCATCTGCCCGGGCAAGTACATCATCCTCATCAGCGGGCAGGTAGGGGCCGTCAAGAGCTCCATGGAGACCGGCCGTCAGACAGCGGGGGCCTATCTCATCTGTGACCACACCATCAACAACGTGCACGACTCCGTGCCGGGGGCCCTGGTGGGCACCGCCGAGGTAGAGAAGATCGCCGCCCTGGGCATGGTGGAGACCATGTCCGCCCTGACCATCGTGCGGGCGGCGGACATCGCCGCTAAGGCGTCCAACGTCACGCTCATGGACGTGCGGGTGGCCAGGGGCCTGGGAGGCAAGGGCTTCCTCACCCTGACGGGGGAGGTGTCCGCCGTGAAGTCGGCCATCAACTCCTGCCTGAATCAGCTGGCGGACACCGGGGACATCACCAGCACCTGTGTGATTCCCTCGCCCCACAAGGGCCTGCTGGAGAAGCTGAATTGACGTTTTCAAGCCGTGCCCGGCCGGCGTTCCGGCCGGGCCGGCACCATATCAAAACCGTGAAGGAGTGTGCCGGCCATGGACAGAGAACCACTTGACAGCCTGCTGAAATTCGGCGCGACGACGGAGGGCAAGATCCGTCTCATCCAGGAGACGGTCCCCGGCAAGCAGGTGACCCTGGCCCACATCATTGCCAGCCCGGACGAGATCATCTACCGGAAGCTGGGCCTGGACCCCGAAATCGACTACAAGCAGTCTGCCATCGGCATCTGCTGCCTGTGCCCGTCGGAGACGGCGGTTATTGCGGGGGATATCGCCCTGAAAACCTCCAAGGTGGAGATGGGCTTTATCGACCGGTTCAGCGGCACGCTGATCTTCACCGGGCGCATTTCCAACGTGCAGTCGGCCATGCAGGGCATCACCAACTTTTTGCAGAACAAGCTTGGCTTTACTGTGTGTGAGATCACCAAGACATGAAGAAGATCATGTTTGTGGGCCGCAGCGAGTGCGGCAAAACCACCCTCACCCAGGCGCTGCGGGGAGGCACCATCGCCTACCACAAGACCCAGTATGTCAACCACCACAGCGTGGTCATTGACACGCCGGGGGAGTACGCCCAGACAGCCAACCTGGGCCGGGCGCTGGCGCTGTTCTCCTATGAGGCGGACGTGGTGGGGCTGCTGCTGAGCACCATTGAGCCCTATTCGCTGTACCCGCCGGCGGTGGCAGCCAACTGCAACCGGCCGGTGATCGGCATCGTCACCCAGATTGACCAGGAGAAGGGCAACATTGAGCGGGCCCACAACTGGCTGAAAATGACCGGGGCGGACCCCATCTTCCACGTCAGCTCCTATACCGGGGAGGGGATCTGGCAGATCCTCAACTACTTGAAGGAGCCGGGGGACGTACTCCCCTGGGAGACGGAGGAGGAGGCAAACCGACGCCGTATTATCTTGTCCGACAAGGATGGGGACATCTGAAAAAGTCCAGCCAATGGAGTTTTTTATCCATCGGCTGGACTTTTTTTGCCCTCAGCCGCAGTACACATATGCGCCCGGAGGGGAAAGGACAGCGGCGACAAATAGTTACGATTGACAAGGGAAGGGGGATTCGATATCATCAACATACAGGTGGGGACATGCCCCGCCGAGATGGAAGGAGAGAAATCGATGAAAAACAACAACAAAATCGTCGTGATTGGCGCGGTAGTTCTGGCCGTCCTGCTGATTGTGCTGGGCAGCGTTTGGGCCGCCACCCGTCCCGCCACCGAGGATGGAAGCAAGAAGATCACCGTTGAGGTGATGCACAAGGATGGGAGCACGAAGACCTTCAACTGCACCACCACGGAGGAATATTTGGCCCCGGTGCTGGTGAGCGAGAAGATTGTGGAGGATAACCAGGGGGAATACGGCCTGTACATCCTGGTGGCAGACGGGGAGCGGGCCGACTACGCTGAAGATGGCGCGTACTGGTCTCTGCTCCAGAACGGTGAGGCCGCGGCAACTGGCGCCAGCGAAGTGGTCATACACGACGGCGACAGCTTCTCCTTGGTCTATACTGTTGCGTAACCGAAACGCCAAGCTGGGCCTGAGCCTGTCGGAGGTGGCTCTGTTCGGCATCCTTGGCGGCATGACCTTTGCCGCCAAGGTGGTGATGGCAGGCCTGCCCAACATCGAGCCGGTGTCCCTGATGATAATGCTGTTCGCCGTCACCTTCGGGCGCAAGGCGGTGTACCCCATCTACGTCTATGTGCTGATGGAGTTTGTCCTGTATGGGCTGAACCTGTGGTCCATCAATTACCTGTACGTCTGGCTGGTGCTGGCGGGGGCGGCCTGGCTGTGCCGGGGAATGACCAATCCCCTGGGCTGGGCCGTCCTGTCCGGGATATTTGGGCTGCTGTTCGGCACACTGTGCGCCCCGGTATACTTCATCACCGGCGGCTGGGCCTACGGGGTGACTTGGTGGATCAACAGCATCCCCTTTGACATTCTCCACTGCGTGGGTAACTTTGTGGTGGCCCTGGTGCTGTTCGTCCCCCTGCGCTATGTGCTGGACCGGCTGTACCGGGGGATGAAGAAGGGGGGCAGTGCGCCCCCGCCGCCTCCGGGCAGTGAGATGTGAGCTGAACATTCAGGACGGGCGGCAGCTTCGCTGCCGCCCGCTTTTTGCAGGAAAACAGGGCCGGAGGACGTCAGTCCCCCAGCCCTGCTGTTTTCCGTATGGATCAGAACTTCAAGCTCCCCTGGGCGATGCACCGGCCGCTTCTGCGGTCGAAGAGGAGCACGCCGTCCCCGGATACGTCGATGTGCACCCTGGAGCCGATGGTGAACAGCGTGCTGCCGAACACCACGCCGGTGAGCAGGAAATCCCCCAAACGCACTTTAATGGTGGACTCCATGCCGGTGGGCATGGCGCCGTAGATCTCGCCCTCCAGCGCGCCGCCCTCCACAATGTCAATGAACTCGGGCCGCACGCCCAGCACCAGGTCCTCGTCGGTGAGCACCGGGTCCTCCTGGAGGGAGAAGTCCTCGTCTTCCACCTTGTCGATGTGGTAGCGGAACGTCTCGTCTTTGTTGCCCTTTTCCACAAAGCCCTTTTCCGCCGCCTTCTTCTTGTGTTCCTCGGCGGCTTTGGCGTCCTGGGCGTCCCGGGCCTTAAACCAGCCGGGCAGGTCCAGGGGTTTGGCGGGCTGGAACACCGCCTTCTTGTCCCCCAGGACAGTGAGTTCCACCCCGCCGTCGGCGCGCTGCTTCCCCTTGGCCTCGATGAAGTTAATGGAGGGGTTGCCCACAAAGTCGGCCACAAACAGGTTGTTAGGGCGGTTGTAGACGGTCAGCGGCGCGTCATACTGCTGGAGCACGCCGTTGTTGAT
The DNA here is from genome assembly GCA_949841465.1 of uncultured Oscillospiraceae bacterium. GTDB lineage: Bacteria > Bacillota > Clostridia > Oscillospirales > Oscillospiraceae > Enterenecus. The sequence goes on from CATKZW010000001.1 coordinate 62,864, forward strand.
CAGGCAGATCTGGGTGGCCAGGGTCATGGCCTCCATCTGGTCGTGGGTGACGTAGACAAAGGTGGAGCCGGTCTCCACATGGAGGCGCTGGAGCTCGTAGCGCATCTCCAGGCGCAGCTTGGCGTCCAGATTGGACAGGGGCTCGTCCATGAACAGCACGGAGGGCTCCGGGGCCAGGGTGCGGGCGATGGCCACCCGCTGCTGCTGGCCGCCGGACAGCTCGGCGGGGTAGCGGTCCATGAACATGCCGATCTTCACAATGCGGGACACCCGGCGGACGGACAGGTCGATCTCCTCGCGGGTCAGCTTCCGGGTTTCCATCACCACCTGCCCGCCCTGCACCACCTGGAACTCGTCGTTCAGGGTCTGGGCCTTGCGGGCGGCCTCCACCTTGGCCTGGAGGGCGGCAATCTCGCCGGACACGTCCTTGTTCTGCTCCAGGTGATAGCCGTACAGCTTCTTGGCGGTGTACAGGGAGATGGTAAAAGCGTCGATTAGCTTGATGTACGCCTTTTTCTCGTCGATTTTGCCCTTCTTGTCCCGGCACTCCTCCACGATCTTGGCCGCCTCGGCGGGATTCTTCAGAATCTCCGCCAGCCGGGCGGCGTTCTTGGCCTCGAAGTCGGTCTTGGGCAGGGGCTCCTTGATGTTGGACAGGCCAAAGGCGATGTTCTGGTACACCGTCATGTTGGGCCACAGGGCGTAGTTCTGGAACAGGAAGCCCACCTTCCGCTTGTTGGCGGGGACGTTGATGCCCAGGGCGCTGTCGAACACCACCTTGTCGCCGATGGTGATGCGGCCGCTGGTGGGGGTCTCCAGCCCGGCGATCATGCGCAGGGTGGTGGTCTTGCCGCAGCCGGAGGGGCCCAGCAGGGTGACAAAGGCGTTGTCCTGGATGACCAGGTCCAGGTCGTCCACGGCATAGAATTTGTTCCACCGCTTGGTAATATGCTCTAATCTGATTTCAGGCATGGTTTAACCTCCTATTCCCTTGTCCAGGCTGGCCCCGGTGACCTTGTTGACCAGGGTGTTGCACACCAGGATGGTGACGATCAGAATCAGGTTGATACCGCTGGAGAAGGCGTACAGGCCCATCTCGTCAAAGTAGTCCAAAGTGGTGGACAGGATGAAGCCCTGGGTGCACAGCAGCAGGAACAGGGACAGCTCCCGCAGGCAGGTCATGAAGGGCAGCAGGTAGCCGCTGATGATGGACGACTTCTGGATGGGGATGATGATGCGGGTCATGCGCTTGATCCAAGGGATGTCCTGGATGATGGCTGCCTCCTCGATCTCGCCGGACAGCTGGAGCATGGAGTTCAGCGAGCTGCGGCTGGCAAAGGGGATGTACTTCACGGTGCCGGCGATGATGAGCAGGGTGTAGGTGTTGAACAGGTTGACGTACTGGTTGGAGAACAGGATGAAGAAGGCCACGCCCACGGCAATGGAGGGCATGAGGTAGGGCAGGAAGGCCATGCTGTTGACGTAGTTGGCCCATTTACTTCGCCGGTTTTTGGCCACGGCGTAGCCGATAAGGGTGCCGATGGTGCCCGCCAGCAGGGCGCAGGACACGCTGACCAGCATGGTGCCCCGGAAGGCCCGCCAGATGGTCTCGTTATGGAGGATGCCCTTCTGGCCGTACATGCCGTTCTCCGACACGTTTTCGTCGGTGATCCACCACTTGGTGGTCAGGTTGCTGGGGTCCCCGGTGTACAGGAAGGAGTAGTCGCCGGGGTTGGGCAGGAAGGTCTCAAAGGCAAAGGACACAATGGGGAAGATGCTGGTGAAGAAGGTGACGACCACCAGCACCAGGGCAATGACGTACTTGCCCACGCGGCCCAGGTTGAACTTGGAGCTCTGCCCCGCCTTGCCGGAGACGGTGGTGTAGCTCTTCCGGCTGGTGAGGGAGAGCTGGTTGAGGAACATGATTGCCACGCCGAACACCATCATGATGATAGCCAGGATGCTGGCCTCGCCGGTGAACTTGGAGTTCATGGACACATACTTGGTGGACAGGGTGGTCAGGCCCAGGTAGTGGGGCACCGGGTAGGAGCCCATGGAGCTGCCGAACACCAGCAGGATGGTGGACAGGATGGCGGGCTTCACCATGGGCAGGGTGATCTTGAGCATGGTCTTCCACCTGGGGGTGTCCAGGATGGTGGCGGCCTCCTCCAGGTTGGCGTCCATGTTGCGGAAGATGCCGCCGATGAGGATGTAGGCGAAGGGGGCGTAGTGCAGGCCCAGCACCACCAGGCTGGGGAACAGCCCCTTGCACCACCACAGGGGCATCTGAATGCCGAACATGGCGGCCAGCAGGCCGTTGGAGCCGCCGGTGACGGCGTTGGAGTTGAACAGGTTCTGCCACACCACGGCCAGGGTCCACTGGGGCATGATGTAGGGGAAGATGAAGATGGAGCTGAGGTATTTCCGCCAGGCCAGGTTGGTGCGGGTGACCAGGAAGGCGAACACGCCGCCGAACAGGATGGACACCACGCAGGTGCCCACCGCCAGCCAGACGGTGTTCAGCAGCGGGGTCCACAGGTTGGCCTTGGCCAGGCCGCTGGTGAACAGGTCGATGTAGTTCACCACGGTGTAGCCCGAGGTCTGGCCGGTGAGGTGGGCGTCGATGGTGCCGGGGTGGATCTTAAACGTGTCCTCCACGATGGCCACGATGGGGGCCACGGTGCTAAAGGTGAGCACAATGCCCATCAGCAGCAGGATCACGTTGTGGGGCTTGGAGAAAAAGGTTTTCACCTTGTTGAGCAGGATGGTGGAGCGGCTTGCCTGGAGGGTGTTGGACTGGCCCATGAGATCACTCCTTTATGGCACGCGCCCCTGGCCCCGTTGATCCAGGCGGCCAGGGGTGCGTGTAATGCGCTAACGGTTCAAAACGGTCTCTTTCTTAAAACCAGGGACTGATCATCCGGCGTACTTGCTCAGCATCTCGATCCAGCTGCCTACGGTGAAGGAGACGGAGGCGCAGTACTCGGGGTCCTCCAGCACCAGTTTGCCGTCGGTGGTCCACCACTCGTAGCCACGGTCGTTCTTGGCCTCGAACTCCACGGTGGTGCCGTCCTCAGCCATGCCGCCCTTGGAGTGGCCGTATTTCGCCTCGGTTTCCGCGGCCACGGTGGGATTGGAGGAGTAGCCGCCCATGTCCTTGCCCCAGGCGGAGAAGCCGTCCACGGTCTCGGTCATATAGGCGATGAAGGCGCAGGCGGTCCAGGGCAGGGGGCTGTTGTCGGTGACGAACAGGTAGTGGCAGTAGCCGTAGCCGCCGATGCCGGTGTAGCCGTCGTCATAGGCCGCCACGTTGATGTTGTTCACGGACACGGAGCTGGACTCCTCCACGCTGCGGAGCTTGGAGTACACCAGCAGGCCGAACTGGTCGGTGGCGGACTGGTCCACCAGGGTGTTGCAGATGGGGCCGTCGTCGGTCTGGGCGTTGTAGCTCTCCACCCACAGCTTGATCCACGCCAGGGCGTAGGCGCCGTTCTCGCCCAGGCCCAGGTCGGAGGCGTCGGACTTCATCTCGTTGATGACGGGCTGGAAGTAGGCCTGCTCGTCGGCGCTCAGCGCGTCAAAGGCCTCCTTCAGCCAGGCGGCGTAGGTGTCTTGGGTCAGCATGTACAGGAAATTCTTGCCCACGATCTCGGAGTCGATGTCCATGTACAGGCCGTGCTCGCCCTCGGCCACGAAGTCCCAGCAGTTGTCATAGGTCTTGGAGCCGGTGTTGTTGTACATGAAGACCTTGTTCAGGGTCTGGAGGGCCAGATAGCCGTCATAGCCGTCGGCGGTCACGCCGTTGGCCTCGGCCCACTCCTTGGGGATAAAGGTGTCCAGGATGCCGGTCTGCACCATCTTGGACTCGATCTGGTTGCCGTCCTGGATGAGGGTCATGGCGAAAGTGCCCTGGGGCTTCAGGGAGTCGGCGGAGAGCTGGTCGAAGATCTTGTTGTTCTTGGGCTGCTGCCAGTCAAACTCCATGGTGTAGCTGGAGTCGATGGACTGGAGGTACTCGATGAACAGGGGCAGAGCGCTCTTGCCGCGGCTGGAGTTGCCCACGCCGAAGAAGGTCTTGCCGTTGGACTCCTCAATGGCCTTGGCGGCCAGCTCATCCAGGGTCATGCCCTCGGCTTCCTTGATGATCTTCTGCACCTCGCTCAGGTTGGCGTCGTCGGGCTTTGCGGGCTCCGGCGTGCTCTGACCCGCGGGGGCGGAGGGCTCGGTGCTCTCTGTCCCGGTGGGGGGTGCGCTATTGGCGGCGGGGGAGCCGCCGCAGGCGGCCAGGCTGAGCACCATGGCGGAGGCCAGCAGCAGGGACATCAGCTTTTTCAGTTTCATATCAAATCCTCCTTCGTCATTTCTGACAAATTCAACGGGGATATCCAAAGCCCCATCGTCATTTTCATTATAACGGGCTTTGGAAAAATTGAACAGGGGACAAACCTGCGTTTTTTTGGAAAATTCTGCGGAAGTTGTGGAAAACTGATGAAAAGCTTTTGACAGCTGTGGTATAATTGTAGAAATCAACAAAGCGGAGCGGCCCTCTCCCCGGCGCGGGGGACAGGGCCGCGTACTTCGGGAGGTGTCACGGTGAAACGACCTATCCTGCCTGTCCTGCTGGCCCTGGTCCTGCTGATGGGCCTGACGGCCTGCGCTGTCCAGGGGGGCTCCCCCGCCCCGGACTACGCCCCCGATGAGGCCCACCGGCTGGTGGTGTACACCTCCCACAAGGAGGAGGTGTGGCGGCCCATCGTCAAGGAGTTTGAGGAGCGCACCGGCATCTGGGTGGACGTGGTGTACGGGGCCACCAGCGAGCTGCTGGAGCGGCTGGCCCAGGAGGAGAAGTCCCCCCAGGCGGACGTGATGTTCGGCGGCGGCGTGGAGAGCCTGGAGACCTACCGGGACTGCTTCGTCCCCTATACCTGCGCCGGAGCGGACCACATTTTGGAGCAGTTCCGCGCTCCGGAGGATTTGTGGACCCCCTTCTCCGCCCTGCCGGTGGTGCTGGTGTACAACCCCAAGCTGGTGTCCCCCGGTCAGGTCAACAGCTGGGACGACCTGCTGGACCCGGAGCTGAAGGGCCGGATCGCCTTCACCGACCCGGCGGTGTCCGGCTCGTCCTACACGGGGCTGGTCACCATGCTGTCCGCCCTGGGGGGCGAGCGGGATGAGGTCATCCGCCGGTTTGCCGAAAACCTGGGGGGCGTGCAGCTGGACTCCTCCGGCGGCGTACCCTCCGCCGTGGCCGACGGCAGCGCCCTGGTGGGGGTTACCCTGGAGGAGACCGCTTTGAAGCGCATGGCCGACGGCATGGACGTGGCCATGGTGTACCCCGAGGACGGGGTGAGCTGCGTCCCTGACGGCAGCGCCGTGGTGCGGGGTGCGCCCCACGAGGAGAACGCCCGGCTGTTTTTGGACTTCACTGTCAGCCGGGAGGTGCAGGAGATGGTGGCGGGCCGGTTCTGCCGCCGCTCCGTCCGGGACGACGTGGAGCCCTTGGCCGACCTGCCCGCCCTGGACGAGCTGCCCATTGCCGACTACGACCTGGACCAGGCCGTCCGGGACCGGGACGCCATCCTCATGACCTGGGCCTTCTACTTCGGGGGGGACGCGCCATGAAAAAAACGCCCACGGTATCCTTCCGGGCGCGGCTGTTTCTGGCGTTTCTGGCGGCGGCGCTGGTGCCGCTGCTGATCTGCTCCGCCATGCTCCTGCAGATATTCCGCCTGCGCATGACCGACGCCGCCGCCGAGGAGGTACAGGACCAGCTCAACAGCGCCCTCCGCGCCCTGGACGAGGGGTATCAGGGCTTTGCCGCCGCTGTGGACGCGCTGGCGGATGACCCGCTGGTGCTGGCCGCCCTGACCGGCGGCGGGGTGGAGGACACCCGGGTGTACGCCCGGCTCTTTGCCGCCACCGGTTCCGCCCGGGACTGCGCCCGGTTCGACCTGTACGACAGGGAGGGCAATTGGCGCTACTCCACCCGGACTGTCCCGGCGGAGCGGCAGCTCCCGCTGAACTGGGGGGCGCTGTACCGGGCGGAGGAGGGCGGAGGGCTGGCCTTCACCTGCTGCGAGGACCCTGCCGACAGTGCCGCCCCCCTGCTCCGGGGAGCGGCGGCGCTGTCGGACCGGGCGGGGGACCGGGCAGGCTACGTGGTGGTCAGCCTGTACCAGTCCGACCTGCGCCAGCTGGTGGAGGGAACCTACGGCGCCCAGGGCACGCTGATCCTGCTCAGCGACTACTGGCGGCCGGTGTACTGCGCCCAGCCCTCCCTGGCCGTCTCCCTGGCCCCGGCCCTGAGAAGCCGCCTGCTGTCCGGCCAGGGGCTGGAGGGGTTCTCCGATGATTTCTCCTACAGCGTGGAGCACCATGCCCCCATGGGGCTGTATCTGGTCCTCCGGCGGCCCCGGCTGTTCAACCGGGGCACCATGGGGCTGCTGTACACCGTCAGCGCCTCCAGCGCCCTGATCTGCGTGGTCATCTCCGTGGTCATGAGCCTGAGCCTGAGCCGACAGATGTTCCGGCCCATCGCCCGGCTCCGGGGGGCCATCCGGGAGGTGGAGCAGGACAACCTGGACGTGCAGGTGGCCCAGTACCGGGACGACGAGCTGGGGGAGCTGGCCCGGCGGTTCAACACCATGGTGGCCGCCCTCAAGCGCAACCGGGAGCAGCTGGTGGAAAACCAGCGGGAGTTAAATGAGGTGCAGATCCGCATGCTCCAGGCCCAGCTCAACCCCCATTTCCTGTGCAACACCCTGGACACCATGAAGTGGATCAGCAAGATCAACAAGGTCCCCCAGGTGGCGCTGATGTCCACCAATCTGGCGGATATCCTGCGCTTCTGCATCTCGCCGGAGGAGTTCGCCCCCCTGGGCCGGGAGGCGGAAATTTTGGAGCGCTACATTGAGATACAGCGCATCCGGCTGTCCAACTCCTTCACCTTCACCCTGGCCCTGCCTGGGGAGCTGACGGACTGCCTGGTGCCCAAAATGATCCTCCAGCCCATCGTGGAAAACGCCATCCTCCACGGGGTGGATGGCCTGGAGGACGGGGCGGTGGCGGTGGACGTCGCCCAGGAGGGGGACGGCATGCTGCGCGTCACCGTGGCGGACAACGGCGGGGGGTTCCCCCCCGAGATGCTGGGGCCCTTCCGCCAATCCGGCCGGCGGTCGGGGCATTTGGGGCTTTACAATGTGGACACCATCCTGTTAAAGTATTATGGGGAGGGCTGCGGCCTGACCCTGAACAACGGGGCGGGGGGCACAGGCGCCGTAGTGACGGCCACCCTGCCCATCCGCCGGGAGGAGGGAGCGGAATGCTGAAGGTCCTGGTTGTAGAGGACGAGGAGCTGATCCGGAAGGGCATTGTGCTGGCGGTGGACTGGGCCGCCCTGGACTGCGTGGTGGTGGGGGAGGCGTCCAACGGCGAGGAGGCGCTGGACGCCGTGGAGCGATACGACCCCACCCTCATCATCACCGATCTGAAAATGCCCAGGATGGACGGCCTGGAGATGGTCCGCCGCCTGCGGGAGCGGGGGTGCGGGGCCTATGTCATCATCCTCACCGCCTATGACAGCTTTGAGTACGCCCAGACCGCCCTGCGGCTGGGGGCGGTGGACTTCCTACTCAAGCCCTTCCACGACGGGGACCTGGAGCAGGCGGTGATCAACCTGCGCCGCCGCGTGGGGCCCGCCCAAGGGGCACAGAGTCCCTCCGCGCCGCCCATACCGGGCTTGAAAAAAGGAGACAAGAGCAAGTATGTGCTGGAGGCCATGGACTACATCGGCGCCCACTACAACGATCCGGGCATCTCCGTGGGCTCCATCGCCCAGCACCTGGGGCTCAGCGAGGGCCATCTCAGCCACCTGTTCAAAAAGGAAACCGATTACACCCTGCTCAACTACCTCACCCGCTACCGCATCCACAAGGCTATGGAGCTGCTGCGGGACTGCCGGGCCAAGGTCTACGAGGTGGCGGAGCAGGTGGGGTACAAGGACATCACCTACTTCTCCGCCACGTTCAAGAAGCTGGTGGGGATGTCCCCGTCGGAATACCAGGACACCAGCAGATAAAGGAGAGAACACGCTATGATACGGCTTGTTGCCAGCGACATCGACGGCACCCTGATGCCCTACGGGGCGTCGGCCATCCCCAAGGAGGTGTTTGAGGAGATCCACCGCCTGGAGCGCAGGGGCGTCCTGTTCTGCCCCGCCAGCGGGCGGCAGTACACCAGTATGCGCCGCCTGTTCGCCCCGGTGGCGAACAAGGTCCCCTTCCTGTGTGAGAACGGGGCGGCGGTGTTCGGCCCCGGCAGCCCCGGCCCGGTGCTGGGCAAAACGGTGATGGACCGGGACCGGGCTGTGGCCCTGTGCCGGGACATTGTGGACACGCCGGGGCTGGAGGTGCTCATATCCGGCGAGGACACCAGCTATCTGTGCCCCAAGGAGGATAAAATCCTCCCGGTGATGCGGGGCAAGGGCAACAACATCGTGCTCCTGTCCGGCCCGGAGGAGGTGCCGGAGGACATCGTGAAGGTCTCCGCCTTTGCCCCACGGGGGACAGCGGAGGCGGAACAGCGGCTGCTCCCCCGGTGGGGCGGGGTGTTCCACGCCGCCGTGGCGGGGGCGGAGTGGCTGGACTTCACCCTGGCGGACAAGGGGACGGGCCTCACCCAGCTGTGCGCCGCCCTTGGGGTGGGACTGGATGAGACGATGGTGTTTGGGGACAACTTCAATGACGTGCCCATGCTGTCCATCGCCGGGCGGCCCTGGCTGATGGAGAACGCCGCTCCGGAATTGAAGGAGCGCTTCCCCAACCACTGCCGCCGGGTGGCGGACGTGCTGCGCATTCTGTGACGCAAAGAGCGCGCCTGACGTCAGGCGCGCTCTTTTGCTATAGTTCCAGCCGGTAATCGCACCGGCGCTCCACCTCGCAGGCGGAGAAATACCGCTCCTCCAGAGGGATCCACCGCTCCCGGAACACCTGGGCGTATTCCGCCCCCTCCCGGCGGACGATGCGCTCCATTTGGAGCGCCGGGTCCACGGTGAGGAAAGCCCGCAGGTCGTATTGGTCCCACAGGGCCGGGTGACAGGCGTAGCTGCCCTCCACCAGCACCACCGGACCGGGCTCAAAGGGGATGGGGGCCAGCAGCGTTTGTGTGCGGCAGTCGAAGGGCCGGTACACCGGCCTCTCCCCCCGACCCAGGGGGAGCAGCACCTCCTCCAGGAAGCGCTCGTGATCCACGTTGCCGCCGGGCTGGGCGTACCGTTCCGGAGTTCTCTGCTGGGGGCGGAGGAAGAAGTGGTCCATGTGCACCACGCTCCAGCCGCAGCGCTCCCCCAGCCGGGCGGCCAGGGTGGTCTTGCCCGAGGCGCACCGCCCGTCCAGGGCGATGATGGCCCGGCCTTGGGTTTCGCTCAGCGCCTGGGCCTCCCGCACCATGCCGTTCCAGACGCCGAATTCATTTTGGTAAATCAGCTTGACCGCGTCCTGGGGCTCCATGGCCGGGTACTTCCCGGCATGTGCCATCAGCATTTCCCGCAGCGCCTTGTCCATCCTGCTCCCTCCTGGTTGAAGCGATTTCGTTCCCTGCGGCCTTCACGCCGCTGTGGTTTTGCCCGGCGTCTGCTGGGGATAGCGGGACGGGACCAGCCCCGCCTTGCTCAGCGCCAGCGCCAGGGCGGGCACCAGGATCAGGTGCAGGACGATGCCGGGCAGGGCCTCCGCCAGGTAGGCCCCCGCCCACATGGCCAGGGTGTAGGACTGCCCATTGCCAAGCAGGAACAGGGTGCGGACTACGCCGCCCACCACCCGGCCCAGCAGCATGGCGGGCACCAGGGCGCAGTACAGGTCGGTGATGGTGCGGCCGGTACGGACCAGGCTCAGGATCAGGCCGCAGGCCAGGCCGTAGACGCACAGCTCAGGCACCATGTGGACCAGGGCCGCAGCGGGGGGCATGCTGGTGATGACGCTGGAGAGCAGCGGCCCGGCCACGCCGCAGAACGCGCCGTAGGGCCAGCCGCACACCAGGCCGCACAGCAGCACGGGTATGTGCATGGGGGACAGGACGCTGGCCGCCGGTCCCAACACGTGGAACGCGGTGGGCAGGACGCAGCAAAGGGCCACGCAGATGGCGCAGAGGGTCATTTTCTTGACAGATGACAAGGACATGGGAATACCTCCTAAAATTGATTTGGTCCGAAGTCCGAAGAACACAAAAAGGTACGCCCTTCCTCTGGGAGGAAGCGCGTACCTTCATGGCACACAAGTCAAAGCTTCGGACCGTGCGGGGGATATATGGGCGCTTCAGCGCCCTGAGACGGCTTCCTGCCGCCCTTTGTGCTGCAATTATTTCAGCGCATACTGGGGCCGGGTGCTTTTCAGCTGGAACTGCTTGGTCTGGTCCTCCAGAAGGTGTACCTGATCGAACAGCTCGGTGCTTACGGCGGCGGACTCCTCGCTGCTGGCGGAGTTGGTCTGTACCACGGAGGAGATCTGCCCGATGCCCTCGGACACCTGGGCCAGGGAATCCGCCTCCTGGGCGATGGCGTCGGTGATAGCGCCGATGGCCTTGTTGGACTGCACCACCAAATCCAGCGCCTTCTTCAGCGAGTCGGACACCTCGCCCACGATATCGCTGCCCCGGCGGGTGGCCTGGATGGAGTTTTCAATGAGGCCCTTGGTAGCCTTGGCCGCCTCATCCGATTTGGAGGCCAGGCTGCGCACCTCGTCGGCCACTACGGCGAAGCCCTTGCCCGCCGAGCCTGCCCGTGCGGCTTCCACGGCGGCGTTCAAAGCCAGGATGTTGGTCTGGAAGGCAATATCCTCAATGGTATTGATGATGTGGCCGATTTTCTCGGAGGCATCGGCAATGTCCCCCATGGCGGACACCATCTGCTCCATCTGTTCGCTGCTCAGGGACACCTGCTGACTGGTGAGCTGGGCGCTGTTCTGTGCCTCGGAGGCGGCCTTGGCGTTGCGCCCGGCGCTCTTGGACAGGTCGTCCACCGTGGCGTACAGCTGCTGCACCGCGCTGGCCTGCTCCGTGGCCCCCTGGGCCAGGGCCTGGGCCCCGCTGGACAGCTGTTCGGCGTGGCTGCTCACCCGGTTCTGGGCCTGATTGATGCTGTCCATAGCCAGGGACAGGGCGGTGGTGAAGTGGTCCAGAGACACCTCAATGGACTGGAAATCGCCGATGTAGGGGATGGAGGCGGACACGTTGAAGTTGCCCCCGGCCAGCTCGCCCATGACGCGGTTTATGTCCTCCACATACTGGTGGATCTGCCCCACCGATTCCTCCAGGGTGGTGGCCAGCTGGCCCAACTCATTCCTGGAGCGGTAGCCCAGCTCCAGGGTCAGGTGCCCCTCCTGAAGGGGCTTGGCCTTCTCTGTGATGAGCAGCAGGGGCTTGATGACGCTGCTCAGCACGAAGATTACCAGGCTGATGAGCGCCACCAGGGACAGCACCAGGCATACCACGGTGGAGCCGTGCATGAAGGCGATGGTGCTGTTCAGGCTGTCGGCGTAGCCGGCGCTGATGGCCTCGCCCCGGGCGACCACCTGGTCCAGCAGCCCTACTAGCTGGGTGAGGGTGGCCTGGATGGTCTCCTGATAATACTGCTGCCCCCGCGCATGGCTGTTGTCGAACATGTCCAGGGCGATGTCCGCGGAGGCGTGGAGCTCCTTGTGCAGGGGCTCGATTTGGGCGCGCAGGCGTTCGATCTCGGCGTCCTCCAGCTCCAGGTCGCCGTACAGCCACTTGCCCAGCACACAGGTGGTTGGGTCTTTGCTGCCGGTGAATTCCATGCCGGAATACAGGGCGTTGCTCAGGTTGGCGGACCACTTGTAGTGGGCGGTCTCCGCCTGCTGGACCTTGTTCAGCATGGCGTCGGCCTGGGTGCTGAGTTCCTCGGTCTTTTCGATGCGCAGGATGTTGGCGGTGGTCATAAAGCTGAACAGCAGGATGGCTATCAGAGCGCACACAACCCGGATCATGACCGATCTTTTGATACTGGTACCCATGGGTATATGTCCTCCTTCATCAAAATTTTTCCAGGAGAGCTTATTGGGACATGTGTAAGAGCCATTTATCACCTCATTACAAATCGGCCCGGTGGCCGCGAAAGGTGCTTTTTTCATTATATACCAAAACGGGCGAGGTTGCAACAGAAAGTAGGTGGCAAAAAGTGGATGTTAAAGAAACGGACAGGGGACCTCTCCACAATGTTATGCCAAACCTCCCTTATTTATATTGTCTTCCGCCGCCAGGATATGGCCTGGGGAAGAGAAAAACACTGTACAGGCCCTCAGGTGTGCCGCACCCGGGGGCCTGCCGTGTTTTTCTTAAATTTAATTATACCAGAAATCGCCTGTCCATGCAAGAGGGAAATGCGCCCCGCCTCATCCGGCCGGATGAGGCGGGGCGCGTTTTTCGGTTTGCGTGGCGTCCGGTCAGCCGTTTTCCGTGAGGGCGGGCATGGAGTTTTCCCTGACGGCGGGCGGCTCCTCCGGCCGGAAGGCGGGGGGGAGGCTGGCCTCCGCCGGAAGGTCCTGCCCGTCGCGGGAGGGCTCGGCCTGTGCGCCGCCGGGAACGGGCTGCGCGGCGGAGTTGGAAGCGGGGGCCTTGACCAGCTCGTCGGCGGTGGTGTAGGACTGGGCGGACACCTGCACCTGAATGGCGTCGCCGCCGGGGTCCAGTTTGGCCAGTTCGGCCAGGGCGGCGTCGCTGGGGATGGCGCGCCATTCCATTTTGATGCAGTTATCCTGTTCATAAACGCCCCAGGCGAGGGCCGCGTTGTCCGGATCTATGAGATCAAGAAATTCGCTGCTGTTGAGGCGCTCCATCAGCGTCTGCAAATAGCCCCGGGAGTATTTCACATCCCGATAGGTCCACACGCCCTCGCCGCACCACGCGGCGATCTGCTGCTCCAGCTCCGGGGTATGGAAGCCGTCCACGATGCAGACCACCAGCCTGGACGGCTTCCCCAAGGCGTTGTGGTCAATATAGGCCCCGCCGTACCATTCCGGGTACTGGTCCAGGCGGGCGTTCTCATAGAGGCTGTTGTACTGGTCGTAGGGCTCCTGGTCCACCGGGACGTCCCGGCCGGGCGTGTCATAGTGGCTGCCGTCGATGTCCCCACCGGCGTCTTCGCCGGGCGCCTGGCAGGTGGGCATACTGGGTTCCGGAACGGCGGCTGCGCCGCTTGCCGGGGACTTGACCTGCTCCTGATGGGTCAGAATGCTTCCGCCGACCTCATCCATCAAGGTGTAGCTGTGCAGGCCGGGGCCCTGGGTGGCCTCCGGGCCGGGGGCGGATTCCTGAGGCCAAAATACCTGGGAAAACGGGTAGGCGGCCACGGCCAGCACGGCGCAGGCGGCACAGGCCGCCAAGGCCTTCCAGCGAAAGCGGGGCCGCGCCGCGTCGGCGTCCGCCGCCTGGACGTAGTCCTCATTGGCCTCGCCGATCATATCTAAAAGCTCATGGTTTTTCACAGTTCAAATCCCTCCTGTTGAAGATGGACGCGCAGCCTCTGCCGCAGGCGGTGGAGTGTGGTGGTCACCTGGGTCCGGCTCATGGAGAACCGCTTTGCCAGCGCGTCCACGCTGTCCAGATACCAGTACCGCCGGAGAAACAGGTTCCGATTGCGCTCCGGCAGGGCGGCCAGGAAGCCGTCCAGCGCTGTGAGGAAGGCCTGGCGGTCCAGCGCTCCCTCCGGGGTGTCGCCGCCGGAGACCACCTCGCTCAGCTCGTCCAGGGCCAGCTGGACCTGCCCGCCGCCCCGCTTTCGGGCCGTTGACTCCCGGTGGGCGCTGAGGGCCAGGTTGCGGACGATCCGCCCCGCAAAGCTCTTCAGCGAGCGTGGGCGCTGGGGCGGGATGGACTGCCAGCACTTCAGCCATGTGTCGTTGACGCACTCCTCCGCCGCGCCCTGGTCGCCCAGGATGCGCTGGGCGATGGAGGCGCAGTACGCGCCGTACTGCCGGGCGGCGGCCTGGATGGCCTGCTGGTCCCGGGCAAAGAACAGCTTGATGATCTCATTGTCGTCCATGGTTATCACTCCTCGAAAGGCCCTTTCACCTTTAAAGACGCGGTTTGGGGCGGGATGTCACAGGACAGGAGGAAAAATTTTGGGCGCGCCGGGCGTCGCTGCCGGGGGAGGCCGGTCAAAGCGCCGCCCTGAATCGGCGAAAACCCCTCCCAATTTCCCGGGCGGTGTGGTATACTAGCTGCGATCACTATTTGGAGGAGGCGCGATTTTTTATGAAGGTCCTTATGATCAACGGCAGTCCCCGGCCGGAGGGGAATACATCTGTGGCGCTGCGCGAGATGGAGCAGGTCTTCCAGGCGGAGGGGGTGGAGACGGAGCTGGTCCAGGCGGGCGGCCGGGATATCCGGGGCTGCGTAGCCTGCGGCGGCTGCGCCAAGCTGGGCCGGTGCGTGTTTGACGACATCGTCAACGAGCTGGCCCCGAAATTCGAGGCCAGCGACGGCCTGGTGGTGGGCAGCCCGGTGTACTACGCCTCGGCCAACGCCACGCTGGTGGCGCTGCTGACCCGGCTGTTCTACAGCACGCCCTTCGACAAGACCATGAAGGTGGGGGCCGGTGTTGTGGCGGCCCGCCGGGGCGGGCTGTCCGCCACCTTTGACGAGCTGAACAAGTTCTTTACCATCTCCGGGATGCCGGTGGCGTCCAGCCAGTATTGGAACAGCGTCCACGGCAGACTGCCCGGGGAGGCCGCCCAGGACGCAGAGGGGCTCCAGACCATGCGGGCGCTGGCGCGGAACATGACGTTTTTGATGAAAAGCATCGCCCTGGGCAGGGAGAAGTACGGTCTGCCGGAAAAGGAGCCCCGCCAGGCCACCAATTTCATCCGGTAACGCGGTCCGTCCCCGGTTTCACCCGGCGGACCCGGCACTGGCGGGCGCCCCATGCGGGCGCCCGCCAAAACTGTTTGCCGACAAATTTCACCCATCATTTGTAAAGAAAGATGTTGCATTTTGCTTTACAAATGATATAATAAAGGTGTGCGGAAGGGAGTGACTTTCATGGCACAGGTTATGGTCAACTTTCGCCTCGATGAAGAGGTCAAAAAAGATATGGAGCAGGCCTGTAAGGAGATGGGATTGAGCATGACGGCCGCCTTTACCATTTTCGCCACAAAAGTTGGCAAAGAGAAGCGGATTCCCTTCGAAATCAGGGCGGAGCCCCACCGGCTTGAGTCCTGCCGGCGGCAGCGCCGCGGCGGGGAGGCCCGTCAGGGCCGGGAGGAGACGACGCCTGCGCTCACGCAAATGCAGGAGCGGCTGGAGCAGTCGGGCGCGGAGATCCGGCGGTCGCTGACGGCGGTCCACACTGCGATTCCCGCCGCAATCACAGGGCTGCCCATGGAGCGCATCCGCCTGCTGTGCGGCGACGAGCTCAAGGATAAGGCGGCGGGGGCGGCAGGGGCCGTCAGGGCGCTGTTTTCCGGCCAAAACGCCGGGCTGCTAGGGAAAAAGGATTTGAGCGTCCTGGACGAGTACGCGGACGGCCTGTCGTCCATAGCAGAGGAGCTCCGGGAGATCGAGCACACCCTGATCCCTGCCATGAAGGCATGGTCCGGCGGGGACACAGGCGTCTTCGAGGCGTATGCGCGGCGGCTTGCCGCGGTATCGCAGAAATTTGACGCGCTTTCCCCCGTGATGCAGCGCTTCTTGTGCTCCACCGCCTGCGACAGCGGCGCACGCGCCGTCAAGGCCCGCATCCGGCAGGCCGCCCAGCCCATTGGGACGGCCTATGTCCAGACGGCGCTGGAAATCCTGGAGCTGCTGATTTCACAGGACTATGATTCGCTGGATGAACAGACGCAGGCGCATGTGGAGGCCGACTATCTGCAGACGCTGGAGCTGACGCTCCGGGAGCTGAGGCAGGCGGAGCAGGCCGGTGGGGACGTGAACGGAAAGGCCGCGCTGTGCCTGCGGGCGGTGAATGTGCTGTCCCAGGTGATTGTTGACAACCGGCGGACCCGGCAGGAGTGGGACGATCAGCGGCTGGAGGCGGAGGTCACAGCCCTGGAGCGCCTTGCCGTCCTGCGCGGGGACATCGGGGGCGGCATGAAGCCGGAGGGCTGAGAAAAATTCCAAGCCGTCGGGAAGCAGCTCCGCCGCCGCGGCACATCCGCCCTCTGCCCGGCCAGGCGCTGTTGTTCCGGCTTGTTTTGATATAGAACGAACGCTGTCATGTCGAATTTGAAAGGAGGAGTCCCCCATGCTTGATCTCGTCATAAAAGCGATCCCCATTGTAGCAGCCGTTTTAGTGGTGCTCGTTATTATTATGCTCGGCTATGTCAAGGCCCCGCCCGACCAGGCGTATATCATCTCCGGCCTCAAGAAAGAGAGCAAGGTGCTCATCGGCCGGGCCGGAATCCGCGTCCCGTTCCTGGAGCGTATGGACCGGCTGTACCTGGGCCAGATGACGGTGGATATCAAGACCGAGCAGTCCGTCCCCACCAGCGATTTTATCAACGTCAACGTGGACGCCGTGGCCAAGGTGCGCATTTCCCCCCACGCGGAAGGCATCAAGCTGGCGGCCAAGAACTTCCTGAACAAGCGCCCCGAGGAGATCACCCGCGACCTCCAGGATTCCCTCCAGGGCAATATGCGCGAGATCATCGGCACCCTGTCCCTCAAGGAGATCAACACGGACCGGGATTCCTTCTCCGACCAGGTGATGCAGAAGGCCAGCAAGGACATGGATAAGCTGGGCATCGAGATCCTATCCTGCAACATCCAGAACGTCACCGACGAGAACGGGCTGATCAAGGACCTGGGCGCCGACAACACCAGCCTGATTAAGAAAAACGCCGCCATCGCCAAGGCCCAGGCCGACCGCGACATCGCCATCGCTCAGGCGGAGGCGGAGCGGGAGTCCAACGAGGCCCGGGTCCAGGCGGACACCCAGATCGCCCAGAAGCAGACGGAGCTGGAGATTCGGCGGGCGGAGCTGAAGATCATGGCGGACGGCAAAAAGGCCGAGGCGGACGCCGCCTATGAGATCCAGAGCCAGGAGCAGCGCAAGAGCATCGAGACGGCCACGGTCAACGCGGAGATCGCCAAGACCCAGCGCCAGGCCGAGCTGAAGCAGTACGAGGTGGAGGTGGAGAAGCAGAAGCTGGAGGCGGAGATCCGCGCCAAGGCGGACGCCGAGCGCTACCGCCAGCAGCAGGAGGCGGAGGCTGCCCTCTTCAAGCGCCAGAAGGACGCCGAGGCCAAGCGCTATGAGCAGGAGCAGGAGGCCCAGGCCGAGATGAAGAGCGCCGAGGCGCAGAAGTTCGCCCGGGAGCAGGAGGCGGAGGGCATCGCCGCCGTGGGCAAGGCGGAGGCGGAGGCCATCCGCGCCAAGGCCCTGGCGGAGGCCGAGGGCATCGACAAGAAGGCCGAGGCCATGAAGAAGTACGGCGAGGCCGCCGTCATTGAGATGGTGATGCAGGCCCTGCCTGAGATTGCCAAGTATGTGGCCGAGCCCCTGTCCAAGGTGGACAAGATCACCATGTACGGCGAGGGCAACAGCGCCAAGCTGCTGGAGGATATCATCAACGGCACCACCCAGGTCACCGAGGGCATCACCCAGGGCATGGGCATCGACGTCAAATCCCTGATCGCCGGTATGCTGGGCGGCAGGCTGGCGGGCGGCGAGGGTAAAACGCTCATCATTCAAAACCCCGCTCCCGCGGATCAGCCGGAAAGCTCCTCCGCTGCGTCCGGTGAGGATGCTGATATACAATAGGTTTTCAAAAAGGAATTGCCGCGATGACCATCGCGGCAATTCCTTTTGCATTCAAATCTCCTGAAGCGTGAGGGGGGCCGCCGCTGAGTGATTCAGCGGCGGCCCGATTGCTTGGCGTTTGTTTGGCTTACGCGCGGCGGCCCGTTTGTTTGGCTTACGCGGCGGCTCTGATGAGCCCTGCCCTGACGCGGACTTTTGGCCTTCCGCGGCCCGTCAGCTTCCCGCCTCCACGACCCGGACCTGCTGACCCGCGGTATCGATGTAGATCGTCACGGTATCGGAGAAATTGCGGCACTCGCCCAGGCTGTCGAACATGGACACGCTGATGGCGTCGGCATCCGGGAACCAGGTGCTGACATCCATGCCCGGGGGCAGCGGCCCCTCCATGACGCCGCCGTTGGCCAGGATCTGCTGCACCCAGAGGGGCGGGGGAGAGGACTGCCCCTTCGACGCCGAGCCGTTAAAGCACTGCACGTCCTCGGCCACCCGGTACACGCCCTTGCTGGTGCGCACATAGGTTACGTCGTCCTGGGTGAAGAACGCGTCGGAGGGCACCTTTGTAATCTCCTGGAGATGGGTGATGCCGGCAAAGCTTCCGTTGTACTCCATCACGGCCCCATAGCCTCCGCTGTGATAGCCGCCGGGGATGGTATAGCTCTTGGTGCCGTCCTTCCTGGTGAATACCAGCTGTTCCACCGTCCCCAGCCGCCATTTGTTGTTCGTGCCGCCTACAGGCTCCAGCACATAGCCGGTGAGCACGTCGATCCGCCCGTACTTTATCCCGTCCCCGGAGTAGTTCCTGAGGATGATCAGGTCCACCTGGCTGGAGGTGTTCTGGTGGTACTGGACGGCGTCCACGCTGGAAGGCAGCTCGGACAGGCTCCTGGGCAGCAGGCCGTCGTTGGTGCGCTCATAGATCTGCACGCCGGAGCTCACATGCAGTCCGCCCAGCGACATGCGCAGGGTATCGAACTTCTCGGTGGTGGAGGTGCCCGCCAGCTCCACGGTGAGGCTCCCCCCCTGGGTGGAGAATACGTTGAGGAGATCCGCATGAGTCACCCCTTCCGGCAGGACGGAGGGCGCTTTCAGGGTCAGGTCGCAGCCCACCAACTGCAGGCCGTCCGCCGTGAGCACGCCCAGGGCGAAGGATTTGACGGAGCTTCCCTTGGGCAGCAGCCCCGCCACCTTCCCGTTGGAGGTGAACAGCAGCGTGATGGGCTCGCCCAGCTTCCGCCCGTAGAAGTCGCCGACGGCGTCCGCCAGCACGTCGAACTGGTTGCCGCCCGCGGCGGTGATCTTGCTGGGGCCGCTGGGATAGGGGGTGGCGTTCTCATAGACGCAGGACAGCCGCACGTCGCAGGCGTCCAGCACCTTGGACACTGGGTCATAGGTGACCACGTCGTAGGGCTTGATGGCGCTCATGGAGGTGACGGCGCCGTTTTTGCGGATGGTGTAGTTCTGCTCGTTCCCGGTGAGGGCCCGGAGAGCCTCATAGCCGGCGCCGCGGCTCCCCACAACCAGGAAGCGGGTCTCGGTGGAGGCCTCCGCCCGGTACAGCCCCACCACTCTGCCCTGTTCGTTCAGGTAGAGGGTCACCACGTCCCCGATGCTGAGATTGGCCATGTACTCCTTATAGGTGGTTACCCTGGAATTGTAGGTGGAGCCGGTGTACACCGGGGTGTTTTCCGCCAGGGTGTACCGACCAAGGCCGGTGAGGTAGAGGTAATACGCCTGCTTGCGCTCCACCGGGGCGGTGACGCAGGAGGAGTCGTCGGGAATCAGGGTGACGAAGCGGTCCTCCTTGTCCAGCAGGGCCCACCCCCGCTTGCCCAGCAGGGACTGGTCCACCGGGCCGGCGGCCAGGTAGGACTGGGTGCTCTCCCCGGTTGCCACCACGGCCCAGCCTGAGCTGCCGTTGACGGTGGCGTCGCCGGCCAGCAGGATGGCGTCCTCCACCAGCTTGCCCAGGTTGTCGGCATAGGGCTTGGTGCTCCCCTTGGCGGGGGTGGACAGCAGGTGGTAGAACAGCAGGGCGGTCTGGGCCCGGGTGATGGGGTTATAGGGCTGCTCCACGCCCAGGTCCTGGTCCAGCCCCAGCTGGGTGGCGGTCTCGATGGCGCTGTAGGGCCAGGCCCGGTTGGCCTCCGCGCCATAGCCCAAGATCCGCAGGGCCAGGGTGACCGCCTCCTGATAGGTGACCTCCCGGTCAGGGCCGAAGGCGCCGTTGCCCAGGCCCAGCATCAGCCGTATGCCAGACTCCGCAGGCACCTGGGTGGTGGCGGCCAGGTTCACGTAGCCCCTGGCCCAGTGGTTTTTGCCCATGTCGGTAAAAATGGTGCGGTACGCCTGGGCCTGGGCCTGCTCGCCCATGCCCATGATCTCCACCGCCATTTTGCACAGCTGCGCCCTGGTCAGGTGGCCGTCGGGGGAGAACTCTCTCTCCCCGGTGCCCCCCACCACGCCCAGGGAGGACAGCGTGTCCGCCGCCAGGGACACCTGCTCGTCCTCCACGTCCTGGAAGCGGCTGGCGCGGCCTGGCAGCACCGTCATCGACAGCGCCGCCGCAAAGGCCAGCAGCAGGGACAGCGCCCGCTTTTGTTTGGTCGGTCTCATTGCATTTCCTCCTTATTCCGCCCGCAGGGCATCCACCGGCTGGAGGCTGGACGCCTTGATCGCGGGGTACAGTCCGAACAGCACCCCCAGCACCACCGAGAAGGTGAACGCCCCCACGGTGATGACGGAGCTGGGCCACAAAATCATGCCCTGGAGCAGGAATTTCCCTGCGATGAGGGCCCCCATGCACCCCAGCAGGATGCCGATGAGCCCGCCGATGCCGCAGATCACCGCCGCCTCGATGAGGAACTGGACGATGATGCTCTTGCGCTCCGCGCCGATGGCTTTTCGTATGCCGATCTCCCTGGTGCGCTCGGTGACGGTGACCAGCATGATGTTCATGATGCCGATGCCGCCCACCAGCAGGGAGATGCCCGCGATGGCCCCCAGCACCAGGGACTGCATCAGGCTCTGCTCCTGGACCTGATTGGACCAGTCGTTATTGCTGTACACGTTGTAGTACCCGTTCTCTCCGGGGGTGATGAACCCGCCCAGGAACGCCTTCAGCCTGGCGATGGCCAGGGTGGTGTCGGTGGCGCTGCGGGCCTTCACCACATAGTCGTTGATGTCCTGGTTGTTGTTCAGGGTGCGGTTGAAGGTGTAGGGCAGCAGCACCACGTTGTCCATGTCGCTCATACCCTCCAGCCCGGTGGCCTCATACCAGCCCACCACCAGGAAGGGCTGGCTGTTGATGAAGATGGTCTCCCCCACCGGGTCCACAAAGTCGAACAGGATCTCTTTTGCCCCGCCCCCCAGCACGCACACCTGGTTGGTCTTCTCCACGTCCAGGAAGGACAGCTCCCGGCCGCCCCCCAGGGTGTAATTATTGCACACCCCGAACTGGTCGGAGCCCAGCTTGATGGTCAGCCGTTTGCTCCAGTCGTCCCAGTTTTGGGTGTTGAAGGTTTTCGCACCGTATTTGATGGTGATGTCCTGCCACACCTCCACCTGGGGGGTGACCCCCAGCACCAGGTCCTGCATTCCCAGGCAGTACTCGTACAGCAGGTCGGAGATGTTGCCGGAGCTGCCATAGTATTGGTACGCGTATACCTGGATTTTATTTTCCCCCTGGGCCTCCAGGTATTGCAGACTCAGCTTGTTCATGCCCTGGACCACCGACACCATGATGACCACCGACGCTACGCCGATGATGATGCCCAGCATGGTGAGGAAGGAGCGCATTTTCTTGGAGGCGATGGACTTGAACGCCATCTTAAACGCCTGCATCAGGTTCACAGCCAGTCCACCTCCTGATGTGCATCGGATATGATTTTTCCGTCGGACAGCCGCACCACCCGCGGGGCGGTGGCGGCGATGCCGTCGTCGTGGGTGATGAGCAGGATGGTGGTGCCCTCCCGGTAGAGCTGCTGGAGGATGCTCAGCACATGCCGCCCGGTTTTGGAGTCCAGCGCGCCGGTGGGCTCGTCGGCCATGATGATGGGGGGGTGGGTGGCGATGGCCCGGGCGATGGCCACCCGCTGCTGCTGGCCGCCAGACATCTGGCTGGGTCGGTGATGGGCCCGGCCGTCCATCCCCACCCGGGCCAGGGCGGCCATGGCCAGCTCCTCCCGTTCGAAGATGGAGGTGCCCCGGTAGATCAGGGGCAGGATCACGTTGTCCAGCGCGTTCAGGTCCTGGAGCAGGTTATAGCCCTGGAAGATGAAGCCGATCTCCCGGTTGCGGATGCGGGCCAGATCTTTGTCCTTCAAGGAGGTGACGTCGGTGCCGTTCAGGTTGTACCGGCCCCGGGTGGGCACGTCCAGGCAGCCCAAAACGTTCATCATGGTGGACTTGCCCGAGCCGGACGCCCCCACGATGGCCACGAACTCCCCCCGGTCGATTTGCAGGGACACGCCGTCCAGCGCCCGCACCTCGCTCTCCTGGCCCTCATTATATATTTTATAGAGGTTTTGGATGTCGATCAGCATGGCGCCACCTCAATAGTACATACCGCCCGGATCAACCGTGTAGTTGATGAACACCATGTCACCGTCCTCCACGCCGGAGATAATCTCCACCTGCTTGGCGTCGGAGATGCCGGTTTCCACCAGCACGGGCCAGTAGTTCTCCTCCGGAGTGGGCACGCCGGTGATGGAGGGGTCCAGCTCAATGGCGTTGTCCGGCCGTTCCTCCCTCTGGACGAACACCACGGTCTGTTTATTGCCCTCGGCGTCCAGCACGGATTTCACCGCCGCGGTCTGCACCAGCACACAGTCGTCCGACTGGCTGGTGATGAAGGAGTAGTCCAGCCACACCCCGGCGTACAGGGTGCCGGCGGAGTTGTCCACCTCCAGGGTGACGGGGAAGGTGGACATACCCTGGCCCACCTCGCCCTGCATCTCGATGTTGGTGACGGCGCCCATATAGAAGTTGCCGCTGTAGTCGGACAGCTCAATCATGTCCCCCAGCTTGATAAAGCCGATGTTCCGGTCGTCCACCTGGATGGTGACCACCATGGTGGTGGTGTTCTGGATGGTGATGACCGCGTCGCCCGCCTTCACCTCGCTGCCCTCGGCGAGCGTACAGGAGATGATGGTGCCGTCGATGGGTGCGGTGGCGTTCAGTGCGTCCACGGCGGCCTGGGCCTCGTTGAGCCGCTCCTGGGCGGTGATAAGCTGCTCGTCCAGGCTCTCGGAGCCCATGGTGAGCAGGGCCTCGCCGGCAGATACCCTGGCGTGGTTGAGCAGACGGCTGCTCACCAGCGGGCCGCCCGCCTTGGTGGTCAGGCTCCGGGTCTCGTAATATTGGGTCTTGTTCTGCTCATAGGGATAGATGGGCAGGCCGTCCCCGTCCGTCAGCACGGCGGACGCCTCCATCTCGGCGGTGAGGGTGCCGGGATTGTTGAAAGCGATGATTGCCTCGAAGTAGATGCCTCCCTCAGGGGTGATGAAGCTGACCTTGTTGATC
Organism: uncultured Oscillospiraceae bacterium; assembly: GCA_949841465.1. Classification (GTDB taxonomy): domain Bacteria; phylum Bacillota; class Clostridia; order Oscillospirales; family Oscillospiraceae; genus Enterenecus. Next base: position 86,154 of record CATKZW010000001.1, read on the forward strand.
TGCTCCACCTGGCCCTCCCCGGTGTACATCACCGCGGGGACGGACACCTGGGCCGTCTGCCCCACCCGGACATCGTTCTCATAGGCGTAGCTGAAGTAGAGGGACAGCTTAAGCCTGGTGTCGTTCACCAGGGTGGCCACTGTGCTGCCCTCGCCCACGCTGTCGCCGGGGCTGAGCGCCAGGACGTTTTCCGGGACGTCGATCAGCTTGCCCGCGAAGGGGGCCCTCAGGGTGAGGTTGGCCAGCTTATCGTTGAGGGAGTTCATCTGCTGCTGGGCGGTGGCAAGGGCGTCCTGAGCGGCCTGGCTGTAGACGGAGAACAGGGGCTGCCCGGCAAACACCACGTCGCCCTGGGATACCAGCACCTGCTCCACGGTGCCGTTGGCCGGGATGGTGACGGTAGAGGTCTCCTTGGCGTTGGCGTTGCCGCTGCCCTGCACGGTGCTCTGGATGGAGCCTATGTAGGCGGGCTCGGCGTAGATGTCGCCCAGGGAGTCGTCCTCCCGGAACACCAGGTACCACATTCCAAAGATGATCCCGGCCAGCACGGCTATCGCCGTCACACCGGCGATGATGCGTTTGACCAGCTTTTTCTTCTCCGCGGCGGAGCGCGTCTTCTTTTTGGGGGCGGGAGCCTCCCAGGGGTCCTGGGCCGGGGCCTGCTCCGTCGTCAGCTCCTCCGGGGCCGGAGCCTGTTCCGCCAGTTCCTCCTCCGGGGCCTCGGGTATTTTAAGGTCAGGCATGATATCGTTCCTCCTGTCGTTCATGCTGGAAAAGTACGTCCCCGGCGGGACGCTTGTTCACAGTTTCCAGTATAGCGGAGAAGGGCCGGAAAAACAACAACAATCCTGTAACAATTCTGCATCAAAATATTTAAGTATCTTTTAAGATGTCTGGGGGCTGACGAGTGTCCCGCCTCTGCGTGGGACCCGCTCAGCGCGGCAGCGCTTCCCCCGCGTCTGCGTCCAGCTCACGGAATACCCTTCTGGAATAGAGCGCAATCAGCAGGGATGCCGCCGCCGCGCTCAGCAGAACGGCCCAGGCGGCGCAGGCCTCATACAGCGCCCCGTAAACAGCCTGCCCCAGGGGAGACGCGCAGTTAGACACGGCCATGATGAAGGCCATCACCTTACCCAGCAGGTTCGGCGGAGTCTGCCGCTGGACGGCGGCGGTGAGCACCACCACCAGCATGGTGGACAGGATCATGATGGCAAAGCTCATGGCCGTCAGCAGCCAGTAGCCGAAGCCGGGGGCTGTCCAGGGGAGCAGGGCCGCGCCCATCCCCGCCGTCGCCAGACAGCCCGCCAGCAGGATGGTGCTTCCCCGCCGCAGCTTCAGGCGCTCTCCCAGGCAGGCAGCCAAAACGCCGCCCAGAAGCCCGCCCAGCCCCATACCCGCCTCGGTGATCCCCAGGCGGGCGTCGCTCATCCCCAGCACCTGAACCACCGCCACCGGGATGCCGACGTTCAGTGCGGAAGACAGCGCCAGGTTGAACAGCGCCAGCACCAGCATGACGGACAGGAACACCGGCTTCTCCCGCCGGATAAACCGCCAGCCGTCCCCCAGATCCTGCCTCACGGTGGCCAGCACGCCGCCCGACGCCGCCTGGGGCTGATGGGGGATGCGGATGAACAGCTCCATGACGGCGGAGAAGGCGAAGCACCCGATGCTGACCCACAGAATGGGCCGGATGCCGAAGGCGCCGAACAGCACGCCGCCGATGACCGGCCCCAGCAGGCTGGACAGGGTGCCCACCATGTTGATGACCGCGTTGGCCTGGGTGAGCCGTTCTCCCCCGGCCAGGAGGGGGATGCTGGCCTGCACCGCCGGCTGGTAGGCCCCGGCGATGCCGTACAGCAGCATGAGGCACGCCACCATCAGCGGCACCAGCGGGACCTGCCCCAGCAGCAGCGTAAAAGCCAGCATCAGGCCCGCCGTGGAGAAGTCCAGCGCGGCCATGATATTGCGCTTGTTGACCCGGTCCGCCACCACCCCGCCGATGGGGGAGCACAGCACAGCCGGTACAAACGCCGCCGCGCCCACCACGCCGAACAGGGCGGGGGAGCCGGTCTGACGCAGCAGGTACAGAGGCAGGGCAAACCGCAGGATGGCGTTGCCGAACAGGGATATGATCTGCCCGATTACCACCAGGGTGAAATCCTGTCTGAACAGGGGCGGTTGATTCTTTTTCATAAATAGTTCCTCCTTCTTATAAACCGACCGTCGGTTTCTTTGCTTTCCAAAAGAAGCTGCCTCACGGCAGTTTCTTTTCAGCTGTCCGCCGCACCCTCCAACGGCTCGTGACGGGCCATTTCCGCGTAGCGCACGAGCGTATCGATGATTTCCCCGCCGATCAGCGCGGGTACGCCAAAGCTGGTGAACATCTGGTTATACACGGCGCACCGGGCCTGAATCTCCTCCGGGGTGGTGGGGCGGACAATGGGGTTGATCCAAAGGTCGGACAACAGCATCATGGCCTCAGCCAGCTCCCTGGGGTGGTCCGTCCGGATGGAGCCGTCGGCAATGCCCTGTTGGATGATGGGTTCTATGAATTCCGGCACCACATCCATAAAAATGCTCCGCATTTCGGTGGCCAGGAATTTGGCGTTGTTCAACAGGTAGGGCATCATGCAGAACATCTTGGCTTGGCGCTCTGGCTGGAGGGAGGCCGCAAAGATGGTGCGCAGCTTCTCCAGGCCGCTGAGGGAGCTGTCGTCCCGGACCTTGGACAGCACTTCGGCGTTGTGCTGCCCGATCCGGTCGCAGACCGAATAAAAAATGTCCTCTTTGGAGGCAAAGTGGTGATAGATGGCCCCTTTTGACAGCCCCGTGGCATCGATGATGTCCTGGAGGGACGCCTGGTCGTATCCCTTTTCAATGAACAGCCGTTCCGCCGTGTCCAGGATTTTCCGCACAGTCTCCTCCGGATATTTGTTCCGCGCCACAGCTGCTCCCTCCAAACAAACCGTTGGTCTGTTTAGAGGATATCACAGCGGACGCCCGGTGTCAAGAAAAGATTGAGGGTTCCTTTCGCCCGGCGCGAAGGGGAAAAGGCGCTCCCGGCGGAGGTCCTGCCGGGAGCGCTTTAATCAGCTTTTCGGTTTCGGCTTAAAGATAAAGGCCACCAGGACCCCCAGGAAGATGGCGGCGGAGATGCCGCCCGCGGTGCTGGTGACGCCGCCGGTGACAGCGCCCAGCAGCCCCTTCTCCGCCACCGCCTCCTTCACGCCCTTGGCCAGGCTGTAGCCAAAGCCGGTGAGGGGCACCGTGGCCCCCGCCCCGGCCCACTCCGCCAGGGGCTTGTACACGCCCACGGCCCCCAGCACCACGCCGGCCACCACGTAGGTGACCAGGATGCGGGCGGGGGTGAGCTTGGTCTTGTCGATGAGCAGCTGGCCCACCACGCAGAACAGGCCGCCGATGAGAAACGCTTTCAGATAGTCCATTATTTTCCTCCTTCCAGCCCAATGGCGTGGCAGATGCCGGGGATGGACTCCCCCTGCATGGTGGCGGTGGGGGAGTGGAGCGCCCCGGTGGGGCAGAACAGGATGCGCTTCCACCGCCCCGCCAGCAGCCCCGGCAGCAGGTAGCCGCACAGCACCGACGCCGAGCAGCCGCATCCGGACGCCCCGGCGTGGACGTCCTGCTCCTCCCGGTCGAAGAGGATCAGGCCGCAGTCGTTGTAGTTGGCCAGCTTCACCCCGTCATGGGCGAAGAAGTCGGTGACGATCTCGTGGCCCAGGCTGCCCAGGTCGCCGGTGACGATGAGGTCGTAGTAGTCTGGGGACAGGCCGGTGTCCTCAAAGTGGGCCTTCAAGGTCTCGTAGGCCGCGGGCGCCATGGCCGCGCCCATGTTGTTGGCGTCCTTGATGCCCTTGTCCACCACCTTGCCTACCGTCACCCGGACCACCCGGGGGCCGGGGCGCACCTCGCCGGTCAGCACCACCGCGCCGGAGGCGGTGGCCGTCCACTGGGCGGTGGGGGTGCGCTGCGAGCCGTACTCCAGCGGCGTGCGGTACTGCCGCTCCGCCGAGCAGAAGTGGGAGGAGGTGACGGCGGCGGCATATTTCCCATACCCGCCGCTGAGCAGCAGGGTGGCCAGGGCCAGGCTCTCCCCCATGGTGGAGCAGGCCCCGTACAGCCCGAAGAAGGGCACGGCGGCGGTTCGGGCGGCGTAGCCGGAGCCGATGCACTGGTTCAGCAGGTCGCCGGCCAGCAGCAGGTCCAGGTCGCCGGTGTGCAGGCCGGCCCGCTTCAGCGCCGCGTCCAGGGCCAGCTGCTGCATGGCGGACTCCGCCTGCTCCCAGGTCTTGGCCCCGAACAGGTCGTCCTCACAGGTGTGGTCAAAGTGGCGGCGGAGGGGGCCCTGGCACTCCTTGTGCCCGGCGGAGGAGCCGTGGCCGATGATGACGGGGGGCGAGCCCGGCTGAAAGGTCTGCCGCCCCAGCTTTTGATTTTCCATTGGAACTGACTCCTTTCGCGCGCCGTTTCCCGTCCGGACGGCGCACACGCCCTTGGCGTGATTTACAGGTAGTTTGTGCAAAGTAAGCCAATTCATACGCGGGGAAAGATTTGACAAAGAAAAAGGGGCTGCCTCTGGAAAAGCGGGGAGAATGGTGGTATAATGCCTTTTGAAATTTTTGGGGGAGGGACGGTTTTATGCCGGAAGAGACCCGTACCATCGGATATATCTGCCCCGTCTGCGGCCAGGCGGTGATCGCCAAGCGCACCGCCTTCCAGCTGTGCGCGGGGGACAGCGTCCTGCCCTGTCCCTGCGGCAGGTCGGAGCTGGGCTTCCGTCAGCTGGGGGACCGCTGCGAGGTCACGGTGCCCTGCCTGTTCTGCGCCAGGGACCACACCGCCGTGTGCGGCAACGACGCGCTGCTCCGCCGGAAGCTGCTGGCCCTGAGCTGCCCCGCCTCGGGGCTGAACTGCTGCTGCGTCGGGGAGGAGGACCAGGTGTTCCAGGCCATGGAGAAGCTGGAGGCGGCGGTGGACAAGCTGCGCCTGGACGACCAGACGGACCAGCGGGGGGCCTTTCTGGACGAGGTGGTCATGGGGGAGACCCTGGCCGAGCTGAAAGATATCGCCGCCCGGGGCGGGGTGAAGTGCGCCTGCGGCTCCACAGACTACGGCGTAAAGGTGGGGTACTCGTCGGTGGACCTGGTGTGCGCCCGGTGCGGCGCGGCCCTGCGGCTGAGCGCGGCCACTCAGGACGACCTGGCCGCCCTGTGCGCCCGTGACACGCTGACCATCCCCGGGAAGAAGGATTGACAGTTTTATGAGCACGGTTTATGAGATGAACTGCCGGGTGGACTCCCGGGATGTGGATTTGTTCAACCAGTGCCGCCCGTCGGCGGTGCTGGGCTTTTTGCAGGAGGCCGCCACCCAGGCGGCGCTGGCCCTGGGGGTGTCCGGGCCGCAGATCCGGGAGAAGTACAACTGCCTGTGGATGGTCACCCGCAGCTGGGTGCAGCTGGACGCGCCCCTGCGGTGGAACGACCCTCTGACGGTGAAGACCTGGCACCGGGGGGCGTCGGGGGCGTCCTCCTACCGGGACTTCGACCTGTTCCGGGACGGCAGGCCCATCGGCCAGGGGGCCTCGGTGTGGGTGATGGTGGACGCCGATGAGCGGAAGCTGTTTCGCATGAAGAACCTGACGGAGTTCCAGGGCACCGACGGCGGGGAGCTGAACAAATCCATCAGGCTGCGCCGCCCGGCCATGCCGGAGACCTTCGACGGCCGGACGCGCCGGGAGCTGCGCTATTCCGACACCGACATCAACGGCCACGTGAACAACGCCCACTACGCCGATTTCGCCTGCGACAGCCTCCATCTGGAGCGGCTGGGCCGGGGGAAGTTCGTGCGGTCCTTCCAGATCGGCTACGTCAGCGAGTGCCGGGCGGGGGAGACCGTCTGGGTGGACACCGCCGCCCGGGGGGACGAGCTGTTTGCCCGGGGCGAGGGGGAAAACGGGGATGAGCGGTTTGATTTTACGCTGACGCTGGAGGATTTAACAGACCGGAGCTGAGATTTAATCCTTTTGTAACAAATCCTCACGAACTTTTGTAACGACTGACCTTTATTCTAATACTTGCAAGAGATGCTTTTCTTTTTCATTCTATCCTCCATCCTTTCGAGCCGGGGCGCAAGCCTCGGCTCACCTTTTTGGGGACGGACCAATGAACGGGTCCGTCCCCTTTGTGCATTCTGCCTTAAACATTTTTTAAGAAAATCCCCACCAAAATCTAAGAAGGTTCGGCATTGAAATTGAAGATTTGTCCTCTATAATCAGGACCATCAAAACGGCAGGCTGCAATATGCTGTTTGGAGCCCCCGCGGAAGCGCCTTTCAGCTTTCGTGGGAAGAGGAGACGCAGCGGAGTGAACGAGCTTTCGCCGCAGGCGGAAGCAGGTGAGCGCAGCTTGTGTCGATGTGAGAGGAGGATCTTCGTGAATATCTTGATTTTAACAGGGAAATTCGGCATGGGCCATCTGTCCGCCGCCCGGGCGCTCCAGGAGCAGCTGGGTCAGGACGGGCACCGCGCCGACATTGTGGACCTGTTTGAATACGCGCTTCCCGAGCGGGCCTCCGCCATGTACTGGTGGTTCAACGTGCTGGTGACCTACGGCGGCGTTTTTTATAACATCTACCACGAACTCACCGCCAACGACTCCGGAGACGGCCGGGGGGACGACCTGCTGGACGGTCTGGACCGGCTGCTGGACGAGTACCGGCCCGACGTGGTGGTGTCCACCCACCCCATCTGCTCCGCCGCCGTGGCCCGTTATAAGGAAGAGGGGCCGTCGGACATCCCCCTGGTCACCTGCGTCACCGACGTGACCTGCCACAGTGAATGGCTTCACCCCGGCACCGACTGCTACCTGGTGGCGGAGGAGGCCGTCCGGGATGGGCTCATCGCCAAGGGTGTGGACCCGGACGCCATTGTGGTGTCCGGCATCCCGGTGAGCGGGCGCTTCCGGCCCGCTCACCGGGACCGCTCCCGCAGGCGGGAGCTGCTCATCATGGGGGGCGGTCTGGGGCTGATGCCCAGGCGGGATTCCTTTTATCAGGCGCTCAACGCCCTGCCGGGGGTGCACACCACCATCCTCACCGGGCGGAATGAGAAGCTGTTCCAGCGGCTGGACGGCAAGTATGAAAACATTGAGGCGGTGCCCTTTACCACCGAGGTGGAGAAGTACATGGCCCGGGCCCACCTGATGCTGTCCAAGCCCGGCGGGATCACCTGCTTTGAAGCCATTGCCGCCCGGCTGCCCATCCTGGCCTGGCAGCCCTTCCTGAAGCAGGAGCAGGAGAACGCCGGCTTCCTGGTGCGCCGGGGGATGGCCCGGATTGCAGCCAAGGAGGAGAGCGCCTGTCTGGCCGCCATCCGGGAGACCATCTACGACGACGAGGCGCTGTCCGGCATGGAGCGGGCCATGGACGAGATGGCCGCCACCCTGGGCCGTACCGCCGCCTGCGCTGTGGTGCGGGAGCTGGCCCAGGTGCGCATGTAGTTCTTTTTCTTGCGTGCAGTGCCCGCATAGCGGGCACTGGCAGCCTAAGCCGCCGCAGGCGGCCCACGGAAAGAAAAAGAACCAAAAAGAACTTTTAATTCGCTGACAAAACGGTTTCTGGGCCTTGAAGTATCTGCCCGACAACAAAAGTGTATGGAATGAGGAAACTAATATGAAGGCTAAGGTCAAAAATGCTTTGTGCATAGGGGCGGTGCTGGCCCTGCTGGGCTGGACGGTGCACACCATCCTCCAGGAGCAGACCCCGGGTCAGCTGGGGGCCGCGCTGCTCAGCGCCGACTGGCGCGTGCTGCTGCTGGGAGCGCCGCTGATGGCCCTGTTTATCTGCTGCGAGGCCAAGGCCACCCACTCCATCCTCCGGGCGCTGGGGTGCCCCCAGGCGTTCCGGAAGTGCGCCTATTACTCCAGCGTGGGCTTCTTTTTCAGCACCATCACCCCCTCTGCCACCGGCGGACAGCCCGCCCAGGTGGTGGCCATGAAGAAGGACGGGGTGCCTGCCGCCTCCGGCGCGCTGGACATGCTGCTGGTCACCATCGGGTACAACACCGCCGCCATGATCTGGGGCGTGTTCGCCCTGTTCACCGCCAACGGCCTGACCGAGCGGCTGGGCGGCCGGGTGGGGCTGCTGCTGGGGCTGGGGCTGGCCGTCTTTACCCTGCTGGACGTGGCCATGTTCCTCTTCCTGTTCCTCCCCGGCCCGATCAAAAAGCTGCTTCATGGCTGTATTGGGCTGGGGGCGCGGGTATTTCCCAGGCTGGACAAGGCCGGTCTGGTGGAAAAAGCCGACGAGCATCTGGCCGAGTACCGCCGGGGCGCGGACCTGATCCGCCGGGCCCCCGCCCTGCTGGCCCAGGTGGTGGGGCTGAGCATGGTGCAGCTGGGCTGCTCCTACGCCATCCCCTATGTGGTGTACCGGGCCTTCGGCCTGTCTGGCTTCGGGCTGGGGGAGATCATAGCGCTCCAGGCGCTGTGCTCCATCGCCGTGGGCTACCTGCCCCTGCCGGGCTCCGCCGGGGCGGCGGAAAACGTGTTCCTCCGGGGGTTCCTGCTGGTCTACGGCGAGACCTTGGTGGCCCCTGCCATGATCCTCACCCGCACCATGAGCTGCTATCTGGTGCTCATCGCCACCGCCGCGGTGCTGGCGGCGGGCAGGGTCCTGCGCCGCCCCGCCCGCGGCGTGCCCACCGAAGCCGGGGAAAACGCGGAATGCCGCTGCTCCGCTCCCGATGACGTGAGCCTGGAGCGGGCGGGCTGAACGGCCTGAAACGGAGAAAGCGGCCCGGTCCCATCCCAGGATGAGGCCGGGCCGCTTTGGAATATTTGAGCGCCGCCGGAACAGAGGGAGACCCCTCCCCTTGCGGGGACAGTTCATACCAGCTTGAGCAGAGGCCCTCTTCCTTCTGCACGTTCTGGTTCGGGCCGTCCCCGCAGAGGAGGTGGCTCCCTCTGCCTGCGCACCGGCTCCAAGAGTCCTTCCGGCGAAAAAATTGCCCCGCCCCATTGGCAGGGCGCGGAAGCTGTGGTATAATGCGGACATTGGATCGACAAATTTCCCCTGGATGCGGCAGGGGCGTTTCACGGAGGTATCTTATGCGGAGCAAACGAATTGCCGCCCTGCTGCTGGCGGCGGTGACGGCGCTGGGCCTTTGCGGGTGCGGCAATGAAAAGGCGGAGAAGACGGAGAGTGCGGACATGACCATCCGCCCCGTGGATTTCACCCAGGAGGAGGCCGCCCTCACCGAGCTGCTGGGGCTGGAGATGGGGAACTACCGCATTTACGACTTCCAGCTGGGGGAAAACAGCGGCGTGCAGAGCCTGTGCCTGACCGCCTATGAGCTGGCGGACAACGGCTGGAGGGACATCGCCATGGAGGTCCAGCCTGTTTCCGAGGCCAGCGGCAGGGTTGCGCTGACCTTCGGCAGGATGACCGACGGGGTGAAGACGGCGGTGCAGAGCGCCTCCGGCACCAGCTCCAACTTCTTTACCCCCGTGCCGGAGGACGACGTGTCCGCTATGGCCTGCGCCACCTCCATGCTCACCAGCTCCGCCGCCATTGTGGCGGACCAGGAAATCCCCCTGGCCATCCAGATCGTCACGGCCAAGGGTCAGATCAATTCCTACGACGTGCAGTATTTCGGCATGCCGCGGGAGTACGCGAAGCACGGCTATGAGCACGTCTACGCCATTACGGTGATGTTCAGCCAGAAGCCGTCGGACGAGCTGGTGCGGGCGGCGGCGCCCGGCATCCCGCAGGAGCCCTCGGCCCAGCCCTCCCCCGGAGCCTGATTTCACAAAAGGAACGCCCCCGGTTTTCCGGGGGCGTTCCTTTTACGCCTTCAGCCAGTTTTTCAGCTCGTTCAGGTCCTCCGAGATATGTACGTGGGGGAAACGCTCGAAGGCCGGGGCCTGGGTGGTGCCGTTGAGCACCGCGCAGAACTCGCAGCCCCCCGCCTGGGCGGTGGCGGCGTCGATCACCGTGTCGCCGCAGAACAGCACCCGGTCCGCCCGCAGGCTCAGCCGCTCCAGAGCCATCCACAGCCCCTCTGGATTGGGCTTGGTGTGGCGCACCTCGTCCCCGCCCACCACCAGATCCAGCAGGTCCAGATGGCCCTGGTGCTCGAAGATGCCCCGGATGGTGGGCCCCGGCTTGGTGGATACGATGGCCGTGCGGACCCCCGCCTCCTTCAGCGCCCGAAGCAGCTCCACCGCCCCGGGGAGGAGCCTGGTCCCCTCGATCATCAGCTTCCGGTCGTCCCCCTGGGCCTTCACCCCCACGGTGATCTCAAACTGGTGGCGGAAAGCGGCCTGCCGGTCCGGATTGTGCTCCCCGGAGAGCAGTGAAAAGCCGTCCTCCAGCTTCAGCCCCACGGTGTGCCGCACCTGCTCCGCGGTGGGCTCGGCCAGCCCCAGGGCGGCGAAGCCCCGGCGGTAGCCCTCCGCGATGGCGGGGGTGGAGTCCCCCAGCGTGTAGTCAAAGTCGAAAAATACCCCTTGATATTTCATGATATGACCCCTGCTTGATGAAGTTTGTCCCCGGGCCCAATGGGCTGGGGCAATTGAGCTTATCATATCATAGGCGGGGCCGGTTTACAATATTTAAAACATTTAACTTTCCGCCTGCTCCAGCAGGTTGGCCGCGCCGTAGCGCAGGCAGCGGTACAGCCGCTGGCGGCCCCGCTTCAGCGTCCGGGAGACGGTGGATTTGTTCACCCCGCACTGCTGGGCGATGGCCTCCATGCTCATGCCCTGGCCGTAGTAGAGGACCATGTACTCCCGCTGGCGGGCGGTGACGTCCTGACGCAGGGCGTGGGTCAGGTTGCGCTTCAGGCGGTTGATTTGGTCCTTGTTGTCGTCCGCCATGAGCTGGGTGTAGACCGCCAGGTCCACCATGCCAAAGGTGTTGTCGTATGAGACGGTGCGCATCGTTCAAGTCCTCCTTCTGTGATCGGCTGGGGCGGCGGGGCCGCGCTTGGGCGTGTGCTTGTCGTAATAGTGCTCCAGGTGGCGGGCTACCGCCCGCACGTCCCGGTACATGGAGCGCAGCGGGCGGGCCCGGCCCTCCAGCTGGAGCCGGAGCTGGTCGCTGCCCGCCTCTTTGCCGGCGCGCTCCAGCTCCACGATGCGGCGGCGCAGGTCTGCCGCCGTCTGAGCGTATTCCAATGATAATTCGTACAGTGTCATAGTCCCTCTTTTTCTTGTGTTGATGTGGTGTTCAGTTCACAGCCCCCGGCCGTTTCCCCACCCGGCGCAGCTGGGGCGCGAAGTACCGCCGGGCGTAGCGGGCCAGGCAGTCCTCGCATACCGCCCTGCCCTCCAGCTCAAAATAGGGGTCGCCGGGGTACAGCTCTCCCCGGCACAGGGCGCACCGCGCCTGCCCCGATAGTTGGGAATTTCCTCCTGACGTATCCGCTCCATCCTCTCAATTTTTTTCGCTTCTTTTCAGAAAAACTGTTGACAAGCCCACCTCCTGCTGTTATAATAATCATCGTTGTGAACGCGGAAGCTGCTGTGCTGGTGTAGCTCAGCTGGTAGAGCAGCTGATTTGTAATCAGCAGGTCGGGGGTTCGAATCCGTCCACCAGCTCCACCTTCTTCCGCTCAATTGAACACGGAGGAGTACCCAAGTGGCCAAAGGGGACAGACTGTAAATCTGCTGGCTTTGCCTTCGATGGTTCGAATCCATCCTCCTCCACCATGAACCGCAGACTTTTGTTTGCGGTTCATTTTTGCGTTCCCGAACAGCAGTCTTCCTTTCGCGGCGGAAATGCTTTATGGCGTCGCGAGGCGGAGGGGAGGAGCCCCGCTGCCTGTACGGGCCAAACGATTGATACAGATCATCTATCGAACTTCTTTTTCAAAAATAAAACTACTGTTCTAATCCGTTCCTTACGATACCACTCCTTCCCTTGGAAGTCAAGCGCTCCCGGAGAGATTTTTTGGAGGAATTTTTGGAAAGGGACCCGAAAAAGGGACACATCATCCTGGGAACGTTGCACGTGCGCCGGCGGGAGGCGCGGGTTCACAAAGGTTTTACACTTTGCCTGTTGACGGACGGCCTGTTCCGGGAGTATGATTGGAAAAAGAAGATGGGGAGGCCGCTATGAAGAAGAAGACTACCTTTGGACTGCTGGGGCTGGCCGCGGCGGGCGCCGGCGCCGCTGGCGGCTGGGCTGTGCTGGGCAATTACCTGTATAACCAGCTGCTGCTCCCCGGGGCATGGAATCCGGATGAGCTGAACGGCATGGAAAACGAGGGCCGGCTGTGGGCCCGACGCCGGGAGGGCTTCCGGGAAGCCACCATCCAGGCGTTGGATGGCCTCATTTTGTGGGCCGCGCTGGTCCCGGGCCGTCAGGACTGCCACCGCTGGGCGGTGTGCGTCCACGGCTATCACGACACCTATGAGTCTATGGGCGCCATTGCGAAGCACTACAGCGATCTGGGCTGGCATGTGCTCCTGCCCGACCAGCGGGGACACGGCCAGAGCGAGGGCGATTACGTGGGCTGTGGCTACGATGAACGGCTGGATCTGGTGGGCTGGTGCAATTATATTGTCCGGAAGGATCCGGAGGCAGAGATTGTGCTCCATGGTGTGTCCATGGGCGCGGCCACGGTGCTCATGGCCACCGGCGGGGTTCTGCCCCGGCAGGTGAAGGCCGCCGTGTCCGACTGCGCATATACCAGCATTGAGGCGGAACTGCGCCATGTGCTGGGCCGTTTCCAAGAAACGCTGCCGACGCGGATTCCCCTCCCTGCGGGGGTGCTGTTTGCCGCCCTGCGCAAGGCGGCGCTGCGCCGGGCGGGCTTCGATCTGCGGGACGCCGCGCCCATCCAGGCGGTGGCCCGGTCCAAGACCCCGACCCTGTTTATCCACGGCGTGGAGGACGATTTTGTCCCCGCGTCCATGATGGGCAAGCTCTATCAGGCGGCCAAGTGCCCCAAGAGCTTCTTGTGGATGCCCAGGGCGGGCCACGCGGAGGCGGTGGGGGCCGACCCAGAGCTGTATTGGACGGCGGTGTCCACATTCCTGGGGGACCTGCTCCCAGGACAAAATCTGTAAACAGACGGAAAATCCTCAGCCTGACCGATTTGGGCTGAGGATTTCTTTCGTTTTGTCATAGAGAATTGAAACTTCCTGTTGACAGCCGGAGAAAAAACACATATAGTAAAGAAGTTGCTTTGATTTGTGACAGACCGCTCTCCGGCCCGCCGGCGGGCGAGATGAACTGTGATGGGGAATTTATGTGGAAAACTTGAATCATTCACGCTTTGATCAGGAGTATGACCGCCGGTATGCCTATGACGGCGGCGACCTGGGCGCGGCCTGGGCTCAGGCGCGGACGGTGTTCAAGCTGTGGAGCCCGGAGGCGGAGCGGGTGGAGTTGTTCCTGTACCGGGACGGCGGCGGATCAGAGGCCTATGACCGGCGGCCGCTGGAGCTGGAGGAGCGGGGCGTATGGTCCGCGGTGGTGGAGGGAGATCTCCACGGAGTATATTACGACTATGAGGTGACGGCGGCGGGGCAGACGGCCCGTACCGCCGATCCATATGCCGCCGCCTGCGGCAAAAACGGAGCGCGGAGCATGGTGGTGGACCTGTCCCAGACGGACCCGGAGGGGTTTGAGAAGGACTGCCCGCCCCCCCTGCCGGCGGAGCGGATTATCTATGAGCTCCACGTGAAGGACTTCTCCCACGACCCGGGCAGCGGCGTGCCGGAGCAGTACCAGGGGAAGTTCAAGGCGTTCTCCTGGCGGGACAAGGAGGGGCGGCCCCCTGTGTGCATGGAGCATCTGCGGGGGCTGGGGGTGACCTATGTCCAGCTGCTGCCCATCTTCGACTTCGCGTCGGTGGACGAGGGGGGCAGCCCGGGGCAGTTCAACTGGGGCTATGACCCCATGAACTACAACGTGCCCGAGGGCAGCTACGCCACCGACCCCGCCGACGGGATCGTCCGCATCCGGGAGTGCAAGGAGATGATCCAGGCCCTCCATCAGAACGGGATGCGGGTGGTGATGGACGTGGTGTACAACCACACCTACGCCTCCGACTCCTGGCTGGAGCGGTCCGCGCCGGGGTACTATTACCGCCGGTGGGCGGACGGGTCGCGGTCCAACGGATCGGGCTGCGGCAACGACATCGCCGTCGGGCGGGCCATGGCGGACGAGTATATCTTGAACTCGGTGCTGTACTGGGCCAGGGAGTACCACATCGACGGCTTCCGGTTCGACCTGATGGGGCTGCTGACGGTGGAGCTGGTGAACCGTATCCGCTGGGCGCTGGACGCCCAGTACGGTCCGGGGGAGAAGCTGGTGTACGGTGAGCCCTGGCGGGCGGCGGACTCCCCCATGGAGCCGGGTACTGCCCCCGCCCTGAAAAACCATATCGACCGGCTGGACCCGGACGTGGCCATCTTCTGCGACACCACCCGGGACGCCATCAAAGGGGACTGCTTCCACGCAGAGCAGCCCGGCTTTGTCAACGGCGGCATGGGGCTGGGGGAGACTGTGCTGGCCTCCGCCGCGGGCTGGATGGGAGGCGAGGGGGATTTCAAGCCCCGGGCCTGCAGCCAGATCATCAACTACGTGTCCGCCCACGATAACTACACCCTCTGGGATAAGCTGATGCTGTGCGCCGGGGGGACGGCCTCCTACCAGGAGCCCAAGGACGACCTGCTGGCCCAAAACAAGCTGGCTGCCTTCATCTGCTTTACCTGCCAGGGGAACATCTTCCTCCAGGCGGGGGAGGAGTTCGGCCGCACCAAGCAGGGGGACAGCAACAGCTACAAGTCTTCCCCTGATGTGAACAAGCTGGACTGGCACCGGGCGTGGCGGTTCGGCGGGCTGGTGGACTACTACCGACAGCTCATCCGCCTGCGCAAGTCCCTGCCCGGCCTGTGTGCCAAGGACGACAAGGCGGGGGAGCGGATGGTAGAGCGCAAGGTCCACCGGGACGGGGTGGTGTCCTTCCAGGTGGAGCGCGGCGGGCCCTGCGGGGAGCGGCTGTTCGTGGCCTACAACGCCACGGCCCACGACTACGCCATCCAGCTGCCCTCCGGGCGATGGACCCTCCGGGCGGACGACACGGACGCTGACCAGCACAAGCCCTTGATTTCCCAGGGCAACTGGGTCACCGTGCGGCCCCGCAGCGGGATGCTGCTGCAATCATAACAGGAAAGAGCCGCCCTCCGGGGCGGCTCTTTTTCAGCGCTTAATGCTGTATACCCCGGTGGCGGTCACCAGGATCTCCTCCGGGGCCTCCGCAAGGAATACCTCCGCCCACAGCTGCCCCAAGGTGTTCCCCACCCGGACGGTGTGGGTGCGCACCAGCACGTCCGCGTCCAGGGGGACGGGGCGGGCGTAGTTCACAGTCATGGTGACGGTGGGGGTGGGCGCACCGCCGCACTGGGCGGTGCAGGTGACGCCCATGCAGGTGTCCACCAGGGAGGCGGTGACCCCGCCGTGGACGATGCCCAGAGGGTTGGACATGGCGGCGTCCGTATGGCAGGCAAACAGCAGGGAGCCGGCGGGACCGTCCTCTTCCTCCGCCAGGTCAAAGTCCCGGCCGAAGCGGGGCCAGGCCCGGGCGGGGGATTGGGCGCGCAGGGCGATGAACGCCTGCGCCCGGCGGTGCAGCTCGGCATGGGTCATGGTCGGCGTCATGGCGTGTCCTCCGTCAACTCATCCTTCCGCCCCGCGATTGCTCCATCGTCACGCTTCGCCTGTTCGCAACGCGCGGCTTCGCTCCGTCTCGGCCTGGTCTCCAGCCCGCTGCGCGGGCCTGCGCTCGGCCTCGCTTCGTTCCATCCGCGCTGCTCACGACGGCTCAGCGCTCGCACCAGCTCCTCGCTGGGGGTGACATACAGCGTGCGGTAGGTGTTGTAAATCACATAGCCGGGCTTGGCCCCGGCGGGCTTTTTGACCACCTTTACAGGGGTGTAGTCCACCGGCACCTGCCCCGACTCCCGCCCCTGGGAAAACCAGGCCGCCAGCATGGCCGCCTCGGTGAGGGACTGCTGGTCTGGCTCAGCCCCGCCGGTTTTCAGGATCACGTGGGAGCCGTGGAGCTTTTGGGCGTGGAGCCACAGGTCCCGTTTGTCCGCGTCCCTGGTGGTCAGGCGGTCGTTCTGGCTGTTGTTTTTGCCCACCAGGATGGTCAGCCCGGCGGACGAGCGGAACTCCATGGGCTTGGCGTGGACGATTTTCACCCGGCCCTTGGCGGTCATCTTCCGCTTGTGCTGCTTGAGATAGCCGTTGTCCATCAGCTCCTGGCGGATCTCCTGCAAATCCCGGTCCCCCTCGGACAGGGTGATCATTTGCAGCACGCTGTCCAGATAGTCCAGCTCCCGGCGGTTCTTCTCCAGCTGGATGGTCAGCATCTCCTCTGCCTTTTGGGCTTTTTTGTAGTCCTTATAATATTTCGCCGCGTTCTGCTGGGGGGTGAGCAGCGGGTCCAGGGGGATGTCCACGTCCTTGGCGTCCGGGTCGTAGTAGTTCTGGGCCCGGAGGACGGTCTGGCCCCTGCTCATCTGATAGAAGTTGGTGGTGATGATGTCGCCGTATTGGCGCAGCGTCTCCCGGTCCGCAGACCGGGCCAGGTCGCCCTCCTGGTTGACGATTTTTTTTGCCGTGCGGTTGCGGGCCTGGGTGACGGAGCGGATGAAATCCTGGCCCCGCTGCTTGACCCGCTCCTGGGCCTCCTTCTGCTCGTAAAAGTCGTCCAGCAAGGTGGAGAAGGAGGGGTAGCGCTTCAGCTCCACCTGGGGGCCGTATTGCAGCACCGGCATGAAGGTGAAGTCCATGGGCCTGCCCTCCTTGAGGAGGACGGTGGGGGTGAAGTCCCCGGCCCGCACCCGGGCCATGAGCTGCTCCAGGCGTCCGGCCAGCCCCTCCCGGGCGCCCTCCCCCTGGAACACCAGCTCCCGGGCAATCAGCGGGGACAGGCCGTTGAAGCTGTCCAGCAGCCACTTATCCTGGCCGTCCCCCTCCGGGGCGTTGGCCAGGACGAGGGCCCGAAGCTCGTCGGGGGGCATGGCGGAGGGGTCCAGCCGCCCGGTGGGCTCCGGGAGCTGGTAGTACAGGCCGGGCATGACGGGGCGCTTGACGGACAGGTCCCCGTCTGCCCGGCGCATGCAGTCGGTGACGCGGCCCGCGCCGTCCAGCATGATGAGGTTGGACTTGCGGCCGATGCATTCCAGCACCAGGCGGCGCTCCACCCGGTCGCCCAGCTCGTCCAGGGTCTCGAAGCGGAAGTCCAGCAGCCGCTCCATGGAGGGCTGGGTCAGCTCCAGCAGCCGCGCCCCGGTGAAGTGCTTGCGCAGCAGCATGCAGAACATGGGGGGCGTCTCCGGGTTTTCACGGGGGACTTTGGTGAGCTGGGCCCTGGGGTGGGCCGGGCTGGCGGAGAGCAGCAGGCGCACGTTGTCCCGCCCCGCCCGCATGTGGAGCACCGCCTCGTCCCGGGCCGGCTGGTAGAGCTTATCCACCTTGCCGCCGGTGAGCTTGTCCCGCAGCTCCCCGGCTAAAGCAGTCATAAAGATTGCGTCAAAAGGCATAATTATGGTTCCTCCCAAACAAATATGGGGCCCCCGCAAAGCCGTTCTCCGGCTTTGTGGGGAGAGGAGGCACAGCGGAACGAAAGAGCTTTTCCCGAAGGGGGAAGCGATTAAGTGCAGCCTGCGCCGACGAGTCAAAAGGCATGGTCGGCCTCCTCCATCATTGCGTCAAACAGCTGGCCCAGCCGGTCGGTCCTGCCCTGCAGGTACAGCCAGCCGAACAGGGATTCCAGGGCCGTGGCGGCGTGGTACTCCCCCACGCTGGCCCCCTTGGGGACGGTGGCGGTGTGGCTGTTGCGGCCCCGGCGGTAGACGGCCTGCTCCTCCTCGGTGAGCAGGGGCAGGATGGCGTGGACCAGCCTGGCCTGGGCGGGAGCGGCCACGTATTTGACGGCGGCCTTGTGCAGCCCCGCGTTGGTGGCCTTGCCGTGGAGGCACAGCCAGGAGCGCACCATCAGCTCATACACGCCGTCGCCCAGGTGGGCCAGGCCCAGGGCGCTGGTGCGTTCAATGGCGTCCTGCCCGGCGGACAGGTGAAAGTAATCCATGGAAAATTCTCCAATCTTGGGAAATATCCCTGAAATTATATCACAACGCCGGGAAATTGCAAGGGGAAAGGGGAGCTCCAGGCCGGGAAGGGGGGGACGGGCAACATGTCAAGAAGAAGCCAGGCGTTTCCGGCAAATGAAGTTCAGCGCGGCACGGATTCTTGACCAGGCAGGGGGAGGTGCGCCAGGGGAGGCGCCGCAAATTGTCCTTCCCTTTTCCAAACAAATCGGGTATAATATTGCCGGTCGGGACAGCCCGTCCTGCAATATGATACCCGAGGTGACCGAGAATGGCCCGAAATGATATGAACCGCCCCACCATGAAAATCTCCTACAACGCCCCAGCGGCTCTCACCTTTGCGCTGATTTCCCTCATCGCCCTGGTGGCCAACCACTTCACCAACGGCTGGGCCAACGCCGAGCTGTTCTCCGTCTACCGCTGCCCCCTGACGGACCCGCTGGCCTGGTTCCGCTTTTTCGGCCACGTGCTGGGCCACAGCGGCTATTCCCACTACATCGGCAACATGGTGCTCATCCTGGTGCTGGGCCCTAACCTGGAGGACCGCTTCGGCAGCTGGACCGTGCTGTGGGCCATCCTGTTCACCGCCCTGGTGTCCGGGCTGGTGCAGTTCATCTTTTTCCCCGGCTCCGCCCTGCTGGGCGCGTCCGGCATCGTGTTTATGATGATCCTGCTGTCCTCCTTCGGCGGGGTGCGCAACGGCACCATCCCCACCACGCTGATTCTGGTGGCCGTGTTCTACCTGGGCGGCGAGCTGTGGGACGCCATCTTCATCCGGGACAATATCTCCCAGCTGACCCATATCATCGGCGGACTTTGCGGCACAGTGCTGGGCTTCGCCCTGTCGGGCAGACGATAAGCCGGGCCCTCTCCTTCGGGAGGGGGCTTTTTGACGCTGTAAACAATATGTGAATAACATGTATTTTCCCTTGACAGGGCGGGTAGCCCAAGCTAATATATGTGAAGCAAATGTATTTGGGGGTGTTTTTGTGAGCGAGGACGAGCGCATCTCTATCCTCACCGTATTCCAGACCCTGAAAACCAAAACCGCCCGCCTGCTGGAGCCCGTGGTTCAGGCCGAGGGGCTGACCCCCTTGCAGGCCTCCGTGCTGCTCCAGCTTTACCGGCAGAGCGCCGCTGTGGGCGACATCAGCGAGGCGACCTGCATGGGCCAGGCCAACGCCTCCTCCCTGTGCAAGAAGCTGGAGCAGGGGGGCTTCCTCACCCGGAGCCGGGGTGCGGCCGACGGCCGGGTGGTCACCCTCTCCCTCACCCCCAAGGGCCGGGGGACGGCGGAGCGCATCCAGCGGCGGCTGGACCACTATCTGGAGCTTCTCAACACCCTGCCCGACAGCACCCGGCAGGAGCTTATACGGGGCCTTCAGGCCGCCAATCAAATGCTGGACTATCTTTTTGAACAAACCAAAGGAGATCAAGACCAATGCTGAAGCTTTCCAACATTACCAAGCAGTACACCCTGGGCGGCAATACCATCGACGCGCTGCGGGGCGTGGACCTGGAGTTCCGGGAGAACGAATTCGTGTCCATCCTGGGCCCCTCCGGCTGCGGCAAGACCACCACGCTGAACATCATCGGCGGTCTGGACCGCTACACCAGCGGCGATTTGATTATCAACGGCCGCTCCACCAAGGATTATAAGGACGCGGACTGGGACGCCTACCGCAACCACTCCATCGGCTTCGTATTTCAGAGCTACAACCTGATCCCCCACCAGACGGTGCTGGCCAACGTGGAGCTGGCCCTGACCCTGGCGGGGGTGTCCAAGAAGGAGCGCCGCCGCCGGGCGGCGGAGGCCCTGGAGCGGGTGGGGCTGGGGGATCAGCTCAACAAGGTGCCCTCCCAGATGTCCGGCGGGCAGATGCAGCGGGTGGCCATCGCCCGGGCCCTCATCAACGACCCGGACATTCTCCTGGCCGACGAGCCCACCGGTGCGCTGGACTCCGAGACGTCGGTGCAGGTGATGGAGCTGCTCAAGGAGGTGGCTCAAGACCGCCTGGTCATCATGGTCACCCACAACCCGGAGCTGGCCCAGCAGTATTCCACCCGCATCGTCACCCTGAAGGACGGCCGCGTCACCGGCGACTCCAACCCCTACCATTCCGAGCAGGCTGCCCCGGCCCTCACCGGCAAAGCGGCCAGGGAGGCCCGCAAGACGTCCATGTCCTTCCTCACGGCGCTGTCCCTTTCACTGACCAACCTGCGCACCAAAATGGGCCGCACGGTGCTCACCGCCTTCGCCGGGTCCATCGGCATCATCGGCATCGCGCTGATCCTGGCCCTGTCCACCGGCATTAACGACTACATCAACCAGGTGCAGGAGGACACCCTGTCCAGCTACCCCCTGACCATCCAGGCGGAGAGCACCGACATGACCGCCATGATGGCCTCCCTCATGGGGGCCCGGAGGGACCAGCTCACCGGTGAGGCGGCCCAGGGCCAGGACCCCGACCGGGTGTACGCCTCCACCGTCATGTACGACATGATGGACTCCATGCTCAACGCCGAGGTGGAGACCAACAACCTCCAGGCCTTCAAGGCCTATCTGGACAACGGGGGCGGCGGCATTCAGGACATGGCCGCCATCCACTACAGCTACGACTTTGACTTCGACATCTATACCCAGGACGAGAACGGCGACATCATCAAGTGCGACGTGATGACCCTGATGCAGGACGCCATGTCCGCCATGTACGGCGGGGACTACTCCTCCTATTTCAACTCCATGGGCTCCATGTACTCCTCCATGGACGTGTGGGAGGAGCTGCTCCCCGGTGAGGACGGCGAACTGGTTTCCCCCCAGGTGACCGGCCAGTACGAGCTGCTCTGCGGCGGCTGGCCCCAAAACTACGACGAGGTAATCCTGTTCGTAGACCCCAACAACGAGATCTCCGACCTGATGCTGTACGCCCTGGGCCTGATGCCCCACGACGATATGGAGGAGGCCATGATCTCCATGTCCAAGGGGGAGACAATGGAGGCCCCCGACATGAGCTGGTCCTATGAGGAGCTGTGCGCCCTGGGCTTCAAGCTGATCCTCCCCTCGGAGTATTACCAGTACGACGGGGCGGCCGGCACCTACACCGACATGTCCGCCACCGAAACGGGGATGGACTTCCTCTACAACAGCGACGAGCTGGGTATACGCCTGAAGGTGTCGGGCATCGCCCGGCCCACCGAGGGCGGAAACGGGATGCTGTCCGGCGGCATCGGCTACACCAGCGCCCTGACCCGCTACGCCATCGAGACCACCGGCGAGACCGAGATTTTGAAACGGCAGCTGGACGACCCGGACACCGACGTGATCTCCGCCCTGCCCTTCCCCAAGGACACCGACGTGGAGCCCACCGATGAAGAGAAGGTGTCCGCCATCACCGAGTATCTGTCCACCCTGTCCGCCCAGGAGAAGGCCGCGGCCTATGTGGATGTGATGGGCCAGCCCTCCCAGGGGTACGTGGACGGGGTGGTGTCCCAGCAGATGGAGGGCATGACGCGCCAGTCCATTGAGGAGATGATCGTCCAGCAGTACGCGGGCGAGATGGGGGTGGACGGGGACACCGTCCGGGGCTACATCGCGGACATGAGCGATGAGGAGCTGTTTGACCGCATCGAGGAGGCCATCGCCCAAAGCGTGCGGGAGCAGTACGCCGCCTCCGTGGAGCAGCGCCTGGGCAGCCAGTCCGCCGACCAGCTTGCCGCTCTGCTGGACATGACCTTGGAACAGGGGGCCGCCGAGCCGGAGGACAACAACGCCCAGACCGCCCCCGGCATGGCCGCGGGGATGAGCCCCGGCATGAGTATGGCCCCCACCATGTCCGCCCCCAGCCCCTTTACCCCGGAGCAGTTTGTGTACCTGTACGACCACTATATGCCCCCCACCCGGTCCTCCTCCACCTATGAGGACAACTTGGACCTGCTGGGCTATGTGCGGCTGGACTCCCCCTCCTCCATCAGCATCTACGCCACCACCTTTGCCCAGAAGGATGAGATTGCCGAGCTAATCAAGGAGTATAACGCCGGGGTGGAGAACGAGGAGGACGAGATCACCTACACCGACTACGTGGCCCTGCTGATGAGCTCCATCACCGGCATCATCAGCGGCATCAGCTACCTGCTCATCGCCTTCGTGTCCATCTCGCTGGTGGTTTCCTCCATCATGATCGGCATCATCACCAACATCTCCGTGCTGGAGCGCACCAAGGAGATCGGCATACTCCGGGCCGTGGGCGCGTCCAAGCGGGACGTGTCCCGGGTGTTCAACGCCGAGACCCTCATCGTGGGCCTGGCGGCGGGTGTGCTGGGCATCCTGGTCAGCGTGGCGGCCACCTTCCCCATCAATGCCGTCATCCACAACCTGACGGGGCTGGACGATCTCACCGCCGTGCTGCCCCCTGCGGCGGGAGCCATTCTGGTGGCCATCAGCGTGGTGCTCACCGTGTTCGCGGGGCTGGTCCCCTCCCGGGGCGCGGCCAAGAAGGACCCGGTGGAGGCGCTGAGAAGCGAGTAAGAGTCCTCAGCGAAAAGAGGCGCTTGTCTACCCTGTTCGGCGATAATTTGCCGAACGGACGCGAAACAGCCTCGTGTCAGACCTTATCATCAGCGCAGGCGAGAAAACCGCCCCGTCCGAAACACCGGACGGGGCGGTTCTATGTTTAAAGCTGCTTATACATGGCTCCGGCGTCCGCCTTGCCCACAATGTCGGCGGTGGACAGCACCTCCACCCGGATGGCCTTTTCGCCGAATTTCAGCTCCAGCACGTCCCCCGGCTTCACCTCGTAGGACGCCTTCACCGGCCTGCCGTTGGCGGAGACCCGCCCCGCGTCACAGGCCTCGTTGGCCACGGTGCGCCGCTTGATGAGCCGGGACACCTTCAGCCATTTGTCCAGTCGCATAGTCGTTACCTCCAAATCAAATGAGGCAGGGCGTCCGCCCTGCCTCACCGCTGTTGCTCCGAATCAGCCCGCCACAGTGTCCTTCAGGGCCTTGCCCGCCTTGAACACAGGCACCTTGGCCGCGGGGATCTCGATCTGCTCCTTGGTGTGGGGGTTGCGGCCCATGCGGGCGGAGCGGCTCTTCACCTCAAAGGAGCCGAAGCCCACCAGCTGCACCTTCTCGCCGTTCACCAGGGACTCAGTGATGGCGTCCACCACGGCGGCCACGGCGGCGTCGCTGTCCTTCTTGGACAGGCCGGTCTTCTCCGCCACGGCGGCGATCAGTTCGGTTTTGTTCATTATTTCTCTTCCTCCTAAAATTTGTGGTCAGGCGGAGCGCACAGTCCGCGCCCGTCTTCCGCGGCAGCGCCGCATATATACTTAAAGCGCGTGGCGCTGTTAAGTGTCAGTGCAGGTGGCCTTGGCCTCCAGCCAGATGGCGTGAAGCGCTTCTTCCGACAGTTCGTCCATCTTCAGGCCCCGCTCCGCCGTCAGCTCCTCTGTCCTGCGGAACCGGGCGGAAAACTTGTCGCAGGCGGCGTGAAGGGCGGCCTCCGGGTCGGCGTTCAAAAAGCGGCCCACGCTGACGGCGGCCAGCAGCAGGTCGCCCAGCTCCTCCGCCGGGTCGCCGTTTCCTTCCAGGGCGGCGGCCTTCAGCTCGTCCAGCTCCTCGGACAGCTTGTCCAGCGCGCCGGACACGTCCCGCCAGTCAAAGCCTGTCTTGGCGGCCTTCTTCTTCACCTTTTCCGCCCGCCACAAAGCGGGCAGGGTGCGGGCCACGGCGTCCACCGCGTCGGCCTGGGTGTCCTGATGCTTCTCCTTTTTCTTGAGCTCCTCCCAGTTGGACAGCACCTGGTCGGTGGAGTCCACCGTCACGTCCCCGAACACATGGGGGTGGCGGTAGATCAGCTTTTTGCACACTCCGTCCGCCACGTCGTCCAGGGTGAACCGGCCCGCGTCCTCCTCAATGGAGGTGTGGAAAAAGACCTGAAGCAGCACGTCGCCCAGCTCCTCCTTGAGGCCGTCCAGGTCGTCCCGGTCGATGGCCTCCGCCGCCTCGTAGGTCTCCTCCAGAAGGTTGCGCCGGAGGGACTGGTGGGTCTGCTCCCGGTCCCAGGGACAGCCGCCGGGATGGCGCAGGATGCGAATAATTTCCATCAGGTCCTGGCAGCTGTAAAAGTTTTTCATCGACCAATTTACCATAGTATCACCTGAATTGCAAGCACTTTATCAATATCTATACGGTTTTTTAAAAAATTTTGCCCAAAAACTCATTCAACCCGCAGAATTCGGGCGATCTTGTCTCCCTTGGGCAGCAGGGCAAGGTCCTCCCTGGAGATGGCCTTGGTGAGCAGGATCAGGGCGAAGTAGACGATGGCCGCCACGCCGATGGCCCCGAACACCGCCAGGGCGGTGCCCGTGCGGCTGAGGATGAACGCGCCGCTTTCGGTGAGCAGGAGTTCGCCTGTATCTTTGTCCACCGCCAGGAACAGCTTCAGCGCCAACAGCGCCTTGCTCACCAGCCCGTGGACGGCCCAGGCGGTCAGGCCCATGGCGGCGGCAGAGATTGTCGGCTTGAGAAAGACGCGGGTCAGGCTCAGGGACGGGGGCAGGACCCGGCTGATGATGAACAGGTCCAGCAGGGCGATGAGCCAGAAGCAGGCCACGGTGCTGATTGCGCCGCCCCGGATGCCGATGTCCGGGTTGCCGATGAGGAGATAGCCCACCGCCAGCTTGAGGGCGCAGCCGATGACGGTGGTGGCCATGGGCAGGGCCACCATCTGGTAGGCCTGCAAAACGGAGTTGCTCACCAGCATGAAGCACACCGAGATGGAGGCGATGCCCAGCACGGACAGCATCCACCCGGCCAGGGCCACGTCGGTGGAGGCATAGAGCAGCTGGATGATGGGCTCGCCCAGCACGAACAGGCCCACCCCGGCGGGCAGGGCCAGCAGGGCGGTGGTGCGCAGGGCGGTCTCGCTGATCTGGGCGGCCTGACGGCGGCGCTTGACCTTCAAAGCGGCGGACACGTGGGGGATAACGCTGGCGGTCAGCGGCACCATGAAGGAGGCGGGCAGGTTGTACAGGGTCAGGGCCTTATCGTAGACGCCCTTCAGCTCCCGGGCGGCGGCCTCGGTCATGCTCAGCGCGTCCTGGAGCCGCCCCAGCAGGATGCTGGTGTCCAGGATGTTGGTCAGGGCGATGATGGAGGAGCTCAGGGTGATGGGGATGGCCAGCCGGGCCAGGGTGGTCAGGATGTCCTTGGAGTCCTCCGGCTGGTCGCTGCTGCTGGGCTGGGACCGGGCGTGGCGGCGGTAGCAGAAGTACATATACACCGCGCCCAGCAGACAGCCCACCGACACGCCAAGGATGGCCCCGGCGGCGGCCATGGCCTCGTCCTCCAGGCTGTTTTTGAAGGAGGAGGCCAGCGCCAGGCCGATGACCAGCTTGCACAGCGCCTCAATGACCTGGGACACGGCGGTGGGGGTCATCTGGGCATGGCCCTGGAAGTAGCCCCGCATGGCGGACATGGGGCAGATGAAGAACACCGCCGGGGACAGGGCCAGAATGCTGTAGGCGGCCTGCTTGTCGTTCATCAGCTCGGCCAGCTGGTTGTGGAAGAAGGCCATGATGCAGAAGCTGACGGTGCCCAGCACGCAGAAGGTGGCCAGGGCCAGGGAGAACACCTTTTTCACCTGGTTCCTCCGGCCCAGGGCGTTGGCCTCGGACACCATCTTGGACAGCGCCACCGGCAGCCCGCCGGTGGAGATGATGATGAGCAGGGAATAGATGTTGTACGCGGCGTTGAAGTCGGCGAAGGCCGCGTCGGTGAGGATGCCGCCCAGGGGGATCTTGTACAGCGCCCCGATGAGCTTGACGATGATGACGCTGGCCGTCAGAATGGCGGCGCCGCCGAAAAATGAATTCTTTTTAGGGGTGGATGCAGACATTTCCTCAGACCTTTCCCATCACTTGAACAGCAGGGGCAGGGCGTACTGCTTGACCTCCGCCTTGACGCGGTCCAGATCCAGCGTTTTGAACTCCCCATTCTGATATATGACCTTGCCCCGGGCCATATTCATGCACACGTTGGAGCCGTGGGCGGAGAACACCAGGTTTTCCGCCTCGTCGTGGCAGGGGGTCAGGTTGGGCGCGTCGAAGTCCACCAGGATCAGGTCGGCCGTCCGGCCCGCCTCGATGCGGCCGGTGTTCCGGCCCAGGGCCTTTGCCCCGTTGACGGTGGCCATCTCCAGCGCCTGCCGGGCGGTGACGGCCATGGGGTCCCGCGCCACGCCGTTGTGGAGGATGGCGGCCAGCTTCATGTCGGCGAACAGGTCCACGCTGTTGTGGGAGCTGACGCCGTCGGTGCCCAGGGCCACGTTCACCCCGGCCTTGGACATGGCGGGGATGGGGGCCACGCCGGAGCCCAGCTTCAGGTTGGAGTAGGGGTTGTGGATGCAGGACACGCCTTTCTGCCCCATGACGGCCCAGTCCTCGGGGGTGGTGTAAACGCAGTGGGCGGCGATGGCCCGGGTGTCCCACACGCCGTACCGGTTCAGAATCTGAATGGGGGTGAGGCCGTTGTGGCGGGCCTTGCACTCCTCGTGCTCCTTCATCGTCTCGGAGACGTGCACGTGCATGCCCAGGCCGTGCTCCAGGGCGTAGTCCGCCATCCACTGCCACAGCGGGGCGCTGGAGGTGTACTCCCCGTGGATGGAGGCGTCCACGATGATCTGGCCGTCCCCGGCCATATGCCACTGCTCGTACAGCGCCCGCATATTGGCGCAGTCCTCACAGCTGTCCGGGGAGAAGTCCGCCAGGCTGCCGAAATACACGCCCCCCACGGACAGGTTGGCGGAGATACCCGCGTCCAGCACCTGCCTTGCGACGACGCCCATGCGCATATACATGTCGGCGATGCAGGTGACGCCGGAGGCGATCATCTCCGCCAGGCCCAGCTGGGCGGCGGCAGCAATGGAGCGGTCGTCCCACTTGTCCTCGGCGGGGAAGATGAAATCGCTGAGCCAGCTCTGCAAATCGTGCCCCCCGCCGTAGCCCCGCATCAGGGTCATGGGCACATGGGTGTGGCAGTTGACGAAGCCGGGCATCATCACCTTGCCGGTGCAGTCGATGGTCTGGTCAAAGTCCCCCTGGGGGCGGTTGGGGCCCACATAGGAGATATTCGTCCCGTCCACCGCCACATAGCCGTAGCGCAGGGTGGTGAACGCCTCGTCCATGAGCAGAGCGGTGACGTTGGTAAACAGGGTGGTCATATAAACCCCTCCTCATTCATTACAGTTTTCTCAGACAGCCCGGCGGCCAGCCGCTTTTTCCGGCGTTTCAGACGCCCGGGCGGCATCCGGAGCTTCTTACAATTTCCGCAGGCATCCCAGGACCAGCCGGGAGAACTTGTCCTTGGCGGCCTCGGCGGCGTCCAGCACCTCTTTTTCACTCAGCGGCTGGTCCAGAATGCCCGCCGCCATGTTGCTCAGCAGGGTGAAGCCCAGGATCTCCATGCCGCAGTGGCCCGCCACGATGACCTCCGGGGCGGTGGACATGCCCACCGCGTCGCCGCCCAGCAGCCGCGCGGCCCGGACCTCGGCGGGGGTCTCGTACTGGGGGCCGTAGCAGTAGAAGTACACGCCCTCCCGCAGGGTGATAAACATATCCGCCGCCGTCTCCCGTGCGATTTTCTGGAGCCGGGGGGTGTACAGGTGGGAGGCGTCGGGGAAGCGCACGCCGAACTCGGGGATATTTGTCCCCCGGAGGGGGGATTCGGAGAACATCTTGATGTGGTCGGTGATGAGCATCAGGTCGCCGGCCTGCCAGTCGGTGCGCACACAGCCGGCGGCATTGGTGACGATCAGCGTGTCGCAGCCCAGCAGCCGCAGCACCCGCACGGCGTAGGACACCTCGTCGTAGCCGTAGCCCTCGTAGTGGTGCATCCGGCCCTGCATCACGGCCACATTTCTGCCCGCCAGGGTGCCGAACACCAGCTGGCCCTTGTGGCCGGGGGCGGTGGAAGCCTTGAAGTGGGGGATGCCGCCGTAGGGAACAATTGTGGGATTTTCCACCACATCGCCCAGAAAGCCCAGGCCGGAGCCCAGCACCATGGCAACTTTGGGGATAAATCCTCCGATTTTTTCCTTGATGTAATCAGCGCTCTCCTGATATTGTGCAAACGTGTATGCCATGGTCGCAGCCTCCTATGGTAATATTTTAGTTTAAGCAATTTAGTTTACACCATTTTCCGGCAGAAATCAATGAACTTGAGATAAATTCCTTACAGGGACACAGGTAAAATCTATTTGGACAAATTTGCCTCTGGCAGTAAGCAGCGCCATTAAGCGCCTGTGAATCGCTTTCCGGAACGAAGCATAAAACGAAACGCAGGGCACGGGATCATTCCCCTGCCCTGCATTTGTCCCCGTAGGCACGCGCGGCATCCCCTCGGTTATTGGTTTTTCAGCCGGAAGTGTGACACCAGCTCCTTGAGCACCACCGCTTGGCTGGACAGCTCCTCGCTGGCGGCGGCGCTGCTCTCCGCCGTGGCCACGTTGGACTGCACCACGCTGGAAATTTGCTCAATACCCTGGGTGATCTCCACTGCGTTGTCCGACTGCTGCTGGGTGTACTCCGCAATGCCGTCTACAAGCTTGCCCATCTCGTCGGCGTGACTCACCGCGGCAAGCACGGACTCCGAGGTGTCCTGGGCCGCGTGGGCCCCATCTTGCATAGAGTTCACCATCTCCCCCAGGAGGACCGTGGTCTCCTGGGCCGCCGCGGAGGACTTTCCAGCCAGCATCCGAACCTCGTCGGCCACCACCGCGAAGCCCTTACCGGCCTCGCCGGCCCGGGCGGCCTCCACCGCGGCGTTCAGGGCCAGAATATTGGTCTGGAACGCGATGTCCTCAATGATTTTCACGATGCGGTGTATTTCGGTGGAGCGGTCACTGATCCGCTGGATCTGCTCCGTCAGGCTCTGCATCTTGCCGCTGCTCACCATCAACCCGTTCTTGACCTCCTGGGAGAGGCGGCTGGCCTGCTGCGCGTCCTGGGCAATGCGGCGGACGCTCTCAGACACCGCGTTGATATGTCCGGCCAGCGCGTCCACCTCGGCGGCCTGCTCGGTGGAGCCCTGGGACAGCTCCATGGCGCCGCTGGACACCTGCTCCGCCCCCGCTGCCACGTCCCGGGAAGCGGAGTGGAGCTGGCCCATCACGCCGTTGAGCTGGTAGGAGATCTCGTCCAGAGAGTCTTTGATTTTGGAGAACTCCCCAGCGTACTCCTGCTTCAGGGCAAAAGCCAAGTTGCCCCGCGCGATCTCCCGCAGGGTTTTGGCAATCTCGTCGATGTAGATGACATAGTCCCGCAGGCGGACGGTAACCCGGTTGAAATTATCCGCCAGCACGCCCAGCTCGTCATTGGAGTGGTAGTGAATGGTCTGCTCCAGATCGCCCTCGGCAATGCGGGTGGCGGCCTGGCTCAGCTCCGCCACCGGGCGGCCGATGATGCGCCGCACCTGGATGACCACCAGCAGGGTGAGGACAGCCACTGCCAGCACCGCCACCGCCAGCATGATGGCCGTGAGCTGGTGAAGCTCCGCCAGCACCTCGTTCTGGGACACGTAGGCCACCGCCGCCCAGTCGCTGCCCGGTACCTGGGCCACCTGGACATAGGTGCCCTTATCCACGGCCAGTCCGTATTTTCCGGCCCGGATCTGGCCGCTGGCATAGGCGTAGACCCCCGTGTCCAGCTCGCTGAGCTTCTTCCCGGTGATCCCGGCGTCCCGGTGGCCAATGATGGTGTCCGTCCGGGTATCCACCAGGAAGATCCCTCCGCTGTCCTCGATCTGAATACCGCTGACGATCTCGGAGATGGAATCCAGGTACACGTCCGCCGCCGCCACGCCCCGCACCGAGCCGTCGCGGTTTTTCAGCATGCCGGAGGCCCCCACCACATAGGAGCGGCTGTCCTCGTCAAAATATACGTCCCCCAGAATGAAGTCCTTGGAGGCCGCGCCGTCCTGATACCAGCTCTTTGACAAAGCGTCGAAATCCGGCCCCGGCACGAAGGACGCATGGTACAGCGACCCGTTGGTGAGCGCCACGTAGAGTCCGGCGGGATAGGCGTCGTTCTGATCCACCGTATGGCGGATATAGTCCTGCAGGGCGGGTATGTCCATGTCCTCATATTCGATGGTATCCCGCTGGGTTTCCAGCATAGTCAGGGTGCTGTTCATCCACGCCCTTGTCTCCTGCAGCGTCCGCTCCGTGGTGGTCAGAAGCAGGTCTTCGCTCTTTTCCAGCAGAGCGCCGGACATCTGCACATAGACCACTCCGAGCAGCACCGCCAACGCCAGCACGGCGCTGACCACCGTGGCGAATACCAGTTTCCCTGTGATGCCCACGCCGCGATTTGAAGTCTGGGCGGGGCGGATCGCTTCCCTCTCTTTTACCTTCATCGCAAAAACTCCCCTTGTTTCGGTTCGGCGCCTAACGGCTTGCACAAAGATACAGGGCCGAAAACACTGTAATATGCTTTATTATCATAACAGGAAAGAAAGGGAAATGCAAGAAATTTGAGGTCCCTCCGGGAGACTTTGACTAAAAAACTTTTCCGGCGGACAGTTAAGGAAGGACTGATTAAATCAGTGCTTCCCCAGGCTGTCGTAGACCAGCTGAATTTCCGCCGCCTGCCCGGACACGATAGGGAGACGGTCAGCCCATCCCGCCGAACTGCCCCGGCCTGGAGCAGACCATATCGTTTCATCTTTACTCTATCCCCTCAAAATTCGTATACGCACAGGTAATATTCGCCAGCGGGATAGGAACCATACGGCTCGCCGCTGTGGAGATTCATCATAGTTGCGACCCGGTTATCATCCAGCCAGAATACAGCTTCGTTATACCGCAGTTCCATGTTCTCCCGCTCAAAGGATTTGAACGTTCTGTTTTCCAGGTCGATGACACCCAGACGGTTCAGCCTGTTATCCACCCAGTCCACCCACAACAGTTTGGTCCGAGCGCTGTTGACTTTGAAATAGCAGCGGTCGGTGGCGGTGATGCCCTCCAGCTTGACCTGCTTCCCGGTACGCAGATCCACAATCGTAACGCTGCCATTCTCATCCACCTTTTGGGCCAGCGCCCAGTCATAGGCATCCTCGGAATCAATCTTTGCCAGTCCTTCCTCGTTCACTGCCGTGGGCGTCACCATACCACTGGGGATGTGGTAGGCCCACACGCTGCTGGGTTCGGGCCGCCACAGGGGGGCTATGGCCAGCAGCACCGTATTGCTGTCATAGAACGCGGCCTCATAGCTTCCAAAGGCAGCCGGGATGTCCAGGCCCATAAGTTCGCTGAGAGGGATGCAGGTCTTTTCCTCCAAATCAGCTAAATAGGGTGTCATTCCACTGCCGGAAGTGCCATCCCACCCCCGAATCAGGGCGTGCTTCAAATCTTCGCTCAGCTGGACCCCCTCGATAGAGGCGAACCTCTCAATGCCGCAGCCCGCCAGCACGTCCCAAACCTCGCCGGTTTTCAAATCGCAGACCCAGGCCCAGCTGGTATCGGCCTCCGAGCCGTAGCACTCGCCCCGCAGCAGGACCACATCGGCGCGGGAACCCAAGCGCTCGGGATCCACCACAAAGGTCATGCTGTCCTCCTCGCAGGAGCCGCCATAGCCGTTATAGAGGTAAAGCATGTCATTGTAGGCAAAGAAGCGCAGATGAACGTGAATGGTCCGGCCATACCAGCTCACTGCGGTGGAAATCTCAGAAGCGTCCACTCCGACCTCCACCAGTCCGCCATTGACTACATCGAAAAAGCGCTCCTGTCCATCCTCTGCGTCCAGCTGCTGGAGGAGTCCTTGTCCCCTTTCTGTTCCCCAGGAGCCATCCACCTTCACATACTGGGCGGACACTTCACCGCCAATGGTGATTTGCTTTACTTCGCTTGCTTCTTCCGGTACATCGGGCACCCACTCCACCTCGCCGAGCTGGAACAGGGACATGATGGCCTCCCGGAATTCCGGGCTCACCGCCATGGCCGCCGCCACGGTACATATCAGCACCAGCACCGCCGCCAGCGCCACGGCAAAGGCCCGCTTTGCGGAATGGATACGCGCTTTTTTCTCTGCGGCAATGTAGCCCAGCCGTTTCTGCGCGCTGATGATATATCTGTCCTGAATGCCCTCCATGGCATCCAATAAGTATTTTGCGTTCACATGAAGCCCTCCTTTTTCAAATGAACCTTCAGCTTGTTTCGGGTGCGGAGCAGGGCGGATTTCACTTTACTTGGGCTTGCGCTGAACTTCTCGGCGATTTCCGCCACGGGCGTCAGGAACCAGTAGCGGCAGACGAACATATCCTGCTCCTCTTTTGGCAAAGAGGTCAGGAAGCGGTCGATGCATCGCGCCAGCTCCTGTGCGGTCACTTCCTCCTCCGGTGAGCCGGGAGCGGAAACTGCCTCTGCCAGCTCGTCCAGGGCCAGGGGGATCTCACCCTTGCCGCGCTTGTCCGCCTTACGGCTGTTCCAGCGGTTGATGGAAATGCGCCGGGTGATTTTCCCCAGAAAGGTGGACAGCAACGACGGACGGTGGGGCGGCATGGCGTTCCACGCCCCCAAATAGGTGTCGTTCACGCTTTCGTCGGCGTCCCCCGGGTCGGCCAGGATGTGGTAGGCGATGGCGTAGCAGTACTTTCCATATTTGTCTGATGTTTCAGAGATTGCGCGTTCGGAGCGTTCCCAGTACAGCTCCACGATGCGGGAATCTTCCATCCAAACACCTCCTTGAGATTTGAAAGGGCCTTTCATCCCTCTACTCAGGAATAAACCAGGCTGGTTGCACCGCTTTCAAAAATTATTTGCGGAATGCGCTGCTGCTTTGCCTTGTACCGGCTTACTGCCACTGGTTTACCTTGTGTCCCTGCAGGGTATAACCCTGCAAGCTTTTAGGAAAATAAAAGCGTCAATTTTTGCTGGGTTCTGACGAGAAAACCCAACAAAAATTGACGCCTAGTGCTGGCACCCCGGAGACGATTCGAACGTCCGACCCTTCGCTTAGGAGTGAGACTGTAGCCGTGAATTGCCATGCCCCACAGTATCCTTACACATCGAATTGTGCAAAGAATCCAATCAAAGGAATGGAATACTCTGTTCATATCGTGTAATTTGACGGAACGACAGTGCGTGTTTTCCTATTTTTAGAAATTAGCAAGAAATTAGCAAAAACACAAATTAGCAAGTCATTAGCAGAAAGCAAGCTTGGCACAAGGGGTTCATGGGTGTCATTTTTATACCGATTAGCAAGAAATATTTTTTCACCCAAAACTCAGGGAAAGGAGAACATAACAATGCCCGAATATCAACTTCAAATCAAACAGCTCGTATCTTATCCCCGCTGCCGCATCTACCGAGAATTTCTTCAAACCTTGATCGCCGACCGGGGCGTCCGCACAAGCGGGCGCCCCGGTCTTTTTTGTTTTTCCGTCCTCTGCTCCTATGCAAACTTCCGCACCTCGTACCTGCGGATCGACGGCCTCACCTACACCATCTACCCCGGCGAGTGGATATGCCGGATGGGTGAGCTTACTGACGCCCTGCGGCTGCGATTTAAGCGGCAGACACTGGAGGTGCTGTCCGCTCTCCAGGAACGTCACCTGATTCAATACTCTCTGCTAGGCCGGGGCAATCTGGTAAAGTACAAAATCATCAACTGGCATCGGCACAACACCGTGCTGGATTACAACTGTCCCTGCCAAAAAGAAACCGGATTCTTCTTCCTGCCTGTTGCCACAGCCGTGGAACTGGTGGGCGCGGAAAAGTGTTCGGAAATGGACATCCTTTTGGACCTCTGGATCTCTGCGGTGTACCGTGACGACCAAGTGCAGGGCTCCTTCGACGGCCCGGTGGCCTATCTGCGCAACGGCACCGGCTGCCCGCTGGTGTCCTACTCTGAACTGGCCCAGCGGTGGGGGCTGTCCAAGGCCACGGTGGGCCGGGTACTGCGCAAGCTGGAAAAGGCGGGCCACATCGTCCTGCTTACTTTTCCTGGCAGGCATGGCACGGCTATTTATCTGCAAAACTACCTGTCTACCATGTTCCAAATTTCCGACGTGATGGTGGACAAAGACGAAGTGGCCATGTCTCTAAACATCCAGCTTCGAACCCCAGATGTTGAACCGGGAGAGCCTTTGCTCAGCAGTTCAAATGGGCCGGTTATCGTTTCAAAACCGCATGAGGAGATCATGGCGGAGAAAGTGCTCCAAATCCTTGCGCTGCAAGGGGTTGGCTGTGCCAATTGCCCCCGGATGACATATAAGTTATATCCATTGTCCCGCGATTGCCCGGGTGTCGTTGAGAAGGACACGGTGGTTAGGCGTTTCCGAATGGACGTGCTGTGCCCCAGCGGCGTACCCGCGTATGCGTTTGAGATTTCCACAACACCTGTGGATTATCATGAAAATGCTTGCAATGGCGAAAGGGGGGTGACGGCATGAGAATTGGTCTCGTGGATGTCGATGGCCACCACTTCCCAAATTTGGCCCTCATGCGGCTGTCCGCATGGCACAAGCACCAAGGGGACACCGTGGAATGGTGGAACGGCTTCACCCATTACGACCGCGTGTACAAGTCCAAGGTGTTCACTTTCACCCCAGACCATGACACTGTGATCGACGCGGATGAAATTGTCACAGGGGGCACCGGCTACAAGGATTACCGTTGGCTGCCGCCTGAAGTCGAGGCGACCGCTCCGGACTACAGCATCTACCCCCAGTACACCCGTGCCGTTGGATTCCTTACACGGGGATGCCCGAACCATTGCCGCTGGTGCATAGTGCCCCAAAAGGAGGGCGGCATTCGCCCCGCCGCTAGTTGGGACGACATTGTGCGCCCGGACAGCCGCGAGCTTGTGCTCATGGATAACAACGTACTGGCCTGTGACCACGGCATGGACCAGATCGAGCAGTTGGGCTATGAGCAGTTGTGGGTAGATTTCAACCAGGGCCTGGATGCCCGACTGATCACGCCAAGGGTGGCGGAGTTGCTGACGCGGCTGCATTGGATTCGGTTTGTACGCTTATCCTGCGATACCAGTGCCATGCTGCCGGTAGTTGAGCAAGCGGCAGCCTATCTCCGGGAGGCTGGGGTCGCCAAATCCCGGCTGTGGGCCTATGTGCTGGTGGAGGACGTGGAGGATGCCCACCGCCGTGTGCTAGCATTGGAGAAGCTGGGCATACTGCCCTTTGCCCAGCCCTACCGGGACTACGACGGCGGCGAGCCTACTAGGGAGCAAAAAGCCTTTGCCCGGTGGGTGAATATCAGGCCAGCCCACAACTCATGCACCTGGGAAGAATATGTTGACACGGGAAGGAGAGGTCAAAATGGCCGGTAAACGGAAGGAAAAGAACGTAACGGAGGACCCGCGCTACCATGACACCCGCCGGCTGTTGAGAAAATACCGGGACGTG
Organism: uncultured Oscillospiraceae bacterium; assembly: GCA_949841465.1. Classification (GTDB taxonomy): domain Bacteria; phylum Bacillota; class Clostridia; order Oscillospirales; family Oscillospiraceae; genus Enterenecus. The sequence goes on from CATKZW010000001.1 coordinate 121,724, forward strand.
ACGTGGAGCCTGGAGCTGTCGGTGCAGCGGCTGAAAACCCAATTCCACCTGGAGTACGGGACGGACATTGAGGGATTTCTGGATATGGTTTATTTGGCCGGAGCGGATTTGGGTGGCACCGACTTGGAACACCACGCCCGCTGCATTGAGCGGAGCCACAAAATGATTATGTTAGTGGACAACGCTGTTGAACTGCTGCGCACCCGACACAAAAACGGCGAGGAATACTACTGGCTGCTCTATTACACCTATCTGTCCCCTCAACAGTTCCGCAATGTGGAGGAAATTATCGAGCAGCTCCGGCCACACATACATGATATCAGCTTTCGTACTTACTACAGGCGCCAAAAGGAGGCAATGGAGGCCGTAAGCTCTATCCTGTGGGGCTATACTTCTAAAGACAGCCTGGATCTTCTTGATGAGTTGCTCCCCGATTGGCAGTAAATTGGCAGTGAATTGGCAGTGTTTTGCTATTGCGGCGTGAAACCATATATGCTAAGATGGTCATGCTCAAAACTGTAACCACAAGTGAAAACGGCCGCGGGACAGAAGGGCGTGCCTGATAAAGAAGTTTTCTTTGTCGGGTGGCAACCGCATGATACTACGGTGTCATGCGGTTGTCTTTTTGCTATATCGGCTAAATTCCGGTGAAAAATCAATCTCGCCAATGAAGTTATAATGTACGTCAATGCGCTGGACGCGGTGGCCGCTGGACTTATCGGGGGCATGGACAACGATTTTCTCCACAAACTCCCGCAAAAGCGCCGGGGTCAGCTCGGTGGGCTGGGTGTACTTCTTAACAATTTTCAAAAAGCTCTGGACATTGACCGCCTGCGTCTGAGCGGCGTGTACGATAGCGGACAGATCCTCTATGGACTGTTTCAGATTCGCTTGCTCCTGCTCGTAGCCCTCGGACAGCTTGGCAAAGCGTTCCTCACTCAGCTTACCTACAACATGATCTTCATAAAGCCTTTGAATGATGGCATCCAGCTCGTTATAGCGCCGCTCCTGCTTTTCCAGCTTACGCTTGGCCTTTTCCTGCTCGGTGCGCTGTAACGCCATCTTGTTTTCCATGATGCGCCGCACAAACTCGTCCTCATCCTCCTGGGCGTAGGCTACCACCCGTTGCAGATTTTGGAGTACAAGCTGTTCCAACACCACCGCCCGGATGTAATGGGCGCTACAACCTTTTTTACCGCGGTAGGTGGCGCAGGTGTAGCACTCCTGTTCATGCGTCCATGAAGTAGTCCGGCAGTGATACAGTCTCGCTCCACAGTCGGCGCAGTAGGCCAGCCCGGAGAACATCCCCATTTCTCCCATTTTGGTGGGGCGGCGGCGCTGTTCCCTCGCCTTTTGTACGATCTCCCAGGTTTCCGGGTCGATGATGGCTTTGTGGGTATCTTCAAATACCACCCACTTGTCCGGCGTATTCTCAATGGTTTTTTTGCTTTTGTAGGACAGCTTGGTGGTCTTGAAGTTGGTAGTACGGCCCAGATAGGCGTCCTGCTCTAAAATATTGGAAATACTGCTTTCATTCCACCCGCACGGATTGTCCGGGTGATAGTTGCGCGTCCGGCCTGTGCGCTGGAACTCAACCGTACCCGGCGTGGGGATGCCCCTCTCTTTCAGCATACGGGCGATTTTGCCGGGGCCGTTGCCCTCCGCACAAAGCTGGAAAATCAGCTCTACCACCGGGGCCGTTTCTTCGTCTACCAACAGATGACCGTCCTCCCCCCTTATATATCCGTAGGGGGCGTTGGTGGACAGCCGCTGGCCGGACATTCCCTTGTTGCGGAAAACCGCCCGTATCTTCTTCGAGGTGTCCTTGGCGTACCACTCGTTTATGATATTGCGGAACGGGGTAAAGTCGTTGCCCATCTGATCGTCGCTGTCCACTCCGTCATTGACGGCGATAAAACGGACTCCCATCTCTGGAAAGCGAATTTCCGTATACAGCCCTACCTCCAGATAGTTACGGCCAAACCGGGACATATCCTTGACTACTACCATACCGACCAGCCCCGCCTCAATGTCGGCCATCATTTCTTGAAAGCCGGGGCGCTTGAAGCTGGTGCCGGAATAACCGTCGTCTTTATACACCTTATAATTGGTTATCCCGTGGTCTTTGGCATACTTGGTGAGGATTTCGATTTGGTGGGCGATGCTGTTGCTGTCCCCCTCATTCTCATCGT
>CATKZW010000002.1 GCA_949841465.1 uncultured Oscillospiraceae bacterium
TTGCTCTCTGCAAACACGCCGACTTCGGCCCTAGGGTCAGCATGAAGCGAAAACGCTTTTCCGCCGCCCTTGACCCTGACCGTTTCCTGCAAATTTTATTTGCCAAATCTTAAATGCTGTTGCCCTGCAGCAGAGGGACCCCCTTCTCCCACAGAGACGGCTCGAACCAGGAGGAGCAGAAAGAATCAGGTTTCTGCCGCCTCGGTATGAACTGTCCCTATAAGAGAAGGGGGCCCCTCTGTTTATCGTGCCGGAATTATTTGATCACCAGCTCGCCGTTTTGCGCGTCCACGGTGAGGGTGGAATCCGGGGCGGCCTCCCCAGCGATGATCCTGCGGCCCACCAGGTTCTCCACCGTGTGCTGGAGATACCGCCGCAGGGGCCGGGCCCCGTACATGGGGTCGTAAGCTGCGTCCAGGATCAGGGACTTGGCGGCGTCCGTCAGCTCCACCTTCAGGCGCTTATCCGCCAGACGGCGGTTCAGCCCCGTCAGCAGCAGGTCGATGATGTGGTAGATGTTGTCCTTCGTCAGCGGCTTATAGAACACAATCTCGTCCAGCCGGTTGAGGAACTCCGGCCGGAAGGAGCGCTTGAGCAGTTCGTCCACCTGGGCACGGGCCTGGGCGCTGACCTCCCCGTCCTCCCCGATGCCGTCCAGCAGGAACTGGCTGCCCAGGTTGGAGGTGAGGATGATGACGGTGTTCTTGAAGTCCACCGTCCGGCCTTGACTGTCCGTAATGCGGCCGTCGTCCAATACCTGCAGTAATACGTTGAACACGTCCGGGTGGGCCTTTTCCACCTCGTCGAACAGGATGACGGAGTAGGGATGGCGGCGCACCGCCTCGGTGAGCTGGCCGCCCTCCTCATAGCCCACGTACCCCGGAGGGGCCCCGATGAGCCGGGAGACGGAGAACTTCTCCATATACTCGCTCATATCGATGCGCACCAGGTTCTTCTCGCTGTCGAACAGCGCCTCGGACAGAGCCTTGGCCAGCTCCGTTTTGCCCACGCCGGTGGGGCCCAGGAACAGGAAGGAGCCGATGGGCTTATCTGGGTCGGCGATGCCCGCCCGGGAACGGAGGATGGCTTCGCTCACCAGCCGCACGGCCTCCTCCTGGCCCACCACCCGCCGGTGCAGGATGTCCTCCAGGTGGAGCAGCTTTTCCCGTTCACCCTCCATCAGCTTGGCCACGGGGATGCCCGTCCAGCGCTCCACGATGCGGGCGATCTCCTCCTCGGTGACCTTGTCCCGGAGCAGGTTGTCCTCCTTGGACTGGGCGGCACAGCGCTCCTGCTCCTCCAATTGCTTTTTCAGCTCCGGGATCGCGCCGTATTGCAGCTGAGCGGCCTTTTCCAGGTCGTACTCCCGCTGGGCCTTCTCCAGCTGGGCGTTGGCGGCCTCCAAGTCCTCCCGCAGCTTCTGCACCTTGCCGATGGCGTTCTTCTCGTTCTCCCACTTGGCCTTGCCCGCGTTGAACTGATCCCGCAGCTCGGCCAGCTCCTTCTGGATGTCCGCCAGACGGGCCTGGGAGAGCTGGTCGTCCTCCTTTTTCAGCGCCGCCTCCTCGATCTCGCACTGGATGATCCTCCGGGAGATCACGTCCAGCTCGGTGGGCATGGAGTCCATCTCGGTGCGGATGAGGGCGCAGGCCTCGTCGATGAGGTCGATGGCCTTGTCGGGCAGGAAGCGGTCGGTGATATAGCGGTTGGACAGGGTGGCGGCGGCCACGATGGCTCCGTCGGTGATTTTCACGCCGTGGAATACCTCATAGCGCTCCTTGAGCCCCCGAAGTATAGCCACCGCGTCCTCCACCGTGGGCTCGGACACCATCACGGGCTGGAAGCGGCGCTCCAGGGCGGCGTCCTTCTCGATATACTGGCGGTACTCGTTCAGGGTGGTGGCCCCAATGCAGTGCAGCTCGCCCCGGGCCAGCATGGGCTTGAGCAGGTTGCCCGCGTCCATGGCTCCCTCGGTCTTGCCCGCGCCCACGATGGTGTGCAGCTCGTCGATGAACAGCAGGATGCGGCCCTCGGACTGCTTCACCTCGTTCAAAACCGCCTTCAGCCGCTCCTCGAACTCGCCCCGGTACTTGGCCCCGGCGATGAGGGCCCCCATGTCCAGGGCGAACACGGTCTTGTCCTTCAGCCCTGCGGGTACGTCGCCCTTGACGATGCGCTGGGCCAGCCCCTCGGCAATGGCGGTCTTGCCCACGCCGGGCTCACCGATGAGGACGGGGTTGTTCTTGCTCTTGCGGCTGAGAATGCGGATGACGTTGCGGATCTCATCGTCCCGGCCGATCACCGGGTCCAGCTTGTTCTGCCGGGCCCGTTCCACCAGGTCGGCGCCGTACTTTTTCAGCGCCTCGTAGGTGTCCTCCGGGTTGTCGGAGGTCACCCGCTGGTTCCCCCGCAGGGCGGCCAGGGCCTGCATGACCTTCTCCTTGTCAATGTTGTAGGTGCGGAACAGCTCCTTCAAATTGCTGTCCGCGGTGTCGATGAGGGCCAGCAGAAGGTGCTCCACCGAGACAAACTCGTCCTTCATGCCGCCTGCGATGGTCAGGGCCTGGTTCATGGCCTTGTCCACCCCGGCGGAGATGTAGACCTTGTCCGCCTCCCGGCCGGAGCCGGACACCTTGGGCAGCCTCTCCACCTCGTGGCGGACGGCGGCCCGAAAGGACTCCAACGTCAGCCCCATGTGGGTGAGCAGCTGGGGGATGAAGCCGCCCTCCTGGTCCGTCAGGGCCAGCAGCAGGTGGCACTGCTCAATCTGCTGGTTGCCGTGCTGGGTGGCAAGGTTTTGGGCGTTTTGGATGGCCTCCAGGGATTTCTGGGTAAATTGGTTCATATTCATGGTGAAATTCACTCCTTTTCGAGAAGCGCGGGACGTGTCTTCGGCGGCTTCCTTTAAAAAAGGAAGCGAAAAGAAATTTTTAAACTTTGGACATTATTGTGTCCCATCGCCGGCAGGCTCGCCGCGCTCCAACCTGTCATTTCATTTACTAGTATACCCTGCCCCGCCCAAAATTCATGAACTGCCTGTAAACAATTAGCACTCTCACGCGGAGAGTGCTAAAGTAAATATTTCCGCATTTCCTGCCATGTCGACTGTATTGACCTGACCCACAAAAACGCGGCTGTCCCAATGACGAAGTCTAAAAGCTTCTTTTTTTCGCTTCCTTTTTTCTTTTCAAAGAAAAAAGGAAGGCCCTTTGCCCTCACCTCTGGCACAGCGGCAGGAACGCCCGGAAGACCGCCCCGCCGTCCACCGTGTCGGGCCGGGCCAGCGCCCCAATCATCCGCTCCGGGTGGAACTGGACGGAAATCAGCGGGAGGTGCTCATGCTCCAACGCCTCCACCACGCCGCCCTCGGACCAGGCGGATGCCCGCAGACCCCGGCCCAGCTGCCCCACCCCCTGGTGGTGGGCGCTGTTCACCGGGAACACCGGGCCGTACAGCCGGCGGAGGAGCGTGCCCTCCGCCGCCCGAATCAGGTGGACCTGATCGCCCTGCTCCCTTTGATGGAAGGGGGTGAGCTCGGGCCCCAGGTCCTGGATCAGGTCGCCCCCCAGCCATACGTTCACCACCTGATGCCCCCGGCAGATGGCCAGCACCGGCTTTCCGGCCCCGCAGAACGCGTCCAGCAGGGCCAGCTCCGCGCCGTCCCGGGCCCGGTCGACGCCTCGGGACCCCCGGTCCTCCTGGCCGAACAGGGCTGGATCCATGTCGTCCCCGCCCGCCAAAACCAGCCCGTCATAGGATAGGTCGGGGGCGGGGAGGTACTGCGCCTCCCCTACGCCTCCGGCTGCTTGGATGGCGGCCAGGTAATTGGCGGCGTCTCCTCCGCCGGTGGAAATCAGGATGCGAGGTTTCATTTTGTTCCCCCCTCTTTTCCTAGGAGGCGGCCTTTGGCCGCCCTGGGGACGTCATTGGGGCCTCACCCCAACGACTGTCCCAGCGGCCTTTGGCCGCCCTGGGGACGTCATTGGGGCTTCACCCCAACGACTGTCCCAGCGGCCTTTGGCCGCCCTGGGGACGTCATTGGGGCTTCACCCCAACGACTGTCCCAGCGGCCTTTGGCCGCCCTGGGCCAGCAGCGCGGCGGCGTATACCACAATTCCCAGCGCCGTGCACGCCAGCGACGCCCCGCCGTGGCTGCACCCCGCGTCGATCATGGCGCGGAACAGCAGATTGCACCACAGCCCCATCAGCCCCGCCGCCAGCAGGGGGCGGACGAACCACTCAAACGCCTTGACCCGCAGCCCCGCGGCCCGCAGGACGGAGGCCAGGTTCAGCCCCGCCCCGGCCAGGCCGGAGGCCGCGTACCCCGCCGCGAACCCCGCCAGCCCAAACCGGGACACGGCAAAAAACGTGAACGCCAGCTGCACCACGTCGCTGAGGATGGCGTTCCGGGCGGCTTTCCCCTGGAGCCCCAGGCCGTTCAGCGCCCCGGACAGCACCGACTGGTAGCAGCCCAGCAGGGTCCCCGCCGCCAGGGGCAGGATCAGCTCTCCCACCCGGTCGTCCCGGAACAGCGCCGCCCCCACCGTGGGGCCGATCACCGTCAGCAGGGCCATGGCTGGGGCCATCAGCAGGGAGGTTGCGGACATCACCCGGTCCAGAAAGCCCCCCGCCGCCCGCCTGTCACCCTGGGCGGTGCGCCGGGACAGGTCGGGCACCATCACCAGGCACAGCGCCCCGATAAAGCCCGTGGGCAGGCCCAGCATGGGCAGGGTCATGCCGGACAGCACCCCGAACTCCGACATGGCGTCGGGCAGGGCCATGCCGCCCTCCACCAGCTTGGCGGGTATGAGCACCGAGTTGGCGGAGCCCAGCAGCGTACCCAGCAGGGAGGTGGCCCCCACCGGCAGGGCGATGGCCATCAGCCGCTTTCCGCTCACATTCTCCCCCGGCTCGCCCGGCGGGAAACGCCTCCAGTACCGTCGGAACAGCAGGGTCAGGGCGCAGGCGGAGAACACCTCGCACAGCACCATGCCCAGGGCGATGATCCCCACCGTCTCCTCCGCGCTCCGGGGCAGCAGGGCTGCCAGCAGGAGCAGCACCGCCCCCGCCCGTATGAGCTGCTCGGCGGTCTCCACGGCGGCGGGAGGCCGCACCCGGCCGATACCGTAGAAGCAGTGCTTGTGGAGGTTTTCCACCCCGGTGAGCAGCATGCAGGGCACCATGATCACCACGCCCAGTCTGGTCCGGGCGTCCCCCAGCAGGTACACGGAGATGGGGTCGGACAGCACCACCACCGCCAGCCCCAGGGGGACGGCCAGCAGGAGAAAGTTTTGCAGCGCCCGGCGCAGCACCAGCCTCACCGTGCCGCTGTCGCCCAGGGCGTGATACCGGGCGGACAGGGTGGACACCGCCACCGTCAGCCCCACGGCGGTCACCGACATGAGCACGGAGTACACCGGCATCACCAGCTGATACAGCCCCATAGTCTCCGCGCCGATGAGCCGGGACAGGGCCATGCGGTATAAAAACCCCACCACCTGGGAGAACAGCCCGGTGGCGGTGAGCAGCAGGGTCCCGGCCAATATGGTGGACAAAGCCTCGCCCCCCTTCACAGGATAGTTACTGCCTATCCTATGAAGGGGGGCTTGTCAGACATGCGCGGCGGTTACAAGGCAGAGCGCCGTCCCCGCAGGGGAGGGGACGCCGTTCCGCCCGCGCCCGCCGGGAGGGGCACAGGGCGGTCAGCGGTCAGACAGCCGGGTCAGCGTTCCGGTGACGCAGTCCAGGTAGTAGTCGGAGGTGTCGGTGGACACCAGCCACACCGGGGCCAGCCGGGCCCCGCCGGACAGAGACTGGGTAAAGGCCCAGTACCCTGCCTCCATGGACCGGACGGCGGAGCACACGTCGCCGGTGGCGCTCAGCTCCTCGGAGAAGCGCATCAGCGCTGTGGGCAGGGTCAGGGGCGTGCCGGTTTCCGCCGTTCCCGTCCCGGCGGTGAGCAGGGAGCCCCGCAGGGCGGTGAGATATCCGTCCCGGTACACAAGCTCCACCTCGCAGGAGAACACCGCCGTGCCGTTCCAGCTCTGGCGGAAGCGGACGGCGGTCTCGTCCCCCTGCTCTGCAAAGCCGGTCTGAACCGCCTCGATCCCCAGCTGCTTCAGCAGGGCGGCGGCGTGGTCCTCCGGACGGGCGGTCTGCCAGTGCTTGTCCCGCTCAAATTCGGCGGACAGCTCGCCGCCCGCCCGGAGGCTCAGCTCACCCAGCGTCCCCTGGTACAGGTACAGCCCGCCGCCCCGGTTCTCCCCCTGGACGGGCTCACCCAGCAGGGCCTGGGCCAGTCTGGCCTCCCGCTCCAGGTTCCGGTCCACCGCCATGGGGACCAGCCCCCCGGCGGAGGTGACGGCCTCGATGTCCACCTGGATGCCGCCCTGCTCCAGCACCTGCACCGTCTGCTCCAGTGCCGTCCGCTCATACCGGGCGGACTCCTCCCGCCGGGCGCCCACCAGCACCAGCAGAAAGCCGTTGACAATCAGCAGGATGAGGATGATGATATTTTTCAGCTTGGGCCACTCCATGGGCCTCCCCCTCTCACACCGCCACCCAGTCCGGGGACAGCTCCGCCCCGCCGCCGTCCAGGTACTGGATCACCAGCTCCCGCCGCTGGTCCGTCAGGTCCGGCAGCATGGCCGCCGCTTTGTCGATGGGCAGCAGCAGGGTCTGCTCTCCGTTGGTGGTGTAGCTGCGGAAGCGCAGAGTGAACCGGATGATATAGCCGTCCCGCACCGCGAATTCCGCCGCCCAGCCCTCGCTGCCCAGGTGCACCGCGCCGCCCCCCAGCAGGTAGCCGAATTGAATCCGCAGCTCCCCGCCGGTCTCCCGGGCGGACATGAGGTACAGCCGCGCCTCGCCGCACAGCGCCCCCAAAGTGGCCTCCGCCAGGGAACGGGCGGCCTCCACTCCGCCGGCCGGGCCGATGCCCACCGGGTATTTCTCCCCCTGGGCCGCCCGGTAGGTGATGGTGCCGTTGGACCCCACCACCAGCCGGTCGCCGCCGTCCAGATACACCTCGCCGCCGCTGCCCGGGGCGTGGTTCTGGCTGTTGAAGGACAGGGCGGACAGCACCAGTGCCTGGGCTTCCCCGGTCAGGGGAACGCCTGCGTCGTACCGCGTCCCGCTCTGCTCCCCCTCGGTGATGAGGGTGTAGGGGGCCAGACGGTCCGCCAGGGCCGGGTCCTCAAAGGCGAAATAGGCCCCGTTGGAGGTGATCCCCTCTACGGCCGGGTCCAGGTTCAGGCTCTGGGTCAGGGCGGTGGAGCAGGAGAAAAACGACCCGCTGTCCGCGTCCTGCCAGCACAGGAGCACCTGATCTCCCGCCCCGGCGCACAGCATCATCCGCCGGGCGGAGCCCTCCAGGGGCTGATCCCCCACCCCCTGGAGCCAGTGCTCCAGGGCGGACAGGGGCATGTCCCCCTGAAAGTCAAAGTAGACGCTCCGGCCGCCCAGATGCCGCCGCCACTCCTGCTCGTCCATGGACTGGGGCTGGCCCGCGGAGGCCAGCGCGTCCCCCAGCAGTGCGCCCAGAGGGGGGAACTGCTCCTCCAGCCGCGCCTCGTCGTACTGGATGCCGAAACGCCCTCCCGCCCCGGTGATGGCCAGCCGGGCGGGGAGCATGGCCGCCGTTCCGTCCCCGCTGGACGTGCCCGCGCCGGGGCTCTCCCTGGGGGCGAGCAGCTCCATGACGCCGCTGTCCCGCACCAGGGGCGTCATGGACAGCAGGTACACGGCGGACAGGGTGAGCAGGACGATGAGCGCGTCCTTCCCCAGCTCAGTCCAGCGCCGTTTATTTCTCATGGGCGGCCTCCTCCCGGGGACCCCGGATGGGCAGCTCCATGCGGATGGTCAGGCCGGGCTCCTCCTTGTCCACCAGATACAGGCTGCCCTCGTGGCGGTGCATGATCTCCTGCGCGATGGACAGTCCCAGCCCCGTGCCCCCCGACTGGCGGGAGCGGGCCTTGTCCACCCGGTAGAACCGCTCGAAAATGCGGTCCCGGTCGCTCTCCGGGATGCCGATGCCGTTGTCGTCCACCTCCATCCACACCTGGTCCCCGGTCCGCCCGGCGGATATGCGGATGCGCCCCCCGTCGGGGGTGTACTTGATGGCGTTGGACACGATGTTCATCATCACCTGCATCACCCGCTCCCGGTCCGCCCGGACCTCCGGCAGGCTGCCGGGCAGGTCCAGCTCCACGGTGTGGGCGTGGTTCTGGGCGTCCATGAGGATGGCCTGATAGGTGTCGTCCACCGCCTTGGCGAAGGGGAACCGGGTCAGGCGCAGCTCGTCCCGCCCGGAGTCGAACCGGGACAGGGTGAGCAGGTCCTGGAGGATGTGGGTCATGCGGTCGGACTCGTTGAGGATGACCCCCAGGAATTTGTGCTCCATCTCCGGGGACAGGTCCCCCACCCCGTCGTCCAGGGTCTCGGCGTAGCTCTTGATGTTGGTCAGAGGGGTGCGCAGCTCGTGGGACACGTTGGCAACAAAGTCTTTGCGCATCTGCTCGGCCTTGCGCTGCTCGGTGACGTCGTGGATGAGCACCAGGACGCCGCCCTGGTTGGCCCGGGCGAAGGGGGCCAGCAGCAGCTCCAAATGCCGCCCCTCCACCCGCCGGGCCCCCGACAGGTGGCCGTCCGCCGCCTCCGCCTGCTCGAAGGGGAACAGGTCGCCGAACAGCTCGCCGTACCGGTCCTCCTGGGTGAAGGCCCGGCCCAGGAGCCGGGCGGCGGCGGGGTTGGAGTGGATCACCCGCTCCTCCCGGTCGAAGGCCACCACCCCGTCGGCCATGTGAAGGAACAGGGTGTCCAGCTTGTTGCGCTCGTTTTCCACGGCGGCGATGGTGGTCTCCAGCTGCTGGGCCATGGCGTTGAAGCTCTCGGTGAGCTGGCCGATCTCGTCGCCGGAGCTCACCTCCAGCTTCCGAGAGAAGTCCCCCCGGGCCGCCCCCTCAATGCCGTTGGTCAGCCGCTGGATGGGGTTGACCATGGTCTTGGCCAGCAGGAAGGACAGCAGGATGGAGATGATGAGGCCCAGCACCAGCGCCTCAATGATGAGGGAAAACATCTCGGCGTTGAGGCTGCGGGCGGTCTCCCGGCTGTCCAGGATATAGACGATGTAGGACTGTCCCCCCCGGGTGATGGGGATGGCCGCGTCCATGTAGTCGGCGGTGACGCTGCTGTCGTCCCCCACCTTCCCCAGCAGGGCGGTGGAGATGTTGGGCGTGATGGACACGCCCCCCTCCGGGGCGGGGGCGGAGCCGGTGAGATACCGGCCGGTGGTCCCATCCAGCACGAAGTAGTTGCGGTTGCGGCGGTCCACCCCCAGCACGCCCTCGTAGAGGGCCAGCACCGCCCCCACCATATCCGCCCCGTCGGCTTCATCCTCGGCGCCGGTGGCGGTCTGAAGGTCCCGGACAAAGTCCACATTGTCCTCCCCAAAGGCGTCGGCGATCTGCTGGTAAAACTCGTGGATATAGTAGCCGGTGACCGAGTTCATCAAAAACGCGCCCACCACCACCATCAGCGACACGATGAGCAGCACCATGATGAGCACCAGCTTGATGTGCAGGCTGCGGCGCATGGGCGCGTCCTCCTCTCAGGTAAAATGGCAGAGCCGGTCACACGCCAAAGGCGTAACCCAGCCCTCTGCGGGTGACGATAAACTTGGGGTCGGCGGGGTCGTCCTCCAGCTTTTCCCGCAGGCGGCGGATGGCCACGTCCACCGCCCGCACATCGCCCACAAAGCCGTCGAAGTTCCACACCTGCTTCATCAGCGACTCCCGGGACACGGCCTGCCCCCGGCTGGAGGCCAGGGTCTTCACCAGCTCGTACTCCCGCTGGGTCAGGTCCAGGGCCTCGCCGTCCTTATAGACGATCATAGTGTCCGTGTCCACCTGCACCCTGCCCAGCTCCAGCCGGTTTCCGGAGCCCTGGGAGCCGGCCTTTGCCAGCATCTCCGTGCGGCGGATGTTGCTTTTCACCCTGGCCAGCAGCTCCCGCATGGAGAAGGGTTTGGTGATATAGTCGTCCGCCCCCAGCTCAAGCCCCAGCACCTTGTCCGTCTCCTCTTCCCGGGCGGTGAGCATGATGATGGGGGTGGCCCGCCCCTGCTCCCGCAGGCGGCGGCACACCTCGAAGCCGTCCATCTTAGGCAGCATCAGGTCCAGCAGGATCAGGTCCGGGTCCTGCTCCAGGGCCAGGCGCAGCCCCGCTGCCCCGTCCAGGGCCTCCAGGGTGTCGTACCCCTCCCGGGCCAAGTTGAAGGTGAGGATGTCCACGATGTTGCGCTCGTCCTCCACCACCAGGATTTTTTTACCCATCAGCTTCCTCCCGCATCAGTTTTTCCGCCCGGAACAGGGCCGCCACCGTCTTGGCGTCGTTGATCCGCCCGTCCGCCGCCTGGGCCAGCGCCTCGGCGAAGGGCAGCTTGAAGGGCTCCAAAAACTCGTCCTGATCCAGGTGCCGCGCCCCAAAGCTCAGGTCACGGGCCAGGTACAGGTACAGCATCTCGTCGGTGTAGCCCACGCTGGGCATGATGTAGCCCAGCGCGTCCCACCGGCCAGCCTCGGCGCCGATCTCCTCGCTCAGCTCCCGCCGGATGGCGTCGAAGGGGTCCTCCCCCGGCTCCAGCTTGCCCGCCGGGATCTCGGTGACCACCTTGTGGTAGGGGTAGCGGAACTGACGCTCCAGGTAGACGTTCCCGTCCCCGTCCAGGGCCACCGCCGCCACGCCGCCGGGGTGGTGGACAAATTCCCGGCTGGAGGTGCCGCCGCCGGTCAGCTCCACCTGGTCCAGATATACCTTCAGCAGCCGGCCGTTAAAAACCTGCTGGCTGGACAGTGTTTTTTCATTCAATTCCATAATAAAATGCCTCCCGGTCAGTGTGATGTATTGGTTCATGCTCAGGTATTTTACCACAGCGGGGAAAAAATAGAAAGTGGCAAGTCAGAATTTCCCGCAGAAATGGGGGATTGTCTTTTGGAGCGTTTTCCACTATAATATCCCCACTGGGGTGATTTCCATGAATGTGAAAACCATGCTGGCCGCCCTGCGGGGCGTGACGGCGTATAAAGACATCCTCACCCAGCCGGTGATGGAGCGGGCCCTGCGCCTGCTGACCTGCTCCGCCCACGGGGACGGGCCGGGCGGGCTGGAGGCCTACACCGACCTGTTCTACCAGCTCCGTGTGGAGGGCTGGCCGGGGCTGGGCCACTGGCTGGGGGAGGCTCTGCGGTGGTCGGAGGGGCCCTATCCCCTGCTGGCCGGCCGGGGGGACCGGGACCCGGCTTTGGAGCAGGCGGCCAAGCTGGACATATCCGCCTTTGAGCTGCTGGCCAGCGTGGACTGCGACAAGTGGCTGAGCCACCTGGGGAAGCTGCTGGACAGCGACTACCAGGGAGTGCTCACCTCCCTGCCCCGGTGGCAGCGGGGGGTGCCCTTCTCCTACGACCAGCTTACCAAGGCGTACCGGGAGGAGGGCGCGGGGCTGTTCGCCCGCTACCGCGCCTTCGTGTGGGACCGCGGTGAGCTGATCCCGGTGGCCCATCCGGACTGCCCGTCCTCAGACCAGCTGCTGGGCTACGACAGTCAGCGGGCCGAGGTGGCGCGCAACACCCGCGCCTTGATTGAGGGGAAATACGTGAACAACGTCCTGCTCTACGGCGAGAGCGGCACGGGCAAGTCGGCCACGGTGAAGAACCTGCTCACCCTGCCGGGGATGGAGGAGCTGCGGCTCATTGAGGCGGACAAGGAGAATCTGGGCGGCCTGCCCGCCCTCATCCGGAAGCTGGACGGGCGGCGGCAGAAGTTCATCGTGTTCATCGACGATCTGACCTTTGACCGGGACGACCCCACTTACTCGATACTTAAAACCATCCTGGAGGGCGGCGTGGAGCGCCGGCCCCAAAACGTGGCGGTGTACGCCACCTCCAATCGCCGCCATCTGGTGCGCCAGACCATTTCCGAGCGGGCCGGGGACGAGATGGACCGGTCCGAGACCATCCGGGAGAAGACCTCTCTTGCCGACCGGTTCGGGGTCCGGGTGCTGTTTCAGGGGCTGAACAAGACTGAGTTCCTGGCCCTGGTGGACATGCTGGCGGACCAGAACGGGGTCCAGCTGGACCGGGAGGAGCTCCACCGTCAGGCTGTGGCCTGGGAGCGGTTCCACGGAGCCCAGACCCCGCGGACGGCGTTACAATTTATCCTGTCGCTGTAACCAGAAGCCCCCCGGTTTGCACCGAGGGGCTCATGTTTCCGGTTTATTTACGTCTCGACCTCTTCCACCTGGATGTCGATGCCCACCAGCATCTGGCGCAGATCCGCTTCGTCTTTGGGCCGGAACCCGTCGTAAAGGATGAACATTCCTGTGGCAGATACCGCGCCGCCCTCGCCCTTGCCGAAGGTCACCGCCGCCGGAGCGGCATCCTCAAAGGTATACAGGTAGACCACATCCTCCGTCAGCTCGTCGCTGACAAACGTTGCCCCAACGGTGCATATGCTGGCGGCCGCCAGCGCCATTGATCCGCCCTGCGCGTTGATCTGAGTGAAAATCGCCGCATTGAGCTTCGATTCCAGGTTGTCGCGCAGCGCCTCGGACAGCCCGTCTATGTCTGCCCCGGCCAAATCAAAAAACGAGTTTCCCAAAACTTTGATGCGGTACACGGCCTGAGGGTGGGAAACATCTCCCTGGGCCGCGGTGGACAGGACGTCCTTGAACTCCTCGCTGCTTGACATCAGCGCGATGTACTCGTCGCTGGCGGCCATCTCCTGCATCAGGGCAATCATGTCCAGGCCCCGTTCATACAGGGACTTATCCCCTGTCCTCCCGCTTTCAGTCCCGGCGCCGCAGGCCGGCAGCGCCGCCAGCGCCGCTGCCAGCAGCAGGCAGACGGCGCTTTTCATTTGTTTCATGGCGATCACTCCTTTTGTGCTCCTGAGTTTCATCAATTATAGCCTGTCCTGCAAAAAATTGCAAGGGCGGTCCGTGCCGCTTTTTTCCGCCGCGTACCGCTTAATGCCGCGGCTGCTCTCCACCGGGCCCCACTCGGGCAGGGGCAGGCGCTGCATGGCCCCGAATACGTAGTCCTTCAGCTTAGGGTAGTTCTTGGACAGCCGGGCCACCAGCTCCTTCACCTCCTGCCGCCGGGTGTTGCCGTCGGCGGGGCAGGGGTTGTGGACCACAGGCAGGTTATACCGCTGAGCGGCGTTTCTCAGCGTGCCCTCCCCGCAGTACAGCAGAGGGCGGATCTGGGTGATGCCGGTGCGGTCCAGGTAGGTCACCGGCTGGAAGCAGGACAGACGGCCCTCGTAGAACAGGGACAGGAAAAAGGTCTCCACCGCGTCGTCAAAGTGGTGGCCCAGGGCCACCTTGTGAATGCCCAGCTCCTTCAGGGCGTTGTGCATGGCCCCCCGGCGCATTTTCGCGCACATGGAGCAGGGGTTCTTCTCGCGGCGGCAGTCGAAAATGATGTGGAAAATCTCCGTCCGCACCAGGTGATACTCCACCCCCAGCTCCCGGCACAGCGCCGCCACCGGGGTGAAGTCCATCTCCTCGGGGCCGGGGTGCACCGTGACGGCGTGGAGCTCAAAGGGCGCGGGGTAGAACTCCCGCAGCTTGGCCATGGCGTACAGCAGGGCCAGCGAGTCCTTGCCGCCGGACACGCCCACGGCGATCCTGTCGCCGGGCTGTATCATGTTGTAGTCCTCAATGCACCGGCGCATATGGGACAGAATCAGGCGCATGATCAGCGCCTCCCTTCATAAAAAAGAAAAATATCAAAACGAGAAAAAACGAGTATTTATCTGAAATCGCGCGTTTAAGAGAGGATTTCAAAAATATTTCGAAAAATTCTCTTTTTTTCATTGACACACCCGCTTTTTGGCATTATAATACACTATGCTCCCCATTGTAAAGGGGAGCGTTCCCATGTTTCAAACAAATTGAACATAAATGGAGGAAACCAGAAATGTCTACCTTTATGGCAAACAAGGGTAACATCCAGCGCAAGTGGTATGTGCTGGACGCTGCCGGCAAGCCTCTGGGCAAGACCGCTGTCGCCGCCGCCACCATCCTGCGGGGCAAGCACAAGCCCGAGTATACCCCCCACGCCGACTGCGGCGACTTCGTCATCGTCATCAACGCGGACAAGGCCGTCCTCACCGGCAAGAAGCTGGAGCAGAAGTATTACCGCACCCACTCCGGCTATGTGGGCGGCCTGAAAGAGACCAAGTACCGCCTGCTGATGCAGAACAAGCCTGAGCTGGCCGTCCGGCTGGCGGTGCGCGGCATGATGCCCCGCAACATCGTCACCAAGGACTCTCTCACCCGGCTGAAGATCTACCGCGGCGACAGCCACCCCCACGCCGCCCAGAAGCCCGAGACCTGGACCGTGGAATAAGGAGGTAACGGATCATGTACAAGAGCAAGAAGCCTTATCATTACGGCACCGGCCGCCGGAAATCCTCCGTGGCCCGCGTCCACCTGTTCCCCACCGGCACCGGCAGCATCACCATTAACGGCCGCGACATTGAGGAGTACTTCGGCCTGGAGACCTTGAAGATGGTGGTCCGCCAGCCCTTGAATACCACCGGCGTCGTCGGCAAGGTGGACATCACCGCCACCGTCACCGGCGGCGGCGTCACCGGCCAGGCCGGCGCCCTGCGCCATGGCATCTCCCGCGCCCTGCTGGAGATGAACCCCGAGTTCCGTCCCGCTCTGAAGGCCGCCGGGTTCCTCACCCGCGACCCTCGCATGAAGGAGCGCAAGAAGTACGGCCTCAAGGCCGCCCGCCGCGCGCCTCAGTTCTCCAAGCGCTAAAATCTCTCAAACCCCCGATGCCGCAACGGCTTCGGGGGTTTGCCTTTTAAAATGCCCTGGCGAAATTTCATCGTGCCCGCCGCCTGACAGGACGGGCACGATTCAAGGCTCCGCCTCCTTAAGAGGGATTAGTTGATACGACTGTTACATTCCCGTCCTCAACATAAACATCCGCAATTATTTTTGATAATTTGTTTTCTGCATCATCTTTTGCTCTGACAAAAGCCTTTACCCGAAAATGTCCGTCATGATCAAATGTATAAACTAACGTTCCGTCCGTTTTGTTATACATAATTTTGTCAATTGTCTCTTTTTTCTCGTCGTCAATAATATACCAGGCATACTCCACCAGGTCAGGCTCATAGCTGTTTTTAAACGTGACCTCATTATCATTCTGGCTGATAGATACATCCTTTGGCGTAAATTTCAGTATCATACTTTTATCATTTTCGTTTTGCTGCTGTGAGTTTGTGGCA
The DNA here is from genome assembly GCA_949841465.1 of uncultured Oscillospiraceae bacterium. GTDB lineage: Bacteria > Bacillota > Clostridia > Oscillospirales > Oscillospiraceae > Enterenecus. The sequence continues at coordinate 15,304 of CATKZW010000002.1, forward strand.
TCACCGACCTCTTGGCTTGCTTCACTGTCAGCATTGTACGTGCAGCCTGTTAAAAGCAGGAGCATCACCAGTATAGCGATGGCTGATTTCTTTGTTGTTTTCATATTTTCAAGTTCCTCCTCTATTCATTATGAAGTGTCATTTTGCGAACATTTGTTCTTTTTGCTTCTATCATAAAAGCACGATTGTAGTAACAATTTGCACCGCACCTGCGGGACATTGGCTGTCTACCTTCAGCAGAGAACCAATCTTTGGTTCTTTCTCTCCTTCAAACAGCCAGGTATAATAGGGATCGCTGCCCTCGCTGCCGCCGGTAACAGCAGACAGCTCGACTTGCTCAGCAAGGGAACTGGAAACCGTGACCTGCGCCACTGCGGCATCGCCCCGCAGGAGCAGCCAGCCGCCGTCGGTTTCCTGTACCTCAATTCCTTCCGCGAGGTGATGCAACAATGTACACTTGCTGGCTTCCTTCACCTCCAGGTCGTCTGTAATGGTCACAACTCCGTTTCCCTTATCATAAGCCAGGGTCCGCTCCTGTTTCACATTTTCAAAACGTGTCTGAACTGCGGAAGCCGTTTTTACTGGAGAATCCATATCATATGAGGTGATCTTTGTGTTATACGCCGCATCAGTAATCGACTGTGACCCAGACGCGCCAAAGGTAACCGGAAACGCCTGATCATCCACACAGAGGACATTATGCGCATAGCCGGAGTAGGCATGTTTGGTCATTTCATGAGTGTAGTTATAATCTCTGTTCCCGGCCTCTACAAACAGGTCGCCTTTGTGGTAAAGTATGAAGCTCAAATCATCGCCGTGCTTATGCGCCCTCGAATGCGTAGACGCCATAAATAAGAGATAGGTTGACTCCTCCGGCGTGTCTTCCCAGGAACTGCGCATAACGGCATAGCCCCCTTGCGGGAATACGATATCAGCCGGTGGCTGAACGCCCGCTGTTCCACCCGATGCCACATAATTAAATTCCGGATTACTATACTGCAAACCGACCAATGGTGAATATCTGCGGATGCTGTCTCCGATGGAAGGCCAAGAATTATCCGGCTGTACGATCATCGCCAGATACACCCCCGTTTTCTCATAAAGATCTGCCAGCCATTGTGCATATTCGGAATCAATTTCGGAGAAAATAGCGCTGAACCGCAACATCTTTATGGCTACGTTTCTTTGATAATCTGGGGAGTGTTCTGTATGAACACCATCTTCAGTAAAGCAAAATTCAAAGTACTCTCTGGAACGCTTTGCGGCCAAATCTAAATACTGCTGACGCAAGGGCTCCTCTGCCAGCAGCAGTGCATAAGCAGTCAGCCCCAAATCCTGATACATTCCATGATTATGACGCTTTTTGTAGAAGGACTCCTGAGCAAGCAGATCAGCCTGTTCCGCCAGAGATTCTCTAATCCTTTCTCCGTCCTCGGGAGTAAAGTCTTGTTCCCACCGGGAAAAATACCAACTCATGCGCAGGACTCGACGGGCAACTGAATCGTCATTCCATGCCCACTTGTTGTCAAAATCAATGGTCGGATTGCTATTGACCCAATCCACGATAAAGTCCATAATCAGTTTCGTATATGCCTCATCCCCGCTGTCAACATAAGCAGAATAGGATATATCCAGAAAAAGAAAGCCATGCATTTGGTAGCAAAAGCTGGTATCTGTATCCAGATACTTGGCGCAGCTCCAGTCATAGGGAACTGTGATTGGGTTGTCATTCTTTCCAGTTCCATTAATAACATTTGCATAGGCTTTATTGCTGCTACTAAGGATCTCCTTCTCCAGTTGTTTTTCCCATTCTGTTAAAAATTCCTTGTTGCTGCTTTCAAGCGTTTCCGACGCAAACAGTTCTTCTTCTTTTGGTAAGGATTCATCGGCGACCGGTGAGGACTCGACCTCACCGGTCGTCCAAGCGATGCTTGGACGACAACAGCTACTAAGCCCCCCTAACAAAGAAAAAAATATAAATAAAGAAATTGGGATAAGAATATTATGGTTACGCACCCAACATTTCCCCACTACGTTCTTTTTTGGGCTTTCTTGCATTATTAATTTCCACTCCCTTTCTAAAATTTTTTATCAAAAAAGTTATTGGAATAATGCTTTTTTAATTTTCGCGCAACTTTATCATCTGCTCATTGTTTTCATTATCCATGTACCAAAAGGCTTTCTCATCGTCATTCCAATTAAATTGGGCAATATCAATATTTCTTCCATTTTCATCTTCAATTGTAATCAAAGTAACAAATTTTGTAGTTTCAGCAGTTTCTGAAAACCTTATTGAATATATATAATCAACCTGCCCTGTTTTGGGTGAATATTGTCCATAGGGTGTTCCAGCCTCTCCTTTCAGTACCTCTGATGATGTATTATTTCTAAGCTGCTTTATTCTCACAAAATAATCTGTATCAGCAATTTGCATGAGGGCCTCATTATCCATAGCCGATATTATCTTCATATCTGGTCCACATTGAAAATTTTGAGTATACTTGTGACTATTTTGTGACACGCATTCATCAACCAACAATATGGCTTCCTTAAAATTAATAAAGTGCCGAATAAGATCCGCATCCTCAAAATAATTGTTAATGCCCAATACATAATCCAACGGTTCATTTTCTGATAAAGTATAACTTACAATTCCTGCCTTTCCCGGCTCATTCTTCTTTGCGTAATATGTCTTATCATCAATTGAAATAGCATTATGACCAGCAGCAGAAGTTAAATATCTTCTCAAACTATTGCTGACATATCCATAAAAGCCCGGATCAACAAAGATATCATGACCTTTTGCATAGTATTGAAATGAATTATCATCATCCTGTTTGTGGACAACTGATAGAAATCCACTTTTAAACATTGCCCATGAAGAATCCTCAAATCCATCTGCATCCCATGTTTCTCTTGCGATATAGTACCCTGCCTTTGGAAATATAAAACTTGTATCTTTAGGTTTTACACCCTGAGTTCCTTTCGATGTAACATATTCTAAAATGCTGCCATTGCTTCCCGTTGTTTCACTATATACTGTTACAGATGTTTCGCCGTGCCCGGATGAAACTGAATTTGGTTTAATCATCAATCCTTCTATGTTCTCACTGATTTTTAACTCTTCCAACTTATTCTTTCCCCAATCGTCATCATAGGCCAACAGAAAGCTGATAATATGGCTATATAAATCCTTATTATATATCTGATAATTAAAACTGTTTTCCGTACTTATCATTTCATCTGTAAATTCAAAGTCCCATTGCTCTTGAAGTCTTTCTTTCGCGAGAGAAACCAGCTCATCAGATTTGTCATTATTAAGGAAATATGCGGCAAGTATTAATGCTCTGTCCTGCATAACTCCGTGGTTATGATTCTTATAATAGCAATTTTCATCGCATAATTTATCTATATGAAATTCAATCAGTTCCACTATTTCAGCTATGCCTTCTTCATCGAAGTACCCATGTTCAATTCCTGCAATAGCATAATATACCAGATTGTCTGTTCTCATTGCCATTCCATGGTGATCCCATACAAATACATTATTTTCCGAAATTTCTTTATTAGCTTCGTACGTTCTCCAGCTTCTTATAAAATCAGTCGCTAAGTCCATATATTTTTCATTATTTGTTCTATCATACGCACAGCTTAAAAATAAAACCGGCTGAAGCCCTTGAAGGTTCAGCTGAAACGTAGTTGGTAACGTTCCTACTTCCATATTCCAGTCAAGGCTATTCAAATTTTTATCGTCATATTCAGGTCTATCAGCCCGTCCTACACAGAGTTTACCATTGATTAGATCACCTGCAAATTCCTCGCTTCTTTCTGTTGAAAGCCATGTGATACTGTTCTTGAGCTTTTCAATGTTGGACAAAGATTCATCGGCGGCCGGTGAGGACTCGACCTCACCGGTTGTCCAAGCATCGCTTGGACAACAACAGCCACTAAGCCCATTTAATAAGGAAAGTGCCAGAAGAAGAGCGCCAAGAGAGCGAATTTTCCATTTATATCTCCACCGTTGCCCTGTTACCCTCTCTTTTTCTATTTCTTTCATTAGTAATCCATGCCCTTTCTAAAATTGGAAGTAAATAAATGTACCCGTTTTCCCGTATACACCGAACAAAATGATTGTCAGCAGCGCAGCGTAATAGACTACCCAGCGGACCGGCAGACAGCAGTTTTTCAGTGACGTCCACAAATCCTTCCGTTCTGACACCCAATCGGCCAGATACAAGACAGCAATTAGTATCCAGGAAAGAATAAACTCTTCTTTACCCACAGCCTTTGCCAGTGCCTGAATGGCGTCAATATTCCAGTCCTGCCCCAGCCGGGAAAAAATCACCATAGCATCCGCAAAAGAGTTTACTCGAAAGAACCCCCAGGCAAACGCCACAAGGCAGAACGTAATAAATGTGGACAAGAAGACTTGTATACCGGAATCCTCCTCTATATGAAGAAAGGCACGCGCCTTTCTTTTCCAAGTCAATGTAAACTCGCCGATCAACTGGTACAATCCGTGCAGAGCACCCCAGATCACGAATGTCCACGCCGCCCCGTGCCACAGACCGCTGACCAAAAACACAATCATGATATTAAGCGCCCAGTCAGCTTTCGAAATCCGGTTGCCGCCCAAGGGGATATACAGGTAATCTTTAAACCAGGTGGAAAGGGAAATATGCCATCGCCGCCAGAATTCTTTGATGGAGCGGGCCAGATAGGGATGGTTAAAGTTGCGCATTAATCGGAATCCCAGCAGCTTTGCACTGCCAATGGCAATATTTGAGTATCCGCCAAAGTCGCAGTAAATCTGAAAGGTAAAAAACAGCGTGGCAATGAGATAGGCCGGACCGCCGTAAGCCCCTGCATCATTGTAGACAAGGTCCACGGTCTTAGCCAGCCGGTCCGCAATGACCAGCTTCTGGAACATGCCCAGTACGATCAGCATCAGCCCGTCACGAATTTCCTTCGCGTCCGGAGTATGCACCTCTTCAAATTGGGGCAGCAGATTTGTGGAGCGCTCAATGGGACCTGCCACTAACTGAGGGAAGAAAGATACGTACAGCGCGTACTTGCCAAAGTGGTATTGACATGGGATGCTCCCCCGGTAGACGTCAATCGTATAGCTCATCGCCTGAAAGGTGTAGAAGGAAATCCCTACCGGCAGTAACGGAGAAAAATCTGGTAAATGGAGTGTCCATTCCAATTGCTTCATCAAAGCCTGGAAGCTGTCAAGAAAGAAGCCGTAGTACTTAAACAGAATTAAAATAGACAAATTTACGCCAAGTGACAGTGCAACTAGACACTTTTTTACGCGAGGCGCTCTTTGGCCGAAACGGTTGGCCTTGTCTATCAGCACACCGGAGGCAAAGGTAACTGCCGTACTCAGCAGCATTAGCAGCGCATATTTTGCATTCCAGCAGGCATAGAAGAAATAGCTGGCCAGCAGCAGCAGGACCCACCGGAATCGATGCGGCAGCAGGTAATACAGCAAACATACGCATGGCAGAAACAGGATATAGGAAAAAGCGGTAAACTGCATAGTCAATCCTCCTTTGGTGTTGGATATTACAAGAAAGTTTTATATTGATACAGAACTTTCCGCCCTGTGCTGATTATGTAACATCCATCATCAGGGTGCATTCACTTTGCTGCTGTTTTGCTTCATGAACGGCAGTGAGAGCTGAATTATTTTCTTCATTTCTTTGTCATATTGACTGGGAAGCATATCGCAATATAATTGATCGGCTTTTGCGGGGTCCAGTTCCAATTCGCAGAAGTTTTCTTTTGACCAGTCCTTTACAACCTCTTCTCCAAGACGAAAACGATAGCGTGCATTCTTGTCAAAATTTTCCATCTCGTAGCGATATACTCCCCTTGTATCGGGCAATTGTTCAATGGATTCTGTGCGGTAGGCAAACACAGGGCGGTAATCCGGTTCAGGCTGGTCAGGAAGAAAGCCCTGCTCCAAAAACCAGGTGGTAAATTTCACTGCGCCTCGACGATTCATATGACCGGCATCATAAAAGTCATCCAGATTCAGTCCAATCTCCCGAATGGACAAATGGAAATCCTGCACAAGCCGACAGCATGGGTAATCTGCCGCGATTTCTTCAATCCGATTCATGCTGTGAATGAGCCTCTTATTTACTTTAAGCGTAGGAGATGTTAAGATCAGCACGGGAATCTGCCGCCTCTGTGCAAGTTCCAAAAAGGAAATCAGCGCAGCCTCATTTATTGGGTCAGTGATCTGCTTTTCACTGTCAGATGCATAAAAAGATATCAGCGCATCTTCTATCTTCTTGGGTGTGACAGTTCCCCCGGTATAAGTATTTCGAAATTTATAACCACTCACATCAGCGTGTTTATAGCGGTTTACAGCAGGAGCATTTTCCCAGAGCTTTTCCCAACGCGACCATGTAAATTGTGGCCGAAACAACTGGGAAACACCGAATGGAATATCATTCAAATGCAAAACGCTGCAGGCAGCCCGAATACGGTCCATAGGAGATCTCATTCCGTCAATATCCCGATACATATACTCCTGCTTTTCTGTTTGCATCGTCACACGCGTATTCGTAATAATACTATCTGCTTCCAAAAGGACCACATCCGGCGTATAGCTGTTTAAAACCGTTTTGAAGTTCTCAAGCGTTAAAAACATAGTTTCGCTTGATGAACCCAAAACGCCGCACGACAATCCGGTGGATCCAGTGATGATATCCGGGACGTATGCGGTAAAGGCATGAGAGTTTCCCATAATCAGGATATCAGGTCCTTTGCCTGCCTCGATGGTCTCCCAAACGGTGCAAACTTGAGAATTATCGTAAAAAAGAACGTCTAATGCGTTCAATAGCAGAGCAAAAATCAGAATAAATGCCGCTAAGGCGAGGGCGTCCTTTTTATGGACGCCCCGCCTTGCAGCTCTATCCTGCCGCTGTAATTCTTCCATGCCTTTTTCTCCCCCCGTAAAAATTGGCGACAGCCTATATGTCCTATATGCGCCAGAGGGCACAAGCTGCGGGTATTTATAATTTACGCTCCTGGTTAGCCTGCCGGATATAGGCCAAGGCCTGATCGTATTGGCCGGCATTGCAGTACATCGCAAACTCATTGATCACCGGACTGTTTCCGTCATAGCAGTCCAGATACATCTTGTGCATTTCATAGACAATCTTTGTGCACGCCTCCTCGTCCTCCGGCTTTGCGCGGCAGAGCGATTTCAAAAGCCAGCCGCTGAAATAGTAGTTATAGCGGTACTGCGCATAGAATTCCAGCAAATCATGCTCCTGCAAAAATTTCCGCCGCGGTCCCTCAATGAGACGGCACTTCTCAAAATAGTTTTTCCCGATAGAGTTGGTGACGGAATTGCTGGTCGCCGCATAATAAACATGCACCGTCAGACGGGTGATGCGGATGGACCGCGCATGCGCAATGATCTCCCATCCAAACAGAGTATCCTGCCCGGCAGCGCCGGGAACCTCCTCCAGATGGTTTTCCACCAGCAGCGACCGCCGGATCAGCATGGCCTGTATGCTCATGGCAACCAGATTGCTCTCCATCAGCAGCTGCCTCATATCACCGCTGTATACGTCGCTTCCCCGGTCGGCACACCCCAGCCGGTCATAATTGTAGTATCGTTTTTGAGCCGGCTGATTCGTACATTTCATCAGTTCGCCCAGCACCACATCATAAGGCATATCCTCCGGAGCCTCATCCAGCATGTCATACATCGCGGCGTATGCGTCATTGACGGCTTCGTTGTCCGGATCCAAGAAAGTGACATACTCCGTGTCCGCCAGCTGAACGCCCTTGTTCCGGGGCCGCGAGGCACTGCCGCTGCCGCCCTCATCAAAGAAATAGGCGGTGACATTGGGATATGTACGCTCCAAGTAACGTACGATATTCGGTGTTTTCCCATCGGTAGAACCATCGTCCACCAGGAAAATGTGCATTTTGCTGAACATCGTACTGCGCTGGAGGCTGGCAAGGCATTTGGCCATCAGAAAATGGCCGTTATTATAAACCGGCACAATTACACTGATCAGCAGCCCGTCCGGCAGCGGCTTTTCCTGCGGCTTCCGCGCATTGTAGTTAAAATGGTCGATGCTGTAACCATTTGGCAGCTCTTGTCCATCCGCCATCGTCAACAGCGCCTGAGACTGGAACGCCTCCCGCCAGAACAGGGTGCGGTACTTACTTTCCATCCGATCTACGTAGTCATGCTCTGTCCCAGTATGCAGCTCGTCTCCAATCCAGTAGGCATCCTTGGTGATATAATCGCATGCGGTGTATTTAAAGCCATTGGCCATATCCTCCAGATAGAAGATTTCATAATCCATCTCTTCTGCAAAAAAGGCCGCCATGTCATAGTGCTCCAGCTCCTCCGGCGTTACGCTGCCGGCAAAAAGCAAGGTTTTTTCCGGATAGGTCTGCCGTTCAAACATATCACGAATGCGGGGCGTATCTCTATCGGCGATCACGGCGATGCGCCGCGCCGGCTGGTCCAGCGACACGCCGGCGGCGGAGGTCAGGGTGCCGAGGCGGTCAAAGCAGGTCTCGCCGGTCATCATGGCGCGGACGCCTTCAATCTGCCTGCGATAGATTTCCTCTGGCTGCATATGCTTTAAAATTTCCACAACCTCTTGCTGCTCGTTTGCGATGAATACAAAGGGCAGCTTGTCATTAACGCCGGCGCTGTAGTTGGAAATCTGCAGGGAACCGCAGGCCTGCAGCTCGTAGCCGCGATTGGCAAACATCGTCAAACTATTCTTTACCGTATTGATATCCAGCGCCCAGTCATAGAGCTTGTGGAGCTTCTGCAAATCGGCATGGTCAATGGGAGGGGAGATACTGGGCCAATATTTCGGCGGGAAGCGATAATTGGGCGCGTATCTGCTGTAATTCCGGTCAACAATCTTCAGCGGAACGTCTGCTTCCATAATGCCGTCCATTAGTAGCCGCATATCTTTGCAGCGCCCCGGATATTTATTCATCCAGGAGCCGGAGAAAATTACACCCGGCTTCTTATCCCGGTTCCGCATCCCCACCGGATTATGAATCAGCGGATTGATGCCGAACGGCAGCACATGGATTTGCTGCGCGGTGCAGTCCTCTTGGTATTTTTCCACGACTTCCGCACAGCTGGTGAACACGATATCACTGTGCTGCGCAATCGGTAAAAAGAAGTCATAATTTGGGGGGTCCTCTTTAGAATAAAAGACTGAGGGAATTCCACGTTCTTTACAAGCCGCCATAATCTTAAAGATCGTCTCTTGCCGCTCGGAGCCCGGTTTGGCAGCCCCCCGCCATTCCTCGTTCAGCCCGCTCCATGCGGAAACCATCAGCAGAAAATCAATCTCCTGAATCTGCTCTTCCCAGTGGTCAGGGGTTAGAAACAGAAAATCGGCCGCGTCCTTGATGCTGTCCAGGAAAAATCGGTCCGCGACAATCCCGATTCTAAGCTGGCAGCGCTGATAATACCGGCAGCCGCTGCTCTGGGGCAAAGCGTCTATCAAGGGTTTGACCTGCTGGAAAAAATCCCGGTCCGTTTTTCTTTCAAATTCCGCTTGAGGCACATAGGCCCAGTCTGGACCTTTGCGTCCTTTTTTTGCGGCGGAATTTGCAGTTTCAAAATGTGGCAGTATAAATTTTTTGATGAATGGACGGAATTTCATATAAAGTCTGGTCAAAAGCGGATGGCTGAAAACAAACTCGCGAATTTGATTTTTCCACTTTTCACGACGGGCAGCTTTGGCGCGCCGCCGCTTTCCCTTATAGGTCCACCATTTAATTTGCAGCCGCCCAAACTTGGATTTGGACAAAACATCATATTTTCGAGTTAAATCTTTTAACTTGTTGTCCAAGATCTTTTGCTTCTTCAGCAAGTCTTTTTCCTTTTTTGACAGATCTGCATACTTATCAAGCAAAGCCGTGTATTGGCCGGACAACAACTCATGTTTGCTGACCAGGCTTTCGTGCTCATTGACCAAAATTTCATGTTTATTGGTCAATGTTTCGTGTGCGTTAGATAAAGCCGTGTGTTCACTGATTAACATCTCGTGTGCGCTGGACAGTGCCTCGTGTTCGCCGGCCAACGCCTCACGCGTGGCAGACAATGCCTCGTGTTCACCGACCAACGCCTCATGCGTGCTGGACAACGTTTCATATTTGTTGGAAAGCGTTTTATTTTGTTTGGTAAGCTTTTTTATCTCTGCTTTCAGCTCATTTGATTTATTTTTGTAATAACCGATCGTATGCTGTTTTTTTGAGTCTACAAAAGAAATCCCCTGCTCTATTCGCCTGAGCAGCTCTTCATCAATCGGGATGCCCTCTCTGCGCTCTCCCTGCTGACTGTATGCGCGAATGGCTATCCAACTGCCCACAAAATCAACCGCAGCCGGCTGAAAGTATGTTTGCATGCTGTGCAGAAGGTCTAAAAAGTAGTAGGTCCTCTTATGGTCTGGATGCGGATTGATGCCGAACGGGACCATGACCAGTACCTGCCCGTCAGGGCGCAGCAATCCGCTGATTTTTTCAAGGCAAGCCTCCGGAGCCTCTAAATGCTCCAGAACCTCTGTCAGCAATATGCAGTCAAAAGCTGCATCCTGCAAATCATAATTTAAAAAATCCGCGCACAGGTACTGCACGCGCTTCTGAACATCTGCGGGTTCGCCGGCAAGATGTTCCTCCGCATAGGCGATATTCTCGGCATCGATATCAATTGCCAGAACATTTTTCCCTGCCCGCGCCAGCAGCAGTCCAACAATTCCCTGCGAACATCCAACATCCAGAATTTCTTCGCCCACGGTTTGTTCGCAAATCCAGTCGATACGCTTTCTCGTGCGTTCCTGAAATTCCTCATTTCCATAATTGCCCTCGTATACGTCTCCTACGCGGTCTCTCTCTGCTTGTAACAAAATTTTCCATTCCTTCCCCTATAGGTAATGCAGTTATTTTAATCGACCTGCGTCCTCTCAAAAGTCATTCACAATGACGCAAACCCGATTTTATTGCGGCATTTGCTCCTGCCTGCGCTGCAAAATTCTATCTTTGTATGCAATTTGCTGCTCTTTAGTCCAGCCGCTGTATTGCTTTGTAAACATCTCATAAGCGGGGATAACGTCTTTCGCCTCTCCGAAGGCGCGGATGCCACCGTACTCCAGCCAAAGCACCTTGTCACAAAAGTTCCGGACCTGCTTGGCGTTATGGCTGACGAATACGATTGTTTTTCCGTTTTGCCGAAAGGCGTCCATCTTATCCAGGCACTTCTGTGTGAACGTGGAGTCGCCTACGGAAAGCGCCTCATCAATAATCATGATGTCAGGATTGATGTTGACGGAAATCGCAAATCCCAGGCGTGCGCGCATTCCGCTGGAGTATGATTTGACAGGCTGGTCAATGAACTCGCCGATGTCGGCAAATTCTTCGATCAATGGCTTCATGGCATGGATTTCTTCCATGGTAAAGCCAAGCATCAGGCCTTTTAACTCGATGTTTTCCCTGCCGGTAAGATAGTTGTTCAAACCCGAAGAAATGGCGATGATCGACGGGACGCCATTCGTCGTAATGATTCCGCTGGTGGGCATGGAGAGCCCGGCGATGATATTGGAAAGCGTAGATTTCCCACTGCCGTTCAGGCCAACCAGCCCCAGCGAATCCCCTTTATTCAGAGTGAAGCTGATATCCTGCAGAGCAAAAAACGGCTTCCCCCCGTGCCCCAGCAAAAAGCTTTTCAGCCGTTTCTTTGCGTCGCTGTACAGGTAGTAGCATTTCGCGACATGCTCCGCCACGATCGCGTATTGGTTTTCCATGCGCCGCTTCACTCCAAATCCAAGAACTGGTTCCTGTATTTCACCTGCAGATTGCTGCCCCAAATAATCAGGGCAAAATTGATGAGCCAGAAAAACAGCATTTTATCACAATGCTGATAGAAAGCCGTCTGATAAAGCAGACTGTCCCGAAATCCATCCACAACATACAGGCATGGGTTGCACTCCAGCAGGCGCTGGGCCCACACGGGGAGGTTCTCCATGCTCCAAAGAATCGGCGTCAAGTAAAACAGCAGCCGGATCAAAGAGTTTATCAGCTTCTGAAAATCAATTGCGACCATGCTCAAGACAGAGGTCACCATCGCAAGCCCGGTAAACAGGACAACAGAATAAAACAAATAGTAGATCAAATTTAGCCAATATAAAGAGGGAAAGTATCCAAAAAAGAAAAATGTCACCATCAAAATCGCAATCATAATCAAATGGGTGTACAGCGCGATCAAAATTGCCTCCAGGGGCATTGTGGCGATGGGATAGCGCATTTTCAAGGCGGTGATCCCCTTGCTCCGTATCGCTCCCGCCCCGCGGGTAATACACTGGCTCATAAAAAACCAGGGAATCAAGCCTGCCAGCATCCAGATCAGATACGGATAGCCGTCTATGTCGCGCCGATTGCGAAGGCCGATGCCAAATACAAACCAATAGGTCGCAATTTGAATCAGCGGGTTCAAAATGTTCCAAAAGCTGCCCAAATACGCGTCTTGGTTCAGGACTTTGTAGCTGAACCTGGAAACACGCCACATCCGTTTCCGGTTGACCCAAATCTCCTGGGCGACTGCCCCGACGTTCCTCAGCCAATCGAAGCGCCGTCGGGGCGGCTCAATATTGCAGCAAATCTCTCTGCTGCTCTCAAACAGGTACGGGGGCGACAGCTGTGAGCGCTTGTTCCCCTTTGCGTCCCGAATAAAAACTTTAAAGGTATAAACGCCCGGCTCCTGGGCCCAATAGGAAATCTCCGCCTGCTTTTGATACGCATAGTGCCCGATGTCCTTTCCGTCGCGGTAGACGTAGAAGGCAAACGTGCATTTCTGGGGCGGATTTTCACAGACGCACCGGATTTCGTTGATGCCGCGAAGCATCGTACGTATGCAAAGCTTTTCTTTGATAGCCAAACCCCTCCCTGCTCAATGCCCGAATTCCGTCTCTGGAGAGGCACTGCCCTCCAAAAAGTCTGCGATGCGCCGGCAGGCATGCCCGTCGCCATAGGGATTTGAGGCATGGCTCATGGCCTCATAGGACTGCCGGTCCGTCAACAGGGTCTTAAACGTCTCATAAATGGTTTCCTCCCGGGTGCCCACCAGCTTCAGCGTTCCCGCCTCAATTCCCTCCGGCCGCTCCGTCGTATCACGCATGACCAAGACAGGCTTTCCCAGGCTCGGGGCCTCCTCCTGGATGCCGCCGGAGTCCGTGAGGATCAGATAGGACCTTGCCAGGAGGTTGTGGAAATCCAGCACCTCCATCGGCTCTATGATACGGATGCAGTCGTCGCCGCCAAAAATGTCCGCCGCAGTCTGGCGAACCACCGGGTTCATGTGGATCGGATACACCACCTTCACATCCGGCGTCTCGTCGGCGATGCGCTTGATGGCCCGGAACATCTGGCGCATCGGCTCGCCCAGATTTTCCCGCCGGTGCGCCGTCAGCACAATCAAACGGCTCCCTTCCGCCCAGTCCAGAACGGGGTGCTCATAGCGTTCCCGCACGGTCGTCCGCAGCGCGTCAATCGCGGTGTTGCCGGTGACGAAAATGCTCCGAGGGTCCTTCCCTTCCTTCAGCAGGTTATTCTTGGCCATTTCCGTGGGCGCAAAGTTGTATTTCGCCACAATGCTCACGGCCTGCCGGTTGAACTCCTCCGGGAACGGCGAATCCAGGTTATAGGTGCGCAGGCCGGCCTCCACATGGCCCACCGGAATCCGCAGGTAGAAACAGGCCAGCGCCGACGCAAATGTTGTGGAGGTATCGCCGTGCACCAGCACCACGTCCGGGCGCTCCTTTTCCAGCACTGCTTTGAGGGACAGCAGCACGTCGCTGGTGACGTCAAACAGGGTCTGCCGCTCCTTCATGATGGACAGATCGTAATCGGGCGCCACCTGGAACGCGTCCAATACCTGGTCGAGCATCTGCCGGTGCTGCCCTGTTACGCATACCACCGTTTCCAGGCTTTTCCGGCTCTTCAGCTCATTTACCAGGGGACACATCTTGATCGCTTCCGGACGGGTCCCAAAAACCAGCATAATCTTTCTCATTGATTGCATCCTTCTTCCCAATATAGGCCGTAAGCCCTGTCTGCCGCGCCTGGCTTACAGATGGTGGACAGACATGTCTTTGCAGATGTATCGTGTATCCAAAACAATCTTGCCGGCCAGCTTTTCCATGCTGTTTTTAAGCTCGCTGTGGCCAACCATAACCACCACCATATCCACATCACCCAAAAACGCGTCCAGCTCATGGTACTGATTTTCCACAATATCATGGGTGACCCAGGGGTCATATACCTTGACGCCCCTGGCCAGATGCCGCTTCATGCTTTCCAGCAGCTGCAGGGTCGGGCTTTCCCGCACATCGTCCACGTCTTCCTTATAGGTCAGGCCGTAGAGGCCCACCCTGCCCACGTCCGCAATGCCGTGCTCGTCCATGATCTCAGAAATCCGGCTGAGCACATGCTCCGGCATGCCGTCGTTAATCTGGCGCGCCTGCTTGATCAGGTTGGCCAGATTGGGGTAATCCCCCACCAGGAACCAGGGATCGACGGAAATGCAGTGGCCGCCGACGCCGGGCCCCGGAGACAGGATATTGACGCGGGGGTGCTTATTCGCTATGCGGATAATTTCGTGGACATCCATCCCGTCCTGACGGCAGATCCTGGCCAGCTCATTCGCGTAGGCAATATTGATGTCACGATACGTATTTTCAACCACCTTGGTCATCTCGGCGGTGCGGATATCGGTTACGACGATGTCGCCCGTGCAGAAGGAGCTGTACACGGCCTTGACCTTTTCCCCAATGGCCGGGTCGTCCACGCCCACAGTCCGGGAGTTGTGCTCCAGCTCGTAAATCATGTTGCCGGGGACGATCCGCTCCGGCGTATGCGCCAGATGAATGTCCTTACCGATTTCATAGCCGGCCTCCTCCACAAACGGGCGGATAAACCGGTCGATGGTGCCCGGCGAAATCGTCGATTCCACGCAGACGATCGAGCCCTTGCGGCATGCGGACAGCACGCACTTCACGGCGTTGATCACATAGCTGGGGTCAATTTTCTTGCTGAGCTTGTCATAGGGCGTGGGCACCGCGACAATATACATATCCGCGTCAGGATATTCGCAGGAAAACTGGATGCCGCCCTCTACCGCCGCGCGGTACAGCTCCTCCAGACCGTCCTCCTTGAACGTCACCTGCCCGTGGTTCAGCATGGATACCAGTTCCTGGTTGAAGTCAACGCCGATTACCTCGACGCCGTGGGATGCCATCATCGCCGCCGTCGGCAGACCGATATACCCCAACCCAATTACACAGACCTTCATAAACAAGTTCCTCCATTCTCAAAATTAAAAATATCAATCTATTTTCTGAAATAGCTTGCAGCTGAATTTCTGCGGCTCAGGCATACCGCAGGCGCATGATCCAAAGTACCGGTCACGTCAGCCCGGCTGAGGCTGCCTGCGCGCATCCTCCGGGGGCGGGGCGGCGCCGGACACTATGCCCGCCTCATGGAGCGCTTTGCCCAGCAGCGTGCGGAACGTATAGTTCAAAAATACGCATTTTATATTTTCTTCCACGATCTCTCTGGGATTTTCCTCTGAAAATGTTTCCCCCACAAACCAAATCCTCCCCGGGAAGCGGCGGCGCAGGCCCTTTGACTCGTTGCTGATAATCAGGCGGCCGCAGGCCATGACCTCAATCACCCGCCGCGCAAACATGGTGTCCGAATCCTCTACGGTGTTGACGTTGATCACATACTCCGCCTCTCTCATCACCTCCCGGACCTTGTCATAGGGAACTCCGCCGGTCACATAGGGGCGGTATTCTTCCGGGTAAGCGCGGTCCTCATTGGGCGTGCCGGACATCCGGTCATAAATCACCAGCTTCAGCCCTTTTTCCAGCACCATATCGAAAATCCGGCGCATTGCCCGGCATCGTTCGGAATAGCTCTCATACCAGCTGCCGAAAAACACTGCCGTCCCCCGGCGGGTCGGCTCCGGCAGCGGGGAAAACAGCTCAGGCGAAAAGCCGAACATCATCAGGTGCACGCTGGGGTGCCCAAGTGCGCGGTATTTTGGAATGGTTTCCGCCGTGGTTGTCAAGATGTGGTCAAACAGGAGCGCCGTATCAATAAAGCTGCGGGGATAATCGTCAAAGGCCGGCGTGTCCTCTTTGTTCCAGAACACCGTTGGGATATTTGCGCCGCGGCAGTACCTGAGGACCTGCCGTAGGACAAACCTGTTATCCTGCCGCAGCGTGCAGTCGCGGAAAATCATGTTCTGCCAGCAGCCCTGGAGCCCTTCCCACGCGGCCTCACAAAACAGGACGTCCGGACGTTCGGATTCCAGGCGGCTGCGCCAGTTCGACGGCGTCAAATAAACGGCATTGGTCTCCCGCCGCATATTTTCCCAGGTAAACCCATCGCAGATCACCGCGATGCGCAGACCCTCCAGGGCTTTGGGCGGGCCGTCCCTCCTCCAGGTGGGCCCGCGGTATCCGCAATACGTTCCCCGCACAAAACCGGGAACCTTTTTCAGCAAAAAGACGGCCTCTCGAAAAAAAGCATACCGTTTTAAATACCGATGATACCAGCGTTTTAATCTATCCTTCGCCTTCACCGCGCACACCTTCGCATCTGTTTGCGTCTATACAGCTTTTTCAGGCTGTGGTAGCTGTCCACCACCCCGCAGAACACCGGCCGCGGCGCATACTTGACCAGCAGGTATTTGCAGCGGGTGCGCTTATCCTCACGCCAGCCCGGCGGGCGCAGCCCACCCAGCAGGGATGGGAACCACTCCTCTTTGAGGATCTTCCAGTACTGCCTGCGGACGGTTTTGTCGTTTATGGTGCCTACATGCCATATCAGGAATTCCACGGCCCCATTCAGAAAGCTCCGCTGATACTGTTCCATCAAATCATGCTGCGCCAAAAATGCCTTCACAATGGAAAATGCCTCATACGGCGCGTCAGGATCGCTGCTGCGGCTGTTGGACACGGAGGCAGGCCGGTTTACCCGGTGGTGAATCAGCGTCCGGTCAAGAACAGTGATGCGCCGCGCGGCCAGAAGCGAGGGGAATACAAAGGCCAGGTCCTCCGAATTCCTGAGCGCTGGAAATCGAAGCTGCTCCTGCCGGATCAGGCTTGTCCGGTAGAGCTTGTCCCACGGCCAGCCATAGGTGAATTGAAAGATATGCTCCGAAATATCCTCCGGCCGGAAGGCCTCTCCGGGCAGCTGGTGGACCTTGAGCATCCAGCCGGAGGGCAGCTCCCGGTCCCCGTCCGTATCAAATTCCACCGCCCGGCAGATGGTTGCATCGGCTCCGGTCTGCTCGGCTTTCCGGGCCATCAGCTCCAAAAAGTCCGGCTCAAACCAGTCGTCGGAGTCCAGGAAAATCAAAAACGTCCCTTCCGCCTGCTCCAGCCCGGTGTTGCGGGCTGTGCCGGGGCCGGAATTGGCCTGGGTGACGACGCGGAACCTGCTGTCACGGGCGGCGTACTCCTCCAGTATCTGAGGGCTTGAATCGGTCGAGCCGTCATTGACGCAGATGATTTCCAAATCCTCCAGCGTCTGGGCGGCCAGACTGTCCAGGCACTGGCGCAGATGCCGCTCGATGTTGTAAACTGGGATCACTACCGACACCAGTGCCAAGCTCTCTCACCTCTTCATGGCCTTGATCCGGCTCCGCCTTACGCTCCCCGGCGGCAGCAGCAAATTGACGGCCTGCTTTTTGAGCCGCTCCGCCGGGTCCCCGATAAAATGGACCCGGGGCAGCTCCAGGGTTTTCAGATCACGGCGGTAGACGGCATAGATCCCCAGCAGCCGCTCCGCCAGGTATCCGTCTACCCGCCGCTCCTGCGCCGTGTAATTTCCGGTGTCCGCCCGGCGGTCAAATTCCCTCAAAATTGGGAACAGCCAGCTGCAGTAGTCATGAAATGCCTGCTGTTTCATGATATGGATGTTGCCAAAATAGCAGATCGAACCGGAAAGGTATTGCTCCATGGCCTGCGCCATTTCCGGATGCCGCTCCCGGACGATCCGCTCCGCCAGCTCCAGGTCCCTGCCGTGGTGGAACGGCGCCTGTGCGTAATGCTCCCGCACCGGGACATGCATATCCTCCCCTTTGGGTAGGATCAGGTCATACCGTGAAATCAGGTCCGACAGAGCGGCGTACCCCAGCTTGTCCAGCAGGGGGAGCGCAGGCTCCCCCTCGATTCGATAGGGCTGCTTGGCGCTTCTGTCCGGGTAAAGGTAGCGGCGGTAGTGGAAAAAGCCGCAGCAGTCCGCCCGCACATTTTTCCAGGCCCAGTACTGGGCGGTCAGCTCACAGTAGGAGCGGTTTTCCCGGGAAATATTGTCGCCGGCATCATCATGCAGAAAGCCTGGAAAATGGGAATCCGCCAGCGCCGCGCCCACCTGAACGGGGACCAGCAGGGGGTGCTCCGGAACCACCGCCGGCCGGTGGCAGCAGACAAACAACCTGATATTGGCCACCGCCATTGTCCCTCCCTGCTGATTCATCACAATGAAAAGTAACGGAATTTGCATTCCGAAACATTTGCAAAAAGACAAAAAGAGCCCTGCCCAAAACGCCCAAATTATTTTAGCATAAAAACAGGGGGTGCGCAACCCTTTTTTGCATGAAGAGGAGACTGTTTCCGGATTATCTCGGTCAAATTCAAAGGCTTTATCCTTGTTTTCCCAATCTGCGCCGTGGGGCATGGGTTTTCCTTCCATTTTCTCAGTTCACAAAATGGAAAAAGTAGATATCGGATTTCAGATTCCGTTATATATAAGCACTGAATAAATGCGCCCCAGACGCATTTATTCAGTGCTTCTCAAGATATCCAGCACCGTGAGCACCCCGTCCCGGACGCGGAACCGCACCTCCAGCCCCGCAAAGCCAAAGCCGTAAACCCGCTGGGGGTCGTCCTGGTAGGAGGGGCGCGGGTCCTGGGCCAGCAGGCCGGTCAGCGCCCCCTGATGCTCCGGCTGCACCCGTTTCAGCAGCTCAGGCGGGATATCCACCGCCAGCTTCCCCTCGGGAGCCGCCCCGGCAAAGCCCCCCGCCGCCTCGGGACGGCAGTCGGCGTAGGGGACATAGGGCTTGATATCGAAGATGGGCGTGCCGTCCACCAGGTCCGCCCCGGCGACATGCAGCACCGGACCCTCCGGGGTGTCCAGCTCCACCTTCTCCAGCCTCACGCAGGACAGCCCGATGGGGTTTGGCCGAAAGGGGGAGCGGGTGGCGAACACACCCATGCGCTGATTGCCCCCCAGCCGGGGCGGGCGCACCGTGGGGGACCAGCGCTCCCGCTTATTCTGGGAGAATTCCCAGATCAGCCACAGGTGGGAGAAGCCCTCAATGCCCCGCAGGGCCTCCGCGATCCGGTAGGGCGGCTCAAACACGACGGCGGCCCGCAGCTCCTCCACCAGCCCCGCCTGCCGGGGCACGCCGAACTTGGTGGGGAAGTCGGAACGGATATGGGCGATGGGATTCATCAGGGCAGCCGGCAGGCTGCCGGACCGGTTGTTCATCCTCAGGATGAATGCCGGTCCTGGGCGGCTCGCATGGCCAGGATGGTCCTGGCAATCAGCTCGTCCAGCTCCCAGCCCAGCATGGCCGCGCCCTGCTCGATGACCTCACGGGAGCACCCGGCAGCGAACTTCTTGTCCTTGTACTTCTTCTTCACCGACTTGACCTCCAGGTCGCTGACGCTCCTGGAGGGCCGCATGATGGCCACCGCGCCGATGAGCCCCGTCAGCTCGTCCACGGCGAAGAGCACCTTCTCCATCTGGTGCTCCGGCTTGATGTCCACCGTCAGGCCGTAGCCGTGGCTGGCGGTGGCGTGGATGACCGACTCGTCGATGTCCCGCTGGCGCATCAGCTCCTGGCTCTTGACGCAGTGCTGGTCCGGCCACCGCTCGAAATCCAGGTCGTGGAGGATGCCCACGGCCTCCCAGAAATCCGCCTCACCGCCATAGCCCAGCTCCTGGGCGAACCAGCGCAGCACGTCGCCCACGGTGCGGGCGTGTCTGCGGTGGAACTCGCCCTCGTTGAATTCACACAGAAGGTCCCAAGCCTGCTCGGGAGTGGGGATCATGGCAAACAGCTCCTTTTTTATAGTAGTTTAGTTGGGATCATATACCCCTTTTGTCCAATTGTCAATTCGGTATCGGGATGATGCCCCGGTCCAGCTTCAGCCGCAGCACCCTCAGCACGCTTTCATCCAAGCGTTCCTGGGTGATGACGCCGTCCTCCACCGCCTGGGTGAGGGCCTGAACGGCCTCCTTCAGATTCTGCGGGCACAGCAGCAGGTCCACCCCCGCCTGGACGGCCCCTACGGCGATGTCGCCGCTGCCGTAGTGGTCGGTCATGGCCTGCATTTTCAGGCTGTCGGTGATAACCACGCCGTCAAAGCCCAGCTCCTCCCGCAGCAGCTCCGTGACGATTTTGCGGGACAGCAGCGCGGGCTGATCGTCCACGTCGGCGATGATGAGGTGGCCCATCATCACCGCGTCCGCCCCAGCGTCGATGCCCGCCCGGAAGGGCAGGAATTCCTCCGCCCGCAGCTCGTCCAGGGTCTTGTAGACATACACCGAGCCGTAGTGGCTGTCGGCGGAGGTGTCGCCGTGGCCGGGGAAGTGCTTGAGGGTGCAGGCCGCGCCGCCCTGGTGGAAGCCCTCCACCGCGGCGGCCACCAGCTGGGCGGCCTGCTCAAAGTCGTCGCTGTAGGCCCGGTCGCCGATGACGGTGTTGCTGGGGTTGGACCACACGTCCGCCACCGGGGCAAGGTCCATATTGAAGCCGCAGGAGGTCAGATCGGCGGCGATGGTCCGGGCGTTTTCCGCCGCCTTGTCCGTGCCCTGGTCCTTGTAGTCCAGCATGGGGCCGACGTAAGTGGTGCCGATGGTGTGCATCAGGCGGTTGACCCGGCCTCCCTCCTCGTCGCAGGTGAGGATGAGGGGGATTTTGGTGTAGGTCTGGACACTGGCCAGCATGGTTTTGGTCTGGTCCATGCTCACCAGGTTGCTGGCGTCGTACAGCAGCCCCGCCACCGGCCAGCGTTCCAGGGCCAGCCGGGTGATTTCGCCCGACGCGGTCACCCTGGGCACGCCGGTGAGGTCGGCGGGCTGCACCACAAACAGCTGGCACACCTTCTCGTGGAGGGTCATCTCCGCCAGCAGCTCCTCCGCCGGGTCTGGGTCGGCGGCCGGCTCCGGGGTGGGCTCCGCTGAGGGCTCCTGACCGGGGCTCTGGGCGGCCTGCGGGGGCTGGGAGGGGGTGGCCTGGCTGGGCTGAGGCGTGGAATCAGCGGCCGGATTCAGGTGTGAGGCGGAAATCATTACGACGGTGACAAGCAGGGCGGTCACAGCCGCGGCCGCGGCGGGCAGCAGCCATCCGGGCCGGGAGGGGCGGGCGCTTCGTTTTCCTGTGTACATGGCGGGTTCCTCCATAAAGATGGGTTGAGACGGGATGTGCCCAAAATTTGGGAGCCGGCCCCGAAAGAGGGGCCGGCTGAAATTTTACCCTATTTTCGACTCCGCCGCAAGGGGGTGCGCCATCTTTTGGCTGATCTCCGATTGTATGCTGAACGCATCAATCGGCAGTGGCCGGTATTCCTTCCTTAATTTGACTTTTCGGGGGGTTCATGTTATCCTGACAAAAATGAATTACCACTCCGTTTCGATACGGCCGAATGATGCAGATGCTGCAAAGGAGGAAGCCCTATGAGTTCCATGACCATCCAACAGATTGTGGAGGCACAGCGCCGGTTTTTCCGCACCGGTGCAACCCTGCCCATTCCCTTCCGCGTCAGCATGCTCAAGCGCCTGCGGGACGCGGTAAAGCGGCATGAGGAAGAGATCGGCCGGGCGCTCGCCGCCGACCTGGGCAAGAGCGCCTACGAGGGCTTTATGTGCGAGACGGGGCTGGTGCTCACCGAGCTGAGCTATATGATTCGGAACACCCGCCGCCTGGCCCGGGAACAGACTGTCCGGACGCCCCTGGCCCAGTTCGCGTCCCGGAGCTATCGGAAGCCGTCGCCCTATGGGAACACCCTCATCATGAGCCCCTGGAACTACCCCTTCCTGCTCACGCTGGACCCCCTGGTGGACGCCGTTGCGGCGGGCAACACCGCCGTGGTAAAGCCCAGCGCCTACTCTCCCGCAACCGGGGAGGTGATCGCAAAGCTGCTGGAGGAGTGCTTTGATCCCAGCTATGTGGCCGTGGTCACCGGCGGGCGGCAGGAGAACGCCGCGCTGCTGGACGAGAAGTTCGACTTTGTCTTCTTCACCGGCAGCCAGGCCGTGGGCAGGGAGGTCCTGCGGCGCACGGCGGAGCACCTTACCCCGGCCGTTCTGGAGCTGGGCGGAAAGAGCCCCTGCATTGTGGACGCCACCGCCCAAATCCCGCTGGCCGCCAGGCGCATTGCGTTCGGCAAGTTCCTCAACTGCGGCCAGACCTGCGTGGCGCCGGACTACATCCTCTGCCACAGCAGCGTGAAGGACAAGCTGGTGGAGGAGCTGTGCCGGCAGATTCGGCGGCAGTACGGGGAGGACCCGCTGCGCAACCCCGACTACGGGAAGATCGTCAATCAGAAGCACTTTGACCGGCTGGTGGGGCTTATTGACCCGGATCAGGCGGTCATCGGCGGGCAGTGGGACCGGGGGACGGGGAAAATCGCCCCCACTGTCCTGGACCGTGCCGCCTGGGACGACGCGGCCATGCAGGAGGAGATTTTCGGCCCCATCCTGCCCGTGCTCACCTTTGACAGCTTCGAGCAGCTGTACGCAGACCTGGCGGACCGCCCCCTGCCCCTGGCGCTTTACCTGTTTTCTCAGAACAAGGCCCGCGTCCGGGAGGCCATGTCCAGGCTGCGCTTTGGCGGCGGGTGCGTCAACGACGTGGTCATTCACCTGGCAACCAGCGAGATGGGCTTCGGCGGCGTGGGGGAGAGCGGTATGGGGGCCTACCATGGACGAGCGGGCTTTGACGCCTTCTCCCACACAAAAAGCATCGTGGACAAAAAGACCTGGATAGATCTGCCCATGCGGTATCAGCCCTATCGGAAGGAGCTGTACGGCAGGCTGCTGCGCCTGTTTCTGAGGTAGGGCCGGGACTGCGCCGCGGTATGGGATGACAGCAGCGCCGGAGAGGGGCGGGAGGCCTCCTCTCCGGCGCTGTTTGTCCACTGTTAAGCACAGCGAGCGCCGCAAAAGGAGGTATCCGCGGCCATTGACGTGGAGGAGCAGCGCGGAACGTGCACATTGCACAGAGTATCCCTTGGGATTTTTACCAAAATTCGTGCAATAAGACTGGATAATTTTCCATCTTGTAGAAATCGAAGTTTAGGAGTATTCTTAAAGTAATTAATTTAATAAATTCACAGGATCTGGACAGGGGCATGCCCCTGTCTGCCGCCTGATGGCGGCAGACCCCGACCGCCCCCGGCAGAACGGGGCCCGCCGTGAGAAGAGAAAGGAAGGATTCATTATGCCTCTGGTTCCAATGAAAGCTATTCTGGACGCCACTGAAACGTACAACTATGCCCAAGGTGCGTTCAACGTCAACGCCGTGTGCCAGGCCAAAGCCGTTATTGAGGTGCACGAGATGTTCCGTTCCGCCGCCATCCTCCAGGGCGCGGACCTGGCCAACGCCTTCATGGGGGGGCGTACCGACTTCGCCCAAGGCACCCTGGAGGACAAGAAGAAGGGCGCGCTGAACATCGCCAACGCGGTGAAGAAGTACGCCGAGACCAGTCCCATCCCCGTGGCCCTGCACCTGGACCACGGCAAGAATATGGAGTCCTGCGTGGCCGCCATCGCCGGCGGGTACACCTCCGTGATGATCGACGGCTCCTCCCTGCCCTTCGACGAGAACGTGGAGCTCACCCGCGAGGTGGTGAAGTACGCCCACGAGCGGGGCGTCACCGTGGAGGGTGAGCTGGGCGTGCTGGCCGGGGTGGAGGACCATGTGTTTGCCGCCAACTCCACCTATACCAACCCCATGGACGCGGTGAAGTTCTTCCGCCAGACCGGAGTGGACGCCCTGGCCATCAGCTACGGTACCAAGCACGGGGCCAACAAGGGGAAGGACACCGTCATTCGCAAGGAGATTGCCATCGCCACCAAGGAGTGCATGCTGCACGAGGGCATCGAGGGCACTCTGGTGAGCCACGGCTCATCCACCGTGCCCCAGTACATCGTCTCCGAGATCAACGCCCTGGGCGGCGATATCCACGACGCCTACGGCATCAAGAAGGAACAGCTCAAAGAGGTGTCCAAGCTGGGCATCCGCAAGATCAACGTGGACACCGACATCCGCCTGGCCGTCACCCGCAACCTGCGGGAGCTGTTCCGGGACGAGCCGGAGCTGCGGGAGAGCTCCACCGTCAGCGCCATCTACCAGCTCCTGCTGGCCAACCCCTCCGCCTTTGACCCCCGGGTGTTCCTGCCCCCCATCATGGACACCGTCATGTACGGCAATGTGCCCGACGAGGACGTGGGCTGCATTGTGGACTGCATCGAGCGGGGCGTGAAGGAGGTCGTGGGCACCCTGATCGTGGAGTTTGACAGCGTGGGCAGGGCCCCGCTCATTGAGAACGTCTCCCTGGACGAGATGGCGGAGCGGTATCGGAAGAAGGGCATCTGAACCAGGCGGAGGGGAGGCGCAGCGGCGGTAAGGGTCAGCCCCCTGCGGTATGAACTGTCCCCGCAGGGGGACAGGGGTGCGCCTCCCACGTTCCGTGCTGTACACTGCAAACTATTGATTGGAGAATCAAGCTATGGGAAAAAACATTCTCGTCGCCCACGGCGGCGGGCCCACCGCCGTGATCAACTGCTCCCTGCAAGGGGTGGTGGAGGCCGCCCGGGCGTCCGGGCAGGTGGACAAAATCTACGCCGCCCGCTTTGGCGCGGAAGGCATCCTGGCCGGAGACCTCATCGACCTGACGGACGTGCCCGCTGCCGTCATCGCCCGCCTGCGGAACACCCCCGCCTCCGCCATCGGCTCCTGCCGCCGGAAGCTGGGGGAGGCGGACTACCCCACCGTGCTGGAAACGCTGAGAAGGTTCGAGATCGACTGCTTCTTCTACAACGGCGGCAACGACTCCATGGACACCTGCAATAAAGTAAACGAGCTGGCAAAAAAAGAGGGGTTGGACGTCCGGGTCATCGGGATCCCCAAGACCATGGACAACGACCTGGATCTCACCGACCACTGCCCTGGCTTCGGCTCCGCCGCCCGGTACGCCGCGCTCAGCTCCGCCGAGCTGGCCCTGGACGCCTCCGGCCTGCCCATCCACGTGGTGGTGCTGGAGCTGATGGGCCGCAACGCGGGCTGGGTCACCGCCGCCAGCGCAATGGCGGCGCGGCTCACCGACTGCCAGGTGCTGACCTACCTGCCCGAGGTCCCGGTGGACGAGGACAGGATGCTGGCCGACATTGAGAAGGGCTACGCCAAGGGGAAGGGCCTGCTGGTCGCCGTCAGCGAGGGCGTCTGCGGCCTGGACGGCAAGCCTTTGGCCGACACCGGCATGGTGGACGGCTTCGGCCACACGGTGCCCGGCGGCACCGCCCAGCACATCACCGACCAGATCATCCGGAAGCTGGGCCTCAAGTCCCGGGCGGAAAAGCCGGGGCTGTTGGGCCGGGCCAGCATCCCCTATGTGTCCTCCACCGACCGGGAGGAGGCATATGCCGTGGGCCGCTTCGCGGTGGAATCCGCGCTGAACGGGGAGAGCGGGTATATGGTAGCCATCGACGCGGTGCGCAGCCCGTCCTACTCCAGCAGCCTGTCGCTGGTGCCGCTGGACAAGGTGGCCAATGTGGAGAAGAAGTTCCCCCTGGAGTGGATCGTGGACGGCAATCAGATCGCGGACGGGTTCTTTGATTATGCGATGCCTCTGATGGGGGATGCGTTCCCGGAATACGCTTTGCTGAGAAAGTGAGAAAAGGGATATGAAACATATTTACTTGAACTTGAAGCGGTTTGACGTGCCTGTGGAGCTGGGCGGCGTGAACCGGCTGGCCCCTATAAAGGACTGGGGCGCGGCGGTGGTAAACGGCACCCAGGAGGCGCTGCGCAGATATGACCCGGCCAAGGTGGAGTTCGTCCAGTACCTGCCGGAGGCTCACCTGCTGGGGGCGGTTTCCGCGCTGACCGAGGGCAGCCCGGTGCAGCTGGGCAGCCAGGGCGTGTACCGCATGAACACGGCGGCGGGGGGTAACTTCGGGGCCTTCACCACCAACCGGCCCGCCTCCATTGTCAAGGCCATGGGCTGCACCTCCACCCTCATCGGCCACTGCGAGGAGCGCAACGACAAGAAGGGCGTCCTGGCCGAGGCGGGGGTGACGGACATGAGCGCCGTCAACCGTCTGCTGAACCAGGAGATCAAATGCGCTCAGGACGCGGGGCTGACGGTGCTGTACTGCATCGGCGAGACCGCCGAGGAGCAGCCCCAGTGGGAGCAGGTGCTGGGCGAGCAGCTGGATGTCGGCCTGGACGGCGTGGACAAGGGCCGGGTGGTCATCGGCTATGAGCCGGTGTGGTCCATCGGTCCGGGCAAAACCCCGGCGGACAAGGACTACATTACCAAAATCGCCCGCTTCGTCAAGGAGCGCACAGCTGGCATGGACGTGGTGTACGGCGGCGGGCTGAAGGCGGACAACGCCGCCATGCTGGCCTCCATTGAGGAGATCGACGGCGGGCTGATCGCCCTGACCCGCTTCCAGGGCGAAATCGGCTTCTATCCCGACGAGTATCTGGAGATCATCCGTTTGTACTTGGGCGAATAAAAAGAGGAGCGAAACGCAGTTTCGCGGTCAAAAGTTTTTCTTTTTGGTTCTTTTTCTTTTTCCAAAAAGAAAAAGAATACCACCAACAAGGAGGGCGCACATGAAACTGGAATTTGAATACGGTCACGGCCTGATGGCCGCCGACCTGCCCGACAGCACCTACGTGTTCATCCCCGGCGAGACCGTGGCCGATCCCCCCTGCCTGCCCCAGGACTGGGACAGCTTGTATAACGCCACTCTGGAGAGTATTCGCAATCCCATCGTCATGCCGCCCCTCAAGGAGCTGGCCGGCCCTGGCAAGACGGTGGTGTTCGTCATCCCGGACATTGTGAAGGGCGGCTGCCAGCCCACCGCTCACCGGAAGGTGTCCATCCGGGCTTGTCTGGACGAGCTGTACGCCGCCGGGGTGGAGAAAAAGGACATCCTGCTGCTGTTCTCCAACGGTCTGCATCCTCGGGCCACCGTGGGCGAGATGAAGCAGATTCTGGGCGAGGAGCTGTTCAACGAGTTCTATTGGACCGGCCAGATCACCAGCCACGACAGCGAGGACTATGACCATATGGCGGATCTGGGGGTCACCCGCCGGGGGGACCCGGTGCTGATGAACAAGTACGTGTTCGACTGTGATATCCCCATCCTGATCGGCCACACCCAGGGCAATCCCTACGGCGGCTATTCCGGCGGGTACAAGCACTGCGCCACCGGCATTACCCACTGGCGGAGCATTGCCAGCCACCACGTCCCCGACGTGATGCACCGGGCGGACTTCACCCCGGTGTCCGGCAAGAACCTGATGCGCACCAAGTTCGACGAGATCGGCATGTGGATGGAGGAGAAGATGGGCCATCCCTTCTTCTGCTGCGACGCGGTGCTGGACACCTACTCCCGTCAGATCGCCGTCTTCTCCGGCTACGCCAAGGAGATGATGCCGGTGAGCTGGGAGGTCGCCGACAAGCGCACCTACGTGCTCTGGGCGGAGAAGAAGTACGACGTGATGGTGTTCGGCATGCCCCAGGCCTTCCACTACGGCGACGGCATGGGCACCAACCCCATCCAGATGATGCAGGCGCTCAGCGCTCAGGTCATCCGCCACAAGCGGGTGATGAAGGACAACTGCGTTATCATCTGCTCGTCCATCTGCAACGGCTACTTCCACGACGAGCGCTGGCCCTACCTGCGGGAGCTGTACGAGCTGTTCCAGCACGACTATATGAACGTTCTGCCGGATATGAACCGCTACGGCGAGTATTTCGCCACCAACCAGGAGTACATCCGCAAGTACCGCTTCGCCAACGCCTTCCACCCCTTCCACGGCTTTTCCATGATGAGCTGCGGTCACATCGCCGAGATGAACACCGCCGCCATCTACATCGTAGGGGCCCAGGAGCCGGGCATCGCCCGGGGCATGGGGCTCAAGACCCGGGCCACCTTTGAAGAGGCGCTGGCGGACGCAAAGAAAAAGTTTGTGGGGGAGAATCCCAGCATCCTGGCCCTGCCCAAGACCTTCAAGGTGGGCGCGGTCCACCTGTGCATGAAGGACCAGCCCTACGACGGCACCAACGGCTGCGGCTGCTGCGGGTGCTGAACGCCCACCCTGTGAACGGCAAGACGGCCCCGGGCAGGCCCAGGGGCTGAACATGAGAAAAGAGTAAAGGAAGGTGTCGTATGAGCAAAACAACGCAGGCAAAGAGGCCCTTGACCCAGGCGGAAAAGCGGAATAAGACGATCAACCGGCTGTGGCTGCTGCTGTCCCTGGTGGTGGCGCTGATCGTGTGGTTCCTGCTGTCCATCGGGGAGAAAACCGGGCGCAGTTTCCCGTTCTTATTCTCCATTGGCGGCAGGGACTCGGTAATCCAGGGCCTCCAGACCATGATTGAGCGCGACGCGCTGTGGAGCGATTTCGCCAGCAGTATGATCTCGGTGGCCATGGGCTTCGGTCTGGGCTTCCTAACCTCCCTGCCCATGGCCTTCCTCATGGCCTGGTACACCCCGGTGCGCAAAATCATCGAGCCCTGGATCAACTTCATCCGCAACATCCCCGCCCTGGCCTACGCGCCCCTGGTGGTCCTCATGCTGGGCGTGGGGCGTACCCCGTCCGTGGTGCTGATCTGGATCTGCACCTTCATGACCATGTGCATCACTATCTTCCACGGCATCCGCAACATCGACAACACCCTGGTCAAGGCGGCCAAGGTGCTGGGCGCCACCGACATGGATATCTTTTTCCGCATCACCCTGCCCGCCACGGTGCCCTTCATCCTCACCGCCGTGCGCCTGGGCCTGAGCGCGGGCCTGACCACCCTGCTGGCGGCTGAGTCCACCGGCGCAAGGGCCGGCCTGGGCATGCGCATCCGCACCCTCCAGAGCACCTTTGAGACCAACGCCATGCTGGGCTACATCATCATCATCGGCATCATCGGCACGCTGCTGAACATCCTTGTGGACTTCATCGAAAGGAGGCTGACCTCATGGCAGGAGAAGCGGGAAGAGGCGTAAAAATTCAGATTAAAAACGTCAAGAAAGAATACCACGGCGACCACGGCACCACCGTGGCCCTCAACGGCGTCAACCTGGACATCATGGAGAACGAGTTTGTCTGCGTGGTGGGCCCCTCCGGCTGCGGCAAGTCCACTCTGCTGAACATCCTGGCCGGCCTCCACGAGGCCACCTCCGGCGAGTGCTGCCTGGACGGTGAGCTCATCCACGGCACCGATGTGAAGCGGGGCGTGGTGTTCCAGCAGTACGCCCTGTTCCCCTGGCAGACCGTGATCCAGAACGTCATGTTTGGTCCCCAGATGAAGCGCCTGCCCAAGACGGAGTGCGAGACCATCGCCCGCAAGTACATCAAGATGGTGGGGCTGGAGGACTTTGAAAACTCCTTCCCCAAGGAGCTGTCCGGCGGCATGAAGCAGCGGGTGGCCATCGCCCGGGCCTACGCCAACAATCCCGAGGTACTGCTCATGGACGAGCCCTTCGGCGCGCTGGACGCCCAGACCCGCGCCCAGCTCCAGACCGAGCTGCTCAAGACCTGGGAGGAGGAAAAGAAGACCTGCTTCTTCATCACCCACGACGTGGACGAGGCCGTGCTGCTGGCCCAGCGGGTGGTCATCATGTCCGCCCGGCCCGGGCGCATCAAGCGGATCGTGGACATCGACATCCCCTATCCCCGGGACCAGGGCACCAAGAGCGACCCCCGGTTCATGGAGCTGAAGGCGGAGATCTGGAACGAGGTCTACCAGGAGTACCTGGAGGTCCGCAAGTAACCCGTACCTGGCCGCCCCAAGGCGGTGAACATACAGGTAAACGCAACAAACAAATCAAGGAGGAACATGAAAATGAAGAAATTGACTGCTCTGCTGCTGGCCCTGGTCATGATGATGTCCCTGATGGCCTGCGGCGGCGACGCCGGCAAGACCAGCACGCCCCCGGCCAGCGAGCCCGCCGCCCCCGCCAGCGAGCCTGCCGCTCCTGAGGGCACGCCCGAGCCTGCCGGTCCCGAGCCCATCAAGCTGACCATCGCCTATATGCCCAACTACGCCTCCCTCTGGGGCGTGCTGTCCGCCATGGAGCAGGGCTTCTTTGAGGAAGAGGGCATCACCCTTGAGCTGAAGGAGTTCCCCGACGGCCCCTCTGAGGTGGCCGCCATGGAGAGCGGCGACGTCCAGCTGGCCTACATCGGCAAGGGCGCCCACCGCCTGTGCATCCTGGGCAACGCCATCATCTTCGCGCCCAGCTCCGTCCACACCGTGGATAAGGTGGTGTGCATGCCCGACAGCGGCATCCAGTCCGTGGAGGACCTGAGGGGCAAGACCATCGCCTTCAACGCCGGTTCCTCCTCCGAGACCACCTTTGACAACGCCCTGAAAGTGGGCGGCCTGACCCGGGACGATGTGGACCCCTACGACATGGGCATTGACTACATGGTGCCCGCCGCCGTGTCTCGCTCCATCGACGCCGCCGTGTGCTGGAACCCGTACTCCGGCCAGATCCTCCAGCAGGTGGAGGGCTCCTACGAGATCGAGTTCGCCGACGGCTCCACCAACATCTCCAGCTGGATCTGCCTGCCCAAGTACGCCGAGGAGAACCACGACGTCCTGGTGCGCTTCAGCCGCGCCCTGTACAAGGGCATGGACTGGGGCTCCAAGGAGGAGAACTACGACACCGTGGCCCAGTACTGCGCCAACCAGACCAAGACCAGCCTGGAGGCCAACCAGCTCCAGGTGGGCGACGCCCATTGGTTCAACATCGCTGACCTGACCTCCGGCCTCTCCGACGGCGCCATCAGGAAGTACTACGAGGGGATGCAGAACGACATGGTCCAGGGCGGCAACATCGAGGCCGGCCAGGCCAAGGAGGACGTGGGCGACTTCGTCCTGTTCGACGTGATGGAGGAGGCCCTGAAGTAAGCCCCATCCCAAATCAAACAGCGTTCCGCACATAGGAACGGGCCCTATGGGACGGCAGATTAGGTCCGCCCCATGGGGCCCGTTTTCTCCGAAAGGAGGAGAGCACATGGAGATCAACATTACATTTGCCCCGGAGGCCGGGGAACCCGTCCGCTTCGCCGCCGGGGAGCTGACCGCCTATCTGGGGCGGATGCTGGCGGAGGAGACGGGGACGCTGTCCGTCAGCCTGGAGGTCCGTCCGGACCGGGAACCCGGCCTGCCCGACTGGTTCTCCGTAAATCTGGAGGAAAGGGGCGGGACTGTGGCCGGAAACAGCGGGCGGGCGGTGCTGCTGGGCGTGTACGACTGCCTGCGCCGCCTGGGGTGCCGCTTCCCCGCCCCGGTGAAGGGCTGCGAGACGGTGCCCAGCCTCACCCGACAGGCGCTGGCCCTCCGGTATGAGCACCGGGCGTCCTTTTACCACCGGGGTGTGTGCATCGAGGGGGCGGACAGCCGGGAAAACCTGCTGGATTTCATCGACTGGCTGCCTAAGGCGGGATACAACAGCTTTTTCCTGCAATTCAGGACCCCTTACGCCTTTTTCAAGCGCTGGTATCTCCACGAGCGCAACCCCCTGCGAAAGGCGGAGCCCTTCTCCCCCGCGGACGTGCCGGTCTGGACGGAGGAGGCGGAGGGAGCGCTGAAACGCCGGGGCCTGCTGCTCCACAAGGTGGGCCACGGCTGGACCGGGGCGGCGCTGGGCTTCGACGCCCAGTCCTGGGACGCGGACCCGGAGCCGCTGTCGGAGGAAAAGCGCCCCCTGGCCGCCCAGGTGGACGGCGTGCGGGGGCTGTACAAGGGCGTGAGCGCCAACACCAACCTGTGCTTCCGCAACGGGGACGCGGCGGAGGTCTTTGCCGCCCTGGTGGCGGACTACGCCCAGGCCCACCCCGGCGTGGATTACCTCCACGTCTGGCTGGCGGACACCTATAACAACGTGTGCGAGTGCGAAGGGTGCCGGGCCACCACCCTCTCCGACCAGTATGTAGAGCTGCTCAACGAGATCGACCGCCGCCTCACCGCCCAGGGGCTGGATACCAAAATCGTGTTCCTGCTCTACCAGGAGCTGCTGTGGCCGCCGGTGAAGGCCCGGCTGACCAACCCGGAGCGGTTTGTGCTCATGTTCGCCCCCATCAGCCGCACCTTCGAGCAGTCCTACCCGGCGGTGGGGGAGCTGCCCCCCATCCCAGCCTACGAGCGGAATCGGATCGAGCTGCCCACCAGCCTGGAGGAAAACCTGGCCTTCCTCCGGGGCTGGCAGAGGCAGTTCGCGGGGGACAGCTTTGTCTACGACTACCCCCTGGGCCGGGCCCACTACGGCGATTTCGGCTATGTGAAGCTGGCCAGGGTCGTCAGTGGGGACGTGAAACGGCTGAAACAGCTGGGCCTCAACGGCTATATCAGCTGCCAGGAGCTGCGCTCGGGCCTGCCCAACTTCTTCCCCAACTATGTGCTGGGCCGGACGTTGATGGACGAGCGCGCCGATGTGAACGAGCTGATGGCCGAGTATTTCTCCGCCGCCTACGGGGAGGACTGGCCCGCCGTGGCGGATTATCTGTTCCAGCTGTCCGGCCTGAGCAGCACCGACTACGTCAACGGCAAGGGACCGCGCACAGACCAAGACATGGCCGCCCGGATGGAGGCCGTCCGGGAGCTGTGCCTGGACTTCACCCCCACCCTGGACGCCCACCGCACCCCCCAGGGCTGGCAGACCCCTTTCTGGGCGGCGCTGGACTACCACCGGGCGTATGTGCTCAAGCTGTCCCGAGCCCTGCGGCATCTGGCCCTGGGCGAGGCGGAGAAGGCGGCGGAGAGCCGGCGGGCTTTCCTGGAGCTGATCTGCGAAAAAGAGCCGGACTTCCAACCCTGGCTGGACGTGTACCGGGTGCTGGAGGTCACGGAAAACTATACCGGCTTCCGCGGGGGCGCGGAGGCGTGAAAGGAGGAGTTTCCCATGCGTCACGACTACTATTACTACGACCGGGAGCAGCTGCTGGCGGCCCCGAAGCTGCCCATCCAGGTGCTGGCGGACAACGACGCGGTGTTCCAGGCCATGGCCTGGGAGATGGCGGAGGAGATCCGGCGGAAAAACGCCCTGGGGGAGCGGACGGTGTTCATCTGCCCCGTGGGGCCGGTGGGGCAGTACCCCTATTTCGTGGACATCGTCAACCGTGAGGGCATCAGCCTGAAAAACGTCTGGTTCCTCAACATGGACGAGTACCTGACGGACGAGAAGGAGTGGGTGGACAAGGACCATCCTCTCAGCTTTCGGGGCTTTATGGACCGCGCTGTGTACGCTAAAATCCGCCCCGAGCTGCTCATGCCCGAGGGACAGCGGGTGTTCCCCGACCCCAAGGCCCCGGACCGCATGACCCGGCTGGTGGAGGAGCTGGGCGGGGTGGACATCTGCTTCGGCGGCATCGGCATCAACGGCCATTTGGCCTTCAACGAGGCCCAGGATGAGCTGACCCCAGAGCAGTTCAAGGCCCTGCGCACCCGGGTGCTGCCCATCTCCCCGGAGACCCGGACGGCCAACGCCATCGGCGACTTCAACGGCGCGCTGGACGACATGCCCCGCTGGTGCGTCACCATCGGCATGAACGAGATTTACAACGCCCGGAAGGTGCGTCTGGGCTGCTTCCGGAACTGGCACCGGGCGGTGGTGCGCCACGCGGCCTACGGCGAGGTGTCCGCCCATTTCCCTGCCACCCTGCTCCAGGACCATCCGGATGCGCTGCTGCGCCTCACAGAGTTCGTGGCCAAGCCCGCCGACTGACAGAAAGGAGCCGGTATGCCGCAAACCTACATTGTAAACGGGCAGGTCTATCTGGACCGCCGCTTCCAGCCCATGACCGTGGGCATGCACGGCGGGGTCATCCGCCTGCTGCCCCCCGGCGCGCCCATCCCGGAGGGGGCGGAGACGGTGGACGCCGCCGGGATGAAGGTGGTCCCCGGCTTCATCGACGTCCACACCCACGGCGGCGTGGGGGTGGATGTGAACGGCGCGGACGCGGATGATCTGGAGAAGCTGTGCCGCTTTTTTGCCGGGAACGGCACCACCGCGTGGCTGTGCTCTGTGCTCACCGACACGGTGGAGCAGACCAATTGGTGCATTGATCAGTTCAAGGCCCACAAGGCGGTGGGCCAGCCCACCGCCGAGCTGCTGGGCATCCATCTGGAGGGCCCCTTCCTGGCCGCTGAGTACAAGGGGGCCATGCCGGAGCACCTGCTGAGGGCCGGCGACCCGGCGCTGCTGGGGGCCTATCAGGAGCGGGCGGAGGGCAATATCCGCTACCTCACCGTCTCTCCGGAGGCGGAGGGGGTGATCGGCCTGATCCCGGAGGCCCAAAGGCTGGGCATTGTCGCCGCCATCGGCCACTCCGGGGCGGACTATGAGACCTCCATGGAGGCCATTGCCGCCGGGGCCCGGGCCTGCACCCACACCTTCAACGCCATGGGGCTGTTCCACCAGCACCGCCCCGCCATCATGGGGGCCGTGCTGGAGTCCGATGTGTACTGCGAGATGATCTGTGACGGGCGGCACCTCCATCCCGGCGCGGTGCGCCTGCTCATCAAGACCAAGGGCCTGGACCGGGTGGTGGCCGTCACCGACTCCATCATGGCCGCGGGCCTGCCCGACGGGCGCTACCACCTGGGGGTCAACGACGTGGTGGTGGAGGAGGGGGACGCCAAGCTGGCCTCCACCGGCGTGCGGGCGGGGAGCACCCTCACCCAGGATACCGCCCTGCGCAGCCTGATGGCATTCACCGGGCAGCCCATGGAGGAGCTGCTGCCCGCCCTGACGGAGAATCCAGCCAGGCTCATCGGCGTGCTTGACCGCAAGGGCTCCATTGCCGAAGGCAAGGATGCGGACCTGGTGCTGCTGGACGGGGAAAACCAGGTGCGCACCGTGTTCTGCCGGGGCCGGCGGGTGAAGGGCTGACGACAAAAGCGCATTGCGGCATGCCGCAATGCGCTTTCCCCTGAGCCATCCGGATTATTCCGCACAAACCTGGAGTCCGTGGGCGATGGCCACCGCCGCCGCCCCTCTGGCCCCGCTGTACCGGTCCGGTTCCACAAATATGAAATTTGTGTCCCCCCGGGTGACCTTGCAGATGTTGCGGCGGGCCACA
This sequence comes from uncultured Oscillospiraceae bacterium, assembly GCA_949841465.1. GTDB lineage: Bacteria > Bacillota > Clostridia > Oscillospirales > Oscillospiraceae > Enterenecus. Next base: position 50,711 of record CATKZW010000002.1, read on the forward strand.
TCCAGCAGCTGCCGGCGGTTGGCAGGGCTTTGGAACAGCTCACCGTCGATGAGCAGGGCGTGGGGGCAGGTAAAGTTGACGATGTTGGCAATCGCCACTCCCAGGGTGTACACCGCCCGCTCCACGATGAGGTAGACCGCCGGGTCTCCCGCCTCCTGGGCCTGGAGAATCTGGGCCATGGCGGGCGCCTCCCCTTTGGCGCACAGGGAGCGGAGGATGGGCGCCTCCCCCTTGGCCAGGGCGTCCATGCACCGGGCGATGATGGCCCGGCTGCTGGAGATGGCCTCTAGACAGCCGTGGTTGCCGCAGGTGCACTGAGGGCCGTTGGACTCCATCACCATGTGGCCCACCTCCCCCGCCCCCACGATGGAGCCGTAGGAGCTGGAGGTGTTCAGGATCAGCGGGCAGGCAATGCCGGTATGGATAAACAGATAGGCGAAGGTGGGAACGTCGTTGAGCTGCTCCCGCTGGAACAGGGAGGCGCCGCAGGCGCGGGCGCAGGCGTTGTTCTCTACGCAGATGGGCTTGTGAAAGTCCAAACGGCGGCGCACGTCCCGCAGGATGTTCTTGTCGAACCAGTTGAAGCTGGGGCGGACCCGGAGTATGCCCGTCTCGGTGTCCACCAGGCCGGGCAGGCAGAAGCCCAGGGCGTCGATGTCGTCAAAGCCCAGTTTCAGCTCCGCCAGCAGGTCCCGAACCAGCCGGCAGGTCATGTCCAGGTTGTACTCGTAGTCCCGGTCGGCCGCGGCGGCCTCCGCCTGGCCCAGCACCCGGCCCCGGAAGTCGGTGACGCACGCGGTGCTGTCTGTCCCCCGCATCTCCACCCCCACATACCGGCGGGCCTGGGGCACGATGTCCAACAGGCGGCTCTTCCGGCCGGAGCGCTGGTCGGCGCTCTCCTGCTGGTCCAGCTCCTGCACCAGCCCCTCGGCGATCATGGCGCTGATGTTGGTGGTGATGGTGGGCAGAGTCAAGCCCAGCCGCTTGGCGATGTCTGCCCGGGTGATGGGGGCGCAGTGGTACACCATGCGGAGGATGGAGGACTGGTTGGCCGCCCTGACCCGGGGGAGGTTGTTGCCCTTGACAAACTGCATCTGATCACCTTCTTTCCGGAGAATTTTTACAAAGCGCGGTGAATGCGCCATGGCGGCAGGGTGTATACCGTATTTTCTTAAAAATATTATACAAAGCCCGGGAAAAGGTGTCAAGCGGCCGGGGAAAAACAGTGGAAAAGAAGAAGGGGGTATTTTTATGGCGGTGTTTTTTCTGGTGAGCTTTCTAGCCAGCATCGTGGGGGCCATCTGCGGCATCGGCGGCGGGGTGGTCATCAAGCCGGTGCTGGACATGCTGGGGCTGGAGACGGTGGCGGCCATCAGCTTTTTGTCCGGCTGCACGGTGCTGTCCATGAGCTGCTATTCCGTCACCCGGGCGCTGGCCAAGGGGGACAGCGGCGTGGACCTGAAAACAGGCACTCCACTGGCCCTGGGCGCGGCCCTGGGCGGGCTGGCGGGCAAGCAGCTGTTTGACCTGGTCCGCTCCCTGTTCGAAAATCAAGGCCGGGTGGGTGCGGTGCAGGCGGCCTGCTTGGGGATCATCACCCTGGGCACCCTGGCCTACACCCTGAACAAGGCCCGCATCCCTACCCACAGAGTCGCTGCCCCCCCGGCCTGCGTTGCCATCGGGCTGTGCCTGGGGATCATGTCCAGCTTTTTGGGCATCGGCGGCGGCCCCATCAACCTGGTGGTTCTATACTTCTTTTTCAGCATGGACACCAAAACCGCCGCCTCCAACAGCCTGTACATCATCCTGTTCAGCCAGCTGGCCAGTCTGCTGTCCACCCTGGTCACCCGCACGGCGCCCGATTTCCGCTGGCCGGTGCTGCTGGTGATGGTGTGCGGCGGTGTGTGCGGCGGCGTGGTGGGCCGCACGCTGAACAAGCGGATGGACAACAGGCTGGTGGAGCGGCTGTTCATCGGCCTGATGGCCGCCATTGTGCTCATCTGCGTGTACAACGTGTACCGGGGGCTGTCCGCCTGAGCGTGTCCCGGAAACAGAGGAAAAGGCCGGGCTGCCACGTAACCGCCCAACGCTTGACCCACTTTCTGTATGATATCGTGATACTACTTTTCCCTGTTGGTACAATTTCTAACTTTGCCAAAGAAAACCAGCGGCTGAATTTGAATACGCTTCCAAATCCTGCGGATAATACAGATGGAACGATACAAAAAATGCCGTGGGGAGCCGCGGCAGAACGCAGGAGGAAAACCATGAAAGCGACTGGGATCGTACGCCGCATCGACGACCTGGGCCGGGTGGTGATCCCCAAGGAAATCCGACGCACTATGCGTATCCGCGAGGGCGACCCATCTCTGATAACATTGGAATGGTGGAAAAGGTTTTGCGTTGGAATGATGGATCTGTCAAAACGGACAGGATGGAGTTGTACATAGTGACGGAAAGATTTGGAGATGCCATGGGCATCCATAACGAGACGATTCGAAGATGGAAATGCCGCAATCGCTTTGGGGACAAGCGATTGCGGCGTTTTGACTGTTCCGGTGCGGGGATGGCACAGCTGTGCAGGACATGGGTATTCCGGCGATTTGTCAACAGGTCCAGTTCCTAACGCTGCCCACGGCTTGTTGTAACGATTGCGAATATAGCTCTTAACAATCTTAAAAACGCCGTCGGCCTGAGGCCGACGGCGTTTTTCTTACTTCTCGTGAAGATAGCTCTTGAGTAGCACCTGAAGCAGCTCATCCCGGTCCAGCTGGCGGATGAGGGTGCGGGCGTTGTTGTGGTTGGTGATATAGGTTGGGTCCTCGCTGAGGATATAGCCCACAATCTGGTTGATGGGGTTATAGCCCTTTTCCCGCAGAGAATTGTAGACGGAGGACAGGATGGCTTTGATCTCCTCGTCCTTGTTCAAGCTGACGCTGAATTTACGTGTATAGTCCATGTCATTCAATGGGCGCACCCCCTCTTTGTTTACTGATATTTTAGCCCAGACCGAGCCAATTGTAAAGAGGTAAAATGATAAATTTCAGTTAAGAAAACCAGCCGCCCGGCTTTTCTGCCGGACAGCTGGAAAATGCTGGCTGTGCAGGGTGTCAGCCGATGCGCTTAGCACCCACGATATAGGGGGCATAGTAACCGTAAATGCTGTCGTACTGCACGGTGTAGGAGGTAGTGGAGGCGTGGATGAATTGACCATTGCCCGCGTACATACCCACGTGGGTGGTGGGCAGGGTGCCGCCGGAGCTGTCAAAGCGGCGGTCAAAGAAGAAGATCAGGTCGCCGGGCTGCATGGCGTCGGTGGACACAAAGTAACCGCTGTTATAATACTGGCTGGAGGAGCCGCGGGCGATGGAGTGGCCCAGCTGCTTGTAGATGTAATATGTAAAGCCGGAGCAGTCAAAGGAGTTGGGGCCGGAGCCGCCGGACACATACCGCTTGCCCAGCAGGCTCTGGGCGATAGCCACGGCGGCGGCGCCCAGCTCGCTGGAGCCTTCGTAATCAGCGCCCACCAGAGTGACGTACTCAGCGGATATGTAGCCGGAGTCGATCTCGTACCAGCCGTTGCCGGGGTCGGACACGATGTCCACCACTGTGCCGGCCTTCAAAGAGGCTACCTTGTCATAAGAGGTGTCCGGGCCGGAGCGGACGTTGAGCACGCTGGCGGTGACGAGGCCCCGCTGCTGCTCGGGCTCGGTGCCCTGGGCGGCGGGGATGATGGTGCCGTCCGTCAGAGCCACGGTGAGCCACTCGCCGGACATGTAGCCCGTGTTCTCGCCGTAGGTCACCCTGTACCAGCCCTCGCCGGTGTCCTCCTCTACGATGACCTCAGCGCCCTTGGCGGCCATTGCGATGGTGTCGGAATCAGTGCTGGCCTCGCTGCGCAGGCGCAGGGAGTCGGCGGTAACAGTGCCGGTGCCGATGGAGGCGAAAGTCACGCCGGTGCCCATGGTGAGAATCAAGCCCGCAGCGGCCACCGTTTTGACCGCCCTCATTTTAAAATTCATTGGAATGACCTCCAGTAATATTTTCTTTGGTAAAGACGGTCTGTTACTTTCCGGCCAGCGCCCGCATCAGCCAGATGGAGCCCATATCGACGGCGGAGAACAGGTCGGGCAGGTCGCTCTTTTTCACCACCCGGTCCCGGCTTTTCAGGTCGGGGTCGGTGAGCTGCAGCTGAAGATGCACCTTGTTGGCCAGTTCCAGGGAGCCGTCTTTTTCGGAGCTCATCACCTGGATCATCACGATGTATTTGTCGGCCATGGAGCCGTAGTAGATCAAATTGTCCTTGCGGCGGAGCGGGTGCCCTTTATAAGTAAGGACGGTGCTTTTGTCTGCCATGGGAACCTCCTCAAAAAGTTGTAACAGTTTGTAACTGGTTTGTAACTATTGCTAGTATAACCCTGGAACCGCCGCTTGTCAACAGGATATTGGATAAAATTTTCTGGAAATTCAAAAACCTGCCGGTCTCGCCGGAAAACGGCAGGACTGACAGGTTTGATCCCGGAAAATGGGGGATTATGCGGCGAAAGCAGCCCAGCCCAGCAGGGCGGCGTGGGCCAGCAGGCACAGGGGGACGAAGCGGCGGAACAGGGGCTTGCGGGTTTTATGATGGAACAGGGCCATGCCCAGCAGCGCCCCGGCAGAGCCGCCCAGGAACGCACAGCCCAGCAGGGCTGCCTCGGGGATGCGGCGTTGGCGGAGCTTGGCCATCAGTTTGTCCCATCCGAAGAGGACGAGAGCCAGGGCGCTGGTCACGCCTAGCCAGATCAATAGAAGACGGACAGATTCTCTCATGGACGGCCTCTCAATACGGTTCTTTGATTCCATGGACGACGCCGCTGTGGTCGGCTTCACTCTGCCAGCGCTCACAGTTGATTTCCTCACCAACCCGGACAGCGTCATACTGCTCTTGGGTGCATTCCAAGGTATACCGGCCTCCCACGCCGCCCTGCTCAATGGTGATGTTGCAACGCTCCGGGTCTGTATTGTTCTTACCAACCACGGTGACGACCCCGCCCATCGCGTAATAATGCTTGTTGTCCACCTTGAACATCTGCACGGCGGCGAACGCGCAGATGAGAATCAGAGCGACCAGAAAACCGGCCGTGAACTTTATCCAGGTTTTCATGGGATAACCTCCATTTATTTATAATGTATAAGCCATGCAAAATTTTGTCCCGCAGCCAAAATTTCTCTTGACGCGGGACGGGAATTATGGTATTATTAACTGCTTTTAATACACAGGTGGTTATAGAAAGTCTTTCCCACCTGATACAGTTAAGTATAGCAGATTTGCACAAAGAACGCAAGAGGAAATTTTCAAATCATGACAACTGCCCCGGGCGTATCACATCAGTCCCGGCCCGGGCGGCCGAAATTTTGACGAAGTGGAGCGTGATTGGCAAATGGCGAGAGCGGTCAAAGACGTCTGGTATGGCAAGACCCACCGCAAGAGCTTCGCCCGCAGTGAGGAGATCCTGGAGATGCCCTACCTCCTGGAGATCCAGAAGAAGTCCTACAATTGGTTCCTGGAGAAGGGGCTCCAGGAGGTGTTCAACGATGTGGACTCCATCACCGACTACGCAGGCAACCTGGAGCTGTCCTTCATCAGCTTCTCCATGGACGATCCCCCCAAGTACACCATCGAGGAGTGCAAGGCCCAGGACATGACCTACGCCGCCCCCATGAAGGTGCAGGTCCACCTGCGCAACAAGGCCACCAACGAGATCAAGGAGCAGTCCATCTTCATGGGCGACTTCCCCATCATGACCGACGCGGGCACCTTCGTCATCAACGGCGCGGAGCGGGTCATCGTGTCTCAGCTGGTGCGCTCCCCCGGCGTGTACTTCTCCAAGACTGCGGACAAGGTGGACAACATCTCCTTCGCCGCCACCGTCATCCCCTACCGGGGCGCGTGGCTGGAGTATGAGACCGATCTGTCCGACGTGTTCTACGTCCGCATCGACAAGAACCGCAAGCTGCCCGTCACCTGCCTGATCCGGGCCATCGGCCCCCGTACCGACGCGGGCATCATCGACGTGTTCGGCGAGGACCCCCGCATCCTGGCCACCCTGGAAAAGGACGCCTGCAAGAGCTACGAGGAGTCCATGCTGGAGATCTACCGGAAGCTGCGCCCCGGCGAGCCCCCCACGGTGGACTCCGCAGAAAGCCTGATTAACGCCCTGTTCTTCGACCCCCGGCGGTACGACCTGTCCGGGGTGGGCCGGTATAAGTTCAACAAAAAGCTGGCCATCTGGACCCGCCTGGCGGGGCAGAAGCTGGGTGCTCCCGTGGCTGACCCCTCCACCGGCGAGATCGTGGCCGAGGCGGGGGAGGTGCTCACCCGGGAGCGGGCCCAGGAGCTGGGCGCCCTGGGCGTCAACGAGGCCGTGGTGGAGGTGGACGACCTCCACACCGGCGTGCACATGGTCAAGGTGTTCTCCAACGGCATGGTGAACATGAAGGACTTTGTGGACTTCGACCCCGAGAAGGAGGCCGGCATCACCGAGAAGGTGTGCCTGCGCGTGCTCCGGGAGCTGCTGGAGAAGCGGGATGCGGAGCACCTCAGCCGGGAGGACTTCCTCGACCTGGTCCGCGACCGCATGGACGAGCTGATCCCCAAGCACATCACTGTGGACGACATCATGGCCTCCATCAACTACCTCAACTGCCTGGCCTTCGGCGTGGGCGCTCCCGACGACATCGACCACCTGGGCAACCGCCGCCTGCGCTGCGTGGGCGAGCTGCTCCAGAACCAGTTCCGCATCGGCTTCACCCGCATGGAGCGGGTGATCCGGGAGCGCATGACCATCCAGGACCTGGACATCGTCACCCCCCAGTCCCTTATCAACATCCGGCCCGTCACCGCCGCCATCAAGGAGTTCTTCGGGTCCAGCCCCCTGTCCCAGTTCATGGACCAGACCAACCCCCTGGCCGAGCTGACCCACAAGCGCCGCCTGTCCGCCCTGGGCCCCGGCGGCTTGAGCCGTGACCGCGCCTCCTTTGACGTGCGCGATATCCACTACTCCCACTACGGCCGCCTGTGCCCCATTGAGACGCCGGAAGGCCCCAACATCGGCCTGATCTCCTACCTGGCCTCCTATGCCCGGGTGAACCGGTACGGCTTCATCGAGGCCCCCTACCGCAAGACCAAAAAGGTGCTGGACGACAACGGCAGGTGCATCGCCGTTCAGGTCACCGACCAGGTGGAGTATATGACCGCCGACATGGAGGACGAGTACAACGTGGCCCAGGCCACCGAGCCGGTGGACGAGAACAGCTGCTTTGTCCGCGGCCGCGTGGCCTGCCGCCACCGCAACGAGATCATCGAGGTGGACCGGGACCGGGTGGATTACGTGGACGTGTCCCCTAAGATGATGGTATCCGTGGCCTCCGCCCAGATTCCCTTCCTCCAGAACGACGATGCCAACCGGGCCCTGATGGGCGCCAACATGCAGCGCCAGGCCGTGCCCCTGCTGACCACCGAAGCCCCCATCGTGGCCACCGGCCAGGAGTACAAAAACTGTCAGGACTCCGAGGTGGTGATCCTGGCCGAGGGCGACGGCGTGGTCACCAAGGTGGACGCCACCGCCATCACTGTGCGCTATGAGGGCAAGGGCCTGAAGGAATATAAGCTGACCAAGTACCAGCGCTCCAACCACGGCACCTGCATCCACCAGCGGCCCATCGTGTCCGTGGGCGACCGGGTCCAGGCCCGTGACACCCTGGCGGACGGCCAGTCCACCTCCAACGGCGAGATCGCCCTGGGCAAGAACATCCTCATGGGCTTCATGACCTGGGAGGGCTACAACTACGAGGACGCCATCCTGCTCAATGAGCGGATGGTGAAGGAGGACGTGTTCACCTCCATCCATATTGAGGAATACGAGACCGAGGCCCGGGACACCAAGCTGGGCCCCGAGGAGATCACCCGGGACATCACCAACGTGGGCGAGGACGCCCTGAAAGACCTGGACGAGCGGGGCATCATCCGCGTGGGCGCGGAGGTGCGCGCCGGCGACTACCTGGTGGGCAAGGTCACCCCCAAGGGCGAGACCGAGATGACCGCCGAGGAGCGCCTGCTGCGGGCCATCTTCGGCGAGAAGGCCCACGAGACCCGCGACACCTCCCTGAAGGTCCCCCACGGCGAGTACGGCATCGTGGTGGATGTGAAGGTGTTCTCCCGGGACGAGGGGGCGGAGCTGTCCCCCGGCGTGAACCAGGTGGTGCGCGTCTATATCGCCCAGAAGCGCAAGATCTCCGTGGGCGACAAGATGGCCGGCCGCCACGGCAACAAGGGCGTGGTGTCCCGCATCCTGCCCCAGGAGGATATGCCCTTCCTGCCCGACGGCACCCCCCTGGACATCGTGCTGAACCCCCTGGGCGTGCCCTCCCGCATGAACATCGGTCAGGTGCTGGAGGTCCACCTGGGCTACGCCGCCAAGGCCCTGGGCTGGAAGGTGGCCACCCCCATCTTCAACGGCGCGGACGAGCAGGACATCGCCGACACCCTCAAGCTGGCCGGCCTGCGGGAGGACGGCAAGAGCTGGCTGTACGACGGCCGCACCGGCGAGCGCTTTGACAACCCCGTCACCGTGGGCTACGTCTACTTCCTCAAGCTCCACCACCTGGTGGACGACAAGATCCACGCCCGCTCCACCGGCCCCTACTCCCTGGTCACCCAGCAGCCCCTGGGCGGCAAGGCCCAGTTCGGCGGCCAGCGCTTCGGCGAGATGGAGGTGTGGGCCCTGGAGGCCTACGGCGCGGCATACACGCTGCAAGAGATCCTGACCGTCAAATCCGACGATGTGACGGGCCGCGTACGCACCTACGAGTCCATCGTCAAGGGCTACAATGTGCCCAAGCCCGGCGTGCCCGAGTCCTTTAAGGTGCTGGTGAAGGAGCTCCAGGCCCTCTGCCTGGATATCCAGGTCCTGGACGAGAACGGCAACCAGATCGAGCTGAAGGACGAGGATGAGGACAACTACCAGCCCGGCCGCTTCCGCGACGACGACTACGACCGCTATCAGGACGTGGGCAGCGAGAGCGAGTTTGCCGACGCGGGTTACACCATGAAGGAGACCAGCGACGACGACGATCTGTCCATCGACGCTGACGCCGCCGCCGGGGAGGGCGACCTCTTCGACGGCGAGGACTGAGAAGGGAGGGTGAGACTATGAGCTACGCTGAATTCAACGCAATCCGCATCGGCATCGCCTCCCCGGAGCAGATCAGGGAGTGGTCCTACGGCGAGGTGAAGAAGCCGGAGACCATCAACTACCGCACCCTCAAGCCGGAGCGGGACGGCCTGTTCTGTGAACGCATCTTCGGCCCCACCAAGGACTGGGAGTGCCACTGCGGCAAATACAAGAAGATCCGCTTCAAGGGCAAGGTGTGCGACCGCTGCGGCGTGGAGGTCACCAAGGCCAAGGTGCGCCGGGAGCGCATGGGCCACATCGAGCTGGCCGCCCCCGTGTCCCACATCTGGTACTTCAAGGGCATCCCCTCCCGGATGGGCCTGCTGCTGGACATCAGCCCCCGCATTTTGGAAAAGGTTCTGTACTTCGCCGCCTATATCGTCACCGATCCCGGCCCCGAGTACACCCACCTGACCAAGAACCAGATCCTCACCGACGCGGAGTATAAGAAGCTGCGCGAGTATTATGAGGACGATTTTGAGGCCAGCATGGGCGCGGAGGCCGTCAAGAAGCTGCTGTCCGACCTGGACCTGGAGGAGCTTTCCACCTCCCTGCGGGCCCAGATGAAGGATGCCAGCGGCCAGAAGAAGGCCAAGCTGGTCAAGCGCCTGGAGGTGGTGGACGCGTTTCGGATGTCGGGCAATAAGCCCGAGTGGATGGTCATCGACGTGCTGCCCGTGATCCCCCCCGAGCTGCGGCCCATGGTCCAGCTGGACGGCGGCCGGTTCGCCACCTCCGACCTGAACGACCTGTACCGCCGGGTGATCAACCGCAACAACCGCCTCAAGCGCCTGATCCAGCTCAACGCGCCGGACATCATCGTGCGCAATGAGAAGCGGATGCTCCAGGAGGCGGTGGACGCCCTCATCGACAACGGCCGCCGGGGCCGGGCCGTCACCGGGGCCAACAACCGGGCCCTCAAGTCCCTGTCCGACCTGCTCAAGGGCAAGCAGGGCCGTTTCCGCCAGAACCTGCTGGGCAAGCGGGTGGACTACTCCGGCCGTTCCGTCATCGTGGTGGGCCCCGAGCTGAAAATCTATCAGTGCGGCGTGCCCAAGGAGATGGCCATCGAGCTGTTCCGGCCCTTCGTCATGAAGAAGCTGGTGGAGAGCAAGGACAGCAACATCAGCAACATCAAGGCCGCCAAGAAAGAGGTGGACAAGGGCTCCCCCGCCGTGTGGGACGCGCTGGAGTCCGTCATTAAGGAGCACCCCGTCATGCTCAACCGCGCCCCCACCCTCCACCGCCTGGGCATTCAGGCCTTCGAGCCGGTGCTGGTGGAGGGCCGGGCCATGAAGCTCCACCCCCTGGTGTGCACCGCCTTCAACGCCGACTTCGACGGCGACCAGATGGCCATTCACGTCCCCCTGTCCGCCGAGGCCCAGGCCGAGGCCCGCATCCTCATGCTGGCCGCCAACAACCTGCTCAAGCCCTCCGACGGCGGCCCCGTCACCGTCCCCACCCAGGACATGGTGCTGGGCTCCTACTACCTGACCTACGAGCGCGACCCCGCCTACGACCCCGACTTCGCCTACCAGACCGCCGCCGACGCCGCCAAGGCGCTGGCCGACGGCGCGGTGCTGGAAAACGACCGGGTCTGGGTCTGGGACGAGGAGGCCGGCCGCTGGTACCGAACCACCCCCGCCCTGTGCGCCGAGGCCAAGGATGGCAAGGCCCGGGAGGTGTACAGCGTCTTCTCCGACGACAACGAGGCCCAGCTGGCCTACGCAGAGGAAATTCTGGAGCTGCACGAGCCCATCCTGGTCCGCCGCTCCGCCGAGATTGACGGCGAGACCCGCCACAAGCTGGTGCGCACCACCGTGGGCCGCCTGCTCTTCAACGAGGGCATTCCCCAGGACCTGGACTTTGTGGACCGCTCCGACCCCGAGCAGGTCTTTGAGCCGGAGATCAACTTCATGTGCGGCAAGAAGCAGCTGGGCAAGATCGTGGACCGCTGCATCGCCAAGCACGGCTTCACCCGCTCCGCCGAGGTGCTGGACACCATCAAGGCCCGGGGCTACAAGTTCTCCACCCGGGGCGCTCTGACCGTGGCCATCGCGGACATGACCGTCCCCGACGAGAAGCGGGCCCTCATCTCCGCCACCGAGAAGGAGATCGTCAAGATCGAAAACCAGTACAAGCGGGGCTTCCTCACCAACGACGAGCGCTACCGTCTGGTGGTGTCCGCCTGGGAGAAGACCACCAACGACGTGTCCGACGCCCTGCAGAAAAGCATGGACAAGTATAACCCCATCTTCATGATGGCCGACTCCGGCGCCCGCGGCTCCCAGGCCCAGATCCGTCAGCTGGCGGGCATGCGCGGCCTGATGGCCGACACCGCCGGGCGCACCATCGAGATCCCCATCAAGGCCAACTTCCGCGAGGGCCTGTCCGTGCTGGAATACTTCATCTCCTCCAGGGGCGCCCGGAAGGGCATGGCCGACACCGCCCTGCGCACCGCCGACTCCGGCTACCTCACCCGCCGCCTGGTGGACGTATCCCAGGAGGTCATCATCCGGGAGGAGGACTGCGGCACCACCGACGGCATCACCGTGTCCGAGATCAACGAGAACGGCCAGGTCATTGAGCCGCTGGTGGAGCGCCTGCGGGGCCGCTATCTGACGGACGACCTGGTGGACCCCAAGACCGGCGAGGTGCTGGTCAGCCGAAACCAGCTGGTGGATGGCGACATGGCAAATTTCATCGAGAAAAAGCTCACCGAGCAGGCCGAGGCCCAGGGCGATCCCGACCGCAAGGTGTCCATCAGGGTGCGCTCCGTGCTCACCTGCGAGGCCCACTCCGGCGTATGCGCCAAGTGCTACGGCATGAACCTGGCCTTCAGCGAGCCCGTTGGACAGGGTGAGGCCGTGGGCATCATCGCCGCCCAGTCCATCGGCGAGCCGGGCACCCAGCTGACCATGCGTACCTTCCACACCGGCGGCGTGGCCGGCGGCGACATCACCCAGGGTCTTCCCCGCGTGGAGGAGCTGCTGGAGGCCCGCAAGCCCAAGAAGATGGCCCAGCTGGCGGAGATCAGCGGCGCGGTTACCGTGGAGGAGACCAAGCGGGCCACCCTGTGCAGCATCACCATCACCGCCGACGACGGCGAGGTGATCACCTACGCCGTGCCCTACAGCTCCGGCATCCGGGTCAAGACCGGCGACCGGGTCAACAGGGGCCAGCGCCTCACCGAGGGTGCGCTGTCCCCCCACGACGTGCTGCGGGTGCGGGGTGTGGACGCGGTGCACAACTACCTGATCCAAGAGGTCCAGAAGCCCTACCGTCAGCAGGGCGTGGACATCAACGACAAGCACATCGAGGTGATCGTGCGCCAGATGATGCGCAAGGTCCGGGTGGAGGAGGCCGGGGATTCCAATCTGCTGTCCGGCTCCACAGTGGACATCATCGAGTTCCGGGACGCCTGCGCCGCTGTGCGCAGCCGCTCGGAGGCCGGGGAGAAGCGGGAGGACGGAGAGCCTTTGGTGATGCCCACCTGTACCCGGCTGCTGCTGGGCATCACCAAGGCGTCGCTGGCCACGGAGTCCTTCCTGTCCGCCGCCTCCTTCCAGGAGACCACCAAGGTGCTCACCGAGGCTGCCATCAAGGGCAAGGTGGACCACCTGCTGGGCCTGAAGGAAAACGTCATCATCGGCAAGCTGATCCCTGCGGGCTCCGGCCTTGCCGCCTACCGCAAGCTGGACGAGATTGAGGACGAGGTCCACGACGAGGGCCGCTTCCGCGAGGTGGCCGCGATGGCCGACGACCTGAGGGAGGACGACGAGCCCGCCCCCGCCGACAGCGCCGAGGACGAGGAGGACCTGGAGGTCGAGGAGGAAGAGGACGAGATCCTGTCCATCACCCTGGATGCGGAGGACGAGGACGGCGAGGCGTAAGCCTCCCTGCCGGGGACCCGGTATTCCTGTCACATCAAATCAAGCCGCCGCGCGTATGTTTGATACGCGCGGCGGCTTTTGCCGTCCGTCATATTTCACAGCAGCCCCCCGCCGCCTGTTTCCCCAATATGACCTGATCCCGCCTGCTCAAAAGAGATAAATGGCAGGCAAATCAGGCAGGGTTTGGCGGCATTCCAAACACTTTCCTCCTTTTTCGCCCAATGCGACATAATCACCCTGAATTTCCTTTTCTTTTTTGTGCATCTTGACTTTGCAGAGCGGGCACGCTATAATATTAATATCAATGCGTGCCTATGGCGCATGAAAAACAATTCTCAGAATTTTCCGCCGGGTTTGACGGAAGTTTGGAGGGCACTTATGAGAATCAAAGCAGACCAACTCAGCGAAGCCATCAAGCGCTTCAGCGACGGGACCAGTTCAGACGCCTACCAGTTCATGGGCTGCCACCGGCAGACGGTGGACGGGCAGGAGGGCTACATCTTCCGGGTGTGGGCGCCCCACGCCAAGAGCGTGCGGGTATTGGGCCAATTCAACAACTGGGACAAGGGTTCCCCGGCAATGGAGCGCATCGCCCCCGCCATCTGGGAGCGGTTCATCCCCGGCGTGCAGACCTACGATGAGTACAAATACTACATCGAGCGGCCTGACGGCACCTTCGTGTTCCGGTCCGATCCCTACGGCACCCACTCCGCCACCCGCCCGGAGAACGCCAGCAAGGTGTTCGACCTGGACGGCTTTGAGTGGACCGACGGGGCCTATCTCCGCGCACGGGGCAAAAAGGACGTGCTGAAAAGCCCGGTGAACATCTACGAGATGCACCTGGGCTCCTGGCGGCGGCACGAGGACGGCAACTTCCTGTCCTACGTGGACTGCGCCCGCCAGCTGATCCCCTACCTGAAGGACATGGGCTACACCCATGTGGAGCTGCTCCCCGTCAGCGAGTACCCCTACGACCCCTCCTGGGGCTATCAGGTCACCGGGTACTACGCCCCCACCTCCCGGTACGGCACCCCCCACGACTTCATGAGGTTTGTGGATATGTGCCACGAGGCGGGCATCGGCGTCATTATCGACTGGGTGGGCGCCCACTTCCCCCGGGACGAGTGCGGCCTGTTCGAGTTTGACGGCGGCTTCTGCTACGAGCCCGCCGACCCCCTGCGCCGGGAGCACCCCGACTGGGGCACCCGCATTTTCGACTACGGCCGGTATGAGGTGCGCTCCTTCCTGATCTCCAACGTGGTGTACTGGCTGGACAAGTTCCATGTGGACGGCATCCGGGTGGACGCGGTGGCCTCCATGCTCTACCTGGACTACGGCCGCAGGAACGGCGAATGGCGGCCCAACCAGTATGGCAACAACATCAACCTGGACGCGGTGGCCTTCCTCCAGGACATGAACGCCGCCGCCTTCGCCTTCAGCCCCTCCGCCATCATGGTGGCCGAGGAGTCCACCGCCTACGCCAACGTCACCAAGCCCAAGGACGGCTTCAACGGGCTGGGCTTCAACTTCAAGTGGAACATGGGCTGGATGCACGACATGATCGACTATATGTCCACCGACCCGCTGTTCCGCAAGGGCAAGCACAATAACGTCACCTTCTCCCTGACCTACGCCTTCTCGGAGAACTTCGTACTCCCCCTGTCCCACGACGAGGTGGTCCACGGCAAATGCTCCCTGGTGAACAAGATGCCCGGCGAGTACGGCGAGAAGTTCCAGAGCCTGCGGGCTTTCTACGGCTATATGATGACCCACCCGGGCAAGAAGCTGCTGTTTATGGGCGGCGAATTCGCCCAGTTCATTGAATGGGACGAGAAAAAAGAGCTGGACTGGATGCTGCTGGACTACGACAAGCACCGCGAGATGCAGGCCTACGTCCGCGACCTGAACCACTACTATCTGGACCACCCCGCCCTGTGGCGCAACGACACCAACTGGGAGGGCTTCCAGTGGATCTCCTGCGACGACTGGCAGCAGAGCGTCATCTCCTTCCGCCGCATCGACGAGAAGGGGAAGGAGGTCATCGTGGTGTGCAACTTCTGCCCCGTCCTCCGGGAGGGCTACTCCATCGGTGTGCCCAAGGCGGGCACCTATGTCCCCGTGCTGTCCAGCGACGACGTCAAGTACGGCGGCAGCGGCGTGGAGCTTGCCCCCGTGAAGGCCGTGAAGGAAGAGCTGCACGGCCTGGACTACTCCATCACCCTGACCCTCCCCCCCATGTCCACCGTGTTCTATGAGCGCAAGGCCGCCCGGGGCGCCAAGGACGAGGCCGATGAGGAGGCGCCCAAGGCCGCGGAGGAACCCAAGGCCAAGAAGGCGGCCAAGGCCGAAAAGGCCGCGGAGGCCGTCAAGTCCGATGCGGCTGAGGCGGCGGATGCCGTCAAGCCCAAGCGGGGCAGAAAGAAAAAGGCGGATGCCGCCGATGCTGTGCAGGCCCCGGCGGCCGAGCCCGCGCCCAAGAAGAAGCCGGGCCGGAAGCCCAAGGCGGAAAAGGCCGCCGAACCCGTCCAGGACGAAAAGCCCAAGCGCAAGCCCCGCGCGAAAAAGGCGGACGACGGCGAGGAGAAGCCCAAGGCTGTCCGCAAGCCCCGCGCCAAAAAACCTGAGACAGAAAATTAATTTTTGAGGGGGAGTTCAACTTGTTCCAGCGTAAAAAAGAGTGTATCGCCATGCTCCTGGCCGGCGGCCAGGGCAGCCGCCTTTACGTGCTCACGAAGGACACCGCCAAGCCCGCGGTGCCCTTCGGCGGCAAGTACCGCATCATTGATTTTCCGCTGTCCAACTGCATCAACTCCGGCATCGACACGGTGGGCGTGCTCACCCAGTACCAGCCCCTGGAGCTCAACGACTACATCGGCAACGGCCAGCCCTGGGATCTGAACCGCAACTGGGGCGGAGCCCATGTCCTGCCCCCCTATACCGGGACCAAATCCGACTCCTGGTACAAGGGCACCGCCAACGCCATCTATCAGAACATAGCCTTCGTGGACCGCTACAACCCCGAGTACGTGGCCGTGCTGGGCGGCGACCACATCTATAAGATGGATTACAACAAGATGCTCCAGTACCACAAGGAGAAGGGGGCCGAGTGCACCATCGCCGTCATGCCCGTCAGCATGGAAGAGGCCACCCGCATGGGCATCATGAGCACCGATGAAAACGGCGCCATCGTCGACTTTGAGGAGAAGCCCAAGCAGCCCAAGAGCAACCTGGCCTCCATGGGTATCTATATCTTCACCTGGGCCACCCTGCGGGAATACCTCATCGCCGATGAGGAGGACCCCAACTCCGAAAACGACTTCGGCAAGAACATCATCCCCAACTTCCTGAAGGACGGCCGGCCCATGTATGCCTATTCCTTCGAGGGCTATTGGAAGGACGTGGGCACCCTGGACAGCCTGTGGGACGCCAACATGGACCTGCTGGACCCCAGCGACCCCATCAACATGCGCGACCCCAGCTTCCGCATCTACGCCCGGAACTACTCCGCCCCCGCCACCCGCATGGGCAGCGGCGCCAAGGTCACCAATTCCTTCGTGGCCGAGGGCTGCACCATCCGGGGCAGCGTGGAGCACTCCGTGCTGTACACCGGCTGCCAGATCGAGGAGGGCGCGGTGGTTACCGGCGCGGTCATCATGCCAAACACCGTAGTACATAAGGGCGCCAACGTGAGCTACTGCATCGTGGGTGAGCAGTGTGTGGTGGAGGAGGGCGCCAAGATCGGTGAGCGTCCCGAGAACTACCTGGATGGCGACTGGGGCATCGCCGTGGTGGGCCACCAGAGGACCATTGCGGCAGGCTCCGTTGTCAAACCCAAGGAAATTGTTTAAGGGGGTGCCCACCATGAAAATGACTGGTATTATTTTTTCTGAGATGTATTCCGGAACACTGAACTCCTTCACCCAGGACCGCAATATGGCCGCCATCCCCTTCGGCGGACGCTACCGCCTGGTGGACTTCGCGCTGTCCAACATGGTCAACTCCGGCATCCTCAACGTGGGCGTGCTGGTCAAGCAGCACTATCAGTCCCTGATGGATCACCTGAGCAACAGCCAGGAGTGGGATCTGAACCGCAAGAACGGCGGGCTCCAGCTGCTGCCCCCCTTCGCCACCGAGGACGCCAACAGCGGCGGCAGCCGGGGCAAGCTGGACGAGCTGCGCAACGCTCTGGACTACCTGGAGAACATCGCCGTCACCCCCTATGTCCTGATGGCGGACGCCTATGTGGTGTGCAACATCGACTACCGCGCCGCCCTGGAGGACCACATCGCCAGCGGCTGCGACATCACCATGCTGGCCACTAAGGAGACGGGGACCTCTCAGCTCAAGTGCGCCTCCGTCATGAACACGGACAACGGCCGCCGGGTGATCTCTTATGCGCTGGAGTGCCCGGCCAAGCCCGGCGAGTATGCCAGCATGGGCAACATGATTATCTCCCGGGAGTTCCTCATCAACGTCATCCGGGACTACACCTCCCGGGGCATCTACGACTTCCTGCGGGACTTCATTCAGCACGAGTTCAACCGGGGCCGCCTGTCCATCAACCTCTATGAGGTGGACACCACGGTGCTGCGCATCCGGGACGTGAACGAATACTTCCAGAACAGCCTGGCCATCCTGAACGACGACGTGTCCGCTGCCCTGTTCCGGGGCGACCGGCCCATCCACACCCGCGTCACCGACGAGGTGCCCGCCTCCTACGGCCTGGAGTGCCAGGTGCAGAACTGTGTTATCGCCGACGGCTGCTTCGTGGACGGCAGCGTGGAGAACAGCGTCCTCTCCCGGGGGGTGAAGATCGGCAAGGGCGCCAAGGTGAAAAACTGCATCATCATGCAGGGCAGCGTGGTGGGCGAGGGCGCCTGCCTGGAGAATGTCATTGTGGACAAGTGGGTCACCATCAGCGGCGGCGCCCAGCTTAAAGGACTGGAGTCCAATCCCGTTGTCATTCGCAAAGGAGTTACCGTATGAAAATCTTATTAGCTACCAGCGAGGCCGCGCCTTATATCAAGACCGGCGGCCTTGGCGACGTGGCCGCAGCCCTGCCCAAGGCCCTGGCCGAGACACCCAACACGGAGGTGTACGTTTTTCTGCCCTACTACAAGGCCATCAAGGACAACCCGGAGTTCGAGATTGAATACCTCACCAATTTTACCGTCCCGCTGTCCTGGCGGAACGTGTACTGCGGCCTGTTTCGGGCGGTGAGCAAGAGGAAAAAGCTCCAGTATTATTTCATCGACAACGAATACTATTTCTATCGGGACGGCTGCTACGGCCACTATGACGACGGCGAGCGCTTCGCCTTCTACTCCAAGGCCATCCTGGAGTCCCTCCAGTACCTGGACTGGTACCCTGATGTGATCCACGCCAACGACTGGCAGACCGCCATGGTGCCGGTGTTCCTCCGGGCGTGCTATATGGGCGCGGAGAAGTACCGGCCCATCAAGACCCTGTTCACCATCCACAACATGGAGTACCAGGGCCGCTTCCCCGACGCCTTTGTGGACGAGGTGCTGGGCCTGCCCGGCGACTGGAAGGGCACGATGCAGTTCGACGGCTGCACCAACCTGATGAAGGCCGCCATCCACACCGCCGACCGGGTGAGCACCGTGTCCCGGACCTACGCGAATGAGATCCAGGACCCCTACTTCTCCCACGGCCTCCACGATGTGCTGCGTCAGCACGCCTACAAGCTCAGCGGCGTGGTCAACGGTATCGACACCGAGGTGTTCAACGCCGAGACCGACCCCCTGATCTACGCCAACTTCACCGCCGACACCCTGGAGAAGAAGGCGGAGAACAAAAAGTTCCTCCAGGAGCGGCTGGGGCTGGCCGTCCGGGACGACGTCCCCGTGGTCATCATGATTACCCGTCTGGTGGGACACAAGGGCGTGGACCTAGTTCAGGCCGTCATGGACGATCTGATGTGGGACGATCTGCAGCTGGTCGTCATCGGCACCGGCGAGTGGCAGTATGAGAACATGTTCCGGGCCTACGCCGGCAACTTCCCCGCCAAGATGTCCGCCAACATCGTGTTTGACAACACCCTGGCCCACCAGGCCTACGCCGGGGCGGACCTGGTGCTCATGCCCTCCAAGCAGGAGCCCTGCGGCCTGACCCAGCTCATCGCCATGCGCTACGGCACCATTCCCATCGTCCGGGAGACCGGCGGCCTGTTCGACACCGTCCCCGCCTACGACATAGAGACCGGCGAGGGCAACGGCTTCACCTTCAAGAGCTACAACGCCCACGACATGCTGGGAGCCGTGCGCCGGGCAGAGGAGCTGTTCCACGACAAGGAGCACTGGACCGCCCTGCAGAAGAGCGTCATGGCCTACGACAGCTCCTGGAAGCGTTCTGTCCAGGAATATTGGGATATTTTTAACTCCTTGGTGGACTAAAACTGCTGTTATCTCTGATATTGTGCCTGTTTTCACTTTTTTCGAAAACACAGGAAAAAATGAAAAAAATTAGTGCACAACTCTTACCTTTTATGGTATAATAAAAGGGCGCATCGTCGCGCCCCGTGTGAACACAGCCCGCGGGAGCGGGCTGTGTTCTTTTTCATCAATTCCCCGGCTTTTTGCCGGTCAAGAAGGAGTCAATATATCCTATGGATCAGAAACAAATCATCTCTCAACTGGAAGACACTGTGCTGGTGCGTTACGGATGCCCCTTGAAGAGCGCCTCCCCTCAGCAGGTGTACCGCGCCCTGTGCTATGTGGTCAACGGAATGCTGGCCAGCAAGAGCGCCGAATTCTACCGCAAGAACGAGGGCAAGCAGGTATACTACATGTCCATGGAATTCCTGGTGGGCACCTCCCTGCGCAACAACCTCTACAACCTGGGGCTGGAGGACATGTTCACCAAGGCTCTGGCCGACTGCGGCGTGGACATCCACGACCTGTATGAGATGGAGCCCGATGCGGGCCTGGGCAACGGCGGCCTGGGCCGCCTGGCCTCCTGCTATATGGACTCCGCCTCCAGCCTGGACCTGCCCATGACGGGCTACTCCATCCGGTATGAGTTCGGCATCTTCAAGCAGAAGATCGTGGACGGCTGGCAGGTGGAATTCCCCGACGACTGGCTGAATATGGGCGACGTGTGGCTGGTGCCCCATGAGGGCGAGGCGGTGGAGGTCCGCTTCGGCGGCCACGTCCACGGCTGGGAGGACAACGGGAAGTACCGGGTCAAGCATCTGGACTTCCAGTCCGTCATGGCGGTGCCCAACGAGATGTATATCTCCGGCCACGACAGCAAGGCGGTCAATCCCCTGGTGCTGTGGTCCGCCAAGTCTCCCAACAGCTTCGACATGTCCGCCTTCTCCCGCGGCGACTACGCCAAGGCTCTGGAGGGCGACACCATGGCCGAGGTGATCTCCAAAGTTCTCTACCCCGCCGACGACCATATCGAGGGCAAGCGGCTGCGCCTGCGCCAGCAGTACCTGCTGGTGTCCGCCTCAATGCAGACCATTCTCAGGAAGCACCTGCGGGACAACCACACCCTGGACAATCTGCCCGACAAGGTGTCCATCCATATCAACGACACCCATCCCGCCCTGTGCGTGCCTGAGCTGATGCGCCTGCTGGTGGATGAGCACAGCTACAGCTGGGACAAGGCGTGGGACATCACCTGCCGCACCCTGTCCTACACCAACCACACCGTTATGAGCGAGGCGTTGGAGCGTTGGAATGTGAACCTGTTCCAGCAGCTTCTGCCCCGGGTGTACCAGATCGTGCAGGAGATCGACCGCCGTCTGCGGGTGGATCTCCACGGCTACTATGGCAACGATATGGGCAAGATTGAGTATATGGCCGTCATCAGTAAGGACGAGATCCGCATGGCCAACCTGTGCCTGTCCGCCTGCCACAAGGTCAACGGCGTGTCTAAGCTCCACTCGGAGATTCTGACCAACTCCATCTTCCGGGACTACTACCAGATGGAACCGGACCACTTCTGCAACGTCACCAACGGCATCGCCTACCGCCGCTGGCTGTGCCAGTCCAACCCCCAGCTCACCGCGCTGCTGAAGGAGCTGATCGGCGACGGTTTTGTCAGCGACTCCACGCAATTGGAGAAGCTGCTCAAGTACAAGGACGACAGCAAGGTGCTCCAGAGGCTCCAGGACATTAAGCTGGAGAACAAAAAGCGGCTGGCGGACCTGATTCTCAAGCGCAACGGCATCATCGTGGACCCCAGCTCCCTGTTCGACGTGCAGATCAAGCGCCTGCATGAGTACAAGCGCCAGCTGCTCAACGTGCTCCAGATTCTGCACATGTACCTGGAGATCAAGGCGAACCCCAACGCTCCCTTCCAGCCCCGCACCTTCATCTTCGCCGCCAAGGCGTCCGCCGGATATATCATGGCCAAGCAGATCATCCAGCTCATTGTGTCCGTATCCAATATGATCAACGCCGATCCGGTGGCCCGTGACAAGCTGAAGGTGGTATTCATGGAGGACTACAACGTCTCCCTGGCGGAAATCATCATCCCCGCCGCCGAGATTTCCGAGCAGATTTCCATCGCCGGCAAGGAGGCCAGCGGCACCGGCAACATGAAGCTGATGATCAACGGCGCGGTGACCCTGGGCACCCTGGACGGCGCCAACGTGGAGATTCACGAGCAGGTGGGCGACGACAACATCGTGCTCTTCGGCCTCAAGACCGAGGAGGTCAACGACCTGTGGCGCTGGGGCTACAACCCGCTGGACTACGTCCGCAGCGATCCCGAGCTGAAGGCGGTTATGGACCTGCTCATGGGCGGCGTCGGCGGGATGCACTTTGACGACATCGTCCGCTCCCTCACCACCAACCACAAGGGCCCCGCCGATCCCTATATGTGCCTGGCCGACTTCCACGACTATGTCCGGGCTCAGCGGGACATATCCGCCATCTACGGCGACAAGGCCCGGTTCAACAGGATGTCCCTGGTGAACATTGCCAAGGCGGGCTTCTTCTCCGCCGACCGGGCGGTGGAAGAGTACGCCCGAAATATCTGGTATCTGAAATGATCCGCCCAGGCTGGGCGGCCACATAAAGAAGAGGAGGTCTGGAGCATGAAGCAGGTATGCTTCGGCGTGGACATCGGCGGCACCACGGTTAAGCTGGGCCTGGTGAGCCGGGAGGGGGAGCTGCTGGACAAGCGGGAATTTCCCACCTTTCGGGATCTGGGAGCCACCTTTGACGACATCGCGGACCATATGCGTCAGGTGATGGAGTCCTTCCCAGACTGCCAGTGCGTGGGCGCGGGCGTAGGCGTGCCCGGTCCCATCGTGGAGCAGTCCAGGGTGATTCATTGTGCCAACCTGGGCTGGGAAAACGTAAACGTGGCGCAGGAGCTGTCCAGCCGGGCCAACGTGCCTGTCCGGGTGGGCAACGACGCGAACCTGGCCGCTCTGGGCGAACAGTGGCAGGGCGCGGGCAAGGGCTGCCGCAGCCTGGTGATGCTCACTGTGGGCACCGGCATCGGCGGCGGCATCATCTGCGACGGCAGGATCGTGGCCGGGGCCACCGGCGCGGGCGGCGAGGTGGGCCATATGCCCGTCCCCTTCCACACCGACTGGCAGTGCGGCTGCGGCAAAAAGGGCTGCCTGGAGGTCACCGCCTCCGCCACGGGCATCATCCGAGCGGCGCGGCAGTTCTCTCCCTTTAAGGAGATGGACAAGGTCACCGCCAAGGACGTGTACGACGCGGCCGCCGCCGGCGACAAGAACGCCGTGGCCGTGGTGGCGGAGTCCTCCGCCGCCCTGGGGTATGCCGCCGCCGCCATCAGCTGCGTGGTTAATCCGGAGATCATTCTGCTGGGGGGCGGCGTGTCCGCCGCGGGCAGCGCCCTGCTGGACCCGGTGGAAGCCGCCTTCAAGGCCTTCGCCTTCTCCTCCTGCGCCGGGGCCCGGTTTGCCCTGGCACAGTTGGGCAACAACGCGGGTATCTACGGCGGCGCGGCCCTGTTCTTCACCGAATAAAGCATTAACGTTTTCTCCGCCCTTCTGGGGCGGAGATGGAAAAATTGAATTGAGGAGTGATCCACCATGCTGAAGTTAGACCTGTCTAAGCTGGAGGGCGTGATTTCCCAGGATCAGATCAACGCCATGGCCCCCGAGGTGGAGGCCGCCCACGCCAAGCTCTACGACCCTGCGGCCCCCGGCTCCGATTTCGTGGGCTGGGTGCGCCTGCCCGAGGACTACGACAAGGACGAGTTTGCCCGCATCCAGAAGGCCGCCGCCAAGATTCGCCAGGACTCCCAGGTGCTGGTGGCCATCGGCATCGGCGGGTCCTATCTGGGCGCCCGCACCGCTCTGGAGGTGCTGCCCATCGACGGGCCTGAGATCTGCTTTGTGGGCTGCTCGCTCAGCCCCAACGAGCTGCAGAAGGTCATCAAGAAGGTAGAGGGCAAGGACTGGTCCATCAACGTCATCTCCAAGTCCGGCGGCACCACCGAGCCCGCCGTGGCCTTCCGGGTGTTCCGGGACCTGCTGGTGAAGCAGTACGGCGAGGACGCCGACAAGCGCATCTACGCCACCACCGACAAGGCCCGCGGGGCGCTGAAATCCCTGGCCGACTCCAACGGCTGGGAGAGCTTCGTGGTGCCCGACGATGTGGGCGGCCGGTTCTCCGTGCTGTCCGCCGTGGGTCTGCTGCCCATCGCCGCAGGCGGCATTGACATCGCCGAGCTGATGGGCGGCGCCCGGGACGCCATGAACGCCTACGACAAGCGGGACATGTCCAACCCTGTGTGGCAGTATGTGGCCGCCCGCAATCTGCTGTACCGCCAGGGCAAGAAGATCGAGCTGTTCTGCACCTACGAGCCCTCCTACTCCTTCATTGGCGAGTGGCTGAAGCAGCTGTTCGGCGAGTCCGAGGGCAAGGACGGCAAGGGCATTTTCCCCGCCTCCGCCCAGTTCACCACCGATCTGCACTCCCTGGGGCAGTATATCCAGGACGGCGAGCGGCACCTGTTTGAGACGGTGATCTATGTGGACGACACCGGATGCGACATCGCCATCCCCTACAGCGACGACAACGGAGACAACCTGAACTATCTGGCGGGCAAGCCCCTCAGCTTCGTCCGGGAGATGGCGTTCCAGGGTACCTTGGCCGCCCACCAGGACGGCGGCGCGCCCTCCGTGGTGCTCCGTCTGGACAAGATGGACGTGCGCGCTTTGGGCGAGCTGTTCTATTTCTTCGAGCTGTCCTGCGGCATCAGCGGTCATATCCTGGGCGTCAACCCCTTCAACCAGCCCGGCGTGGAGGCCTACAAGAAGAACATGTTTGCCCTGCTGGGCCGTCCGTAAGCTCCTTTTTCCTGGGCGCTGCGCCCGTTGCGCGGGCACGTGCAGCCTGAGCTGCCGTAAGGTAGCCCACGGGAAAAACCGAAAAGGACTTTTGAGCGTTTCCATCGGGACAGTAAAGGCCCATGTTCTCACAATCACAAACGCTGCCTTTATCGTCACGCGAATCGGCCCTTTCCCACCGGGAAAGGGCCGATTTTTATGCTTCGGTCTGAATTACCGTCAGTTGGCCGCGGCCCACCGCCCCCCGCTCCCACAGCAGGGCCAGCGCCTGGTCCGCACAATCCTCGGGGAGCTCCAGCTCCGGCAGCCGCAGGACGAGCCCATCCAGTGAGCCCCCAGGGTACAGCTCCAGGCGCCGGCCCCACCGTCCCCCGCCGGGGCCAAAGGCCGCCGTCACGTCCGCCCCCGCTGCCGGAGGCGTCACCGGCAGGCCGAACCTTGCCTGGAGGTAACGGGCATAGTCCAGCCCGCCGGGCACGTCGATGAGCAGGACCCGCACCTGGGGGCAAAGCCGCTCCGCCGCCCCCTCAAGCTCAGGACACAGCCGGGGCGCGGACAGGGCCACCCGCCCCCGGCGGCGGGGTATTCCCGCCCTGTCCAGCGCCCCCAGGGCCAGCACATCCGCCGTCCCCCGCCACAGGGGGACCGGGTCCACCGGGCGCAGCAGAGCCAGCCGGTCCCCGTAGGGGAAGTCCGAACCCAGAATCACTCGGCCCGCCCCCGCCCGGACCAGGGCCCGCTCCGCCTTTCGGAGCCGCCGCCGGAGCCTCCAGGGGGCCAGGCCATCCGGCTCATGGACCACCGCCCGCAGGATGCGCAGCGGCCCCAAAGCCGTCTCCTCCAGCTGGAGGCGTCCCTTTTCCCGCACCAGCGCCAGCTGCCCTACCATGTACATCACCTCATGGACCAATATGCTTCAATGCCGGCAAACATGCGCCGGACAAAGCTGTTGACGGAGTATCACATGATCTGACCCTATGCGCAGGAAAACGGCAGCGGTGCCGGGGAGGTGTCCCCGGCGCCGCTTTTTGCTCTGATCAGCGGTTACGTTACCGCTGAAAGCTGATGTAGCCGTAATGGGGGGTGGCGTAATCGGTGAGGCCGAAGGAATATCCCATGGCGGTCAGGCTTTTGGCCTGGGAGGCCATGGAGCCGGAGCCATTCCTGGCGGGGTCCACGGCCAGGTAGCCCCCCTGGCTGTCCCGGCCCACAATCACGATCCAGTGGTGCCGGGTGGAGGAGGAGTGGACGGCGGCCACGATGGGGAGCCCGTCGGCCAGGGCGGCGTCTATGGCGGCCTGCAGCTCACCCAGGCTGCCCACATAGCTGTCCGTCTTGTAGGCGGTCCGATAGACATTCCCGTCGGAGCCTGTGTACAGCTCCCCCTCCAGGCTCCGGCACAGCACGCCGCTGTAGATCATGTCGGCGGTGGCGTACCGGTTTCCGCCCACAATGAGATTGACCGCCATGGCCGCCGAGGTGGCCTTGCAGGTGTTCGTGTCCTGCCGGAGGAAGGACACCCGGCTCAGGTTGGCGGCCAGCACCCCGCCGGACGCAGCGGAGGCGGCGGATCGGCCCGGCTTCAGCAGCCTGCCCTGCTTTAACAGCTGGAGCAGGCTGGTGTTTTGGGCCGCTGAACCGGAATAGCCCGCAATCCCGTTGGCGGAGGCTATCTGGGCGCGGTAGGAGTAGCTGGGGTCTGCGCCCAGGGCGCTCAGCGCGGCCGCGATGGAGGGCGATTCCCCGGTATAGGCGGGAAAGAAGGGGGAATCGTCCTCCGCCGGGGCGGCGGGGTCGATTAGCACGCCCTTCTTGAGCAGCTCCAGCATCCGGGTGTTCTGGGCGGCGGTGCCGCGGTAGTCAGTGATGCCGTTGGCGGCGGCGATTTTTGCCCGGCTGGAGTAGGATGGGTCGGCACCCAGAGCGTCCAGCGCGGCGGCGATAGACGCCGTGCTTCCGGTGTACTGTGGGAAATAGGAGGCCGCGCCGGCAGCGGCGGTGAGTGTGGGGAGCGTCAGGCACAGTGCCAGTGCCAGCGCGGCAAGTCGTTTCTTCATGGTAAAGACCTTCCTTTCTGTCCGTAGCGTGGGTAGGTATGGGCGGTGGGGCGGTCTGAGGGATAGTGGAGCTCCCGCCGGCGGGAACTCCATTATCCCTGCAATCTATCAATTCGTCCATAAAAAGGGTTGGCTTTACCGTTTTTCATAAATTGCCCGCATGTAAATATTGGAACGGCCATTCCGCCGCTTCTGTACTATGGTTTAGTTGAACAGCTCCGCATTTTCCTCAAACAGCTCCCGCACCTTCCGTTTCAGCAGCCGGTGGCTGGATTTTTTCAGCTCCGGGTCAGCGGCAATCAGCGCCTCCGCCGCCTCCCGCGCCTCCTTGAGCAGCTCCATGTCGGCGGCAAAGTCCGCCACCTTCAGCTGGGGCAGGCCGTGCTGGCGCTTGCCGAAGAAGTCGCCGGGGCCCCGCAGGCGCAGGTCCTCCTCCGCGATTTGGAAGCCGTCGTTGGTGGCGCACAGCGCCCGCAGGCGCTCCCGAGCCGTCTCGCTGCGGCTGGAGGTGACCAGCACGCACCAGCTCTGGTGCTTCCCCCGGCCCACCCGGCCCCGGAGCTGGTGGAGCTGGCTTAACCCGAACCGCTCCGCGTTCTCCACCACCATCAGGGAGGCGTTGGGCACGTCCACTCCCACCTCAATGACGGTGGTGGACACCAGCACGTCCAGCTCTCCCGCCGTGAAGGCGGCCATCACGTCCTCCTTCTCCCTGGATTTCAGCTTTCCGTGGACGAAGCCCACCCGCAGGTCCGGGAACACCCTTTCCTGCAATTCTTTGGCGTAGGCGGTGACGGCTTTCAGGTCCATGGCCGGGCCGTCCTCCCAGCCGCCGCCGTTCTCCTCCACCGAGGGGCACACGATGTATACCTGCCGTCCCTCGCCCACCTGCTTGCGGACAAAGCCGTACATCCTCTGCCGCTTATCCTCCCCGATGGCGAAGGTGGACACCGGGGTCCGCCCTGGCGGCAGCTCGTCCATGATGGACACGTCCAAATCGCCGTAGATGATGAGAGCCAGCGTCCGGGGGATGGGGGTGGCGGACATGACCAGCACGTGGGGGGGGACCGCCCCGCCCTTTTCCGCCAGCGCCGCCCGCTGGGCCACGCCGAACCGGTGCTGCTCGTCGGCAATGACCAGGCCCAGATCCCGGTACTCCACACCCTGGGAGAACAGGGCGTGGGTGCCCACAATCAGGTCGATCTCCCCCGCGGCCAGGGCGGCCAGCAGGGCTTTTTTCTCTTTCCCCTTCACCGAGGCGGTGAGCAGGGCCACCCGCACCCCGGCGGGGGTGAGCAGGGCGTCCATGGTCCGGGCATGCTGCTCCGCCAGCAGCTCGGTGGGAGCCATCAGGGCGCACTGCACCCCGTTTTTCACCGCCGCCCAGGCCCCGAAGGCGGCCACCGCCGTCTTGCCGGAGCCCACGTCGCCCTGGACCAGCCGGTTCATGGCCTTGCCCGAACGCAGGTCGGCGGCGATGTCCTCCATGGCCCGCCGCTGGGCGTTGGTGGGGGCGAAGGGCAGCAGGGCGGCGAACTCCTCCACCGCGCCCTCTAAGGGCCGTCCCTCCCCGGCCGAGCGCCGGTCCTTGAGCTGAGCCAGCCCGCAGGTGAGGATGAACAGCTCCTCGAATACCAGCCGCCGCCGGGCCATGGCCAGCTCCTCAAAGGAGGGCGGGTAGTGGATGTTCTTCCGGGCAAACTGGGTCTGGCAAAGCTGGTGATCCTTGCGCACCTGGGCGGGCAGGACCTCGGGCAGACCGTCCAGGCACTCGTCCACCGCCCGGCGGGTGAGCCCGGCCAGCAGGTTATTGGAGATCCCCGCCGTCAGAGGGTATACCGGCATGATGAGCCCCGTGGACCGGGCCGACCCCTCCCGCTCAAAGACGGGGTTGGTCATGGCGGCCGTCTGCCCCTGGCGCTCCACCGTGCCGTAGAACACGTAGGTCTGTCCGGTGCACATGACCTCCCGGATATAGTCCTGGTTGAAAAAGGTGATGTTCAGCGTGCCGGTGTCGTCCACCGCCCGCACCTTCACCAGGGTCAGCCCCCGGCGCACAAAGCTCACCCTGGGCGGGGCCGCCACCATGGCGGCCACACAGCAGGGCCGGTCCTCCGGCGCGTCCGCCACGGCATGGCATTCCCGCCGGTCCTCATACCGCTGGGGCAGATGGTCCAGGGTGTCCCCCAGGGTGTGCAGGCCCAGCTTCTCCAGTTTTTTCCCCCTGGCGGGTCCCACCCCCGGCAGGTCGGTCAGGGGGGTCTCTCGTGTCAGCGGCATGGTTCAATCACCTCCGGCGGCCTTGCAGGCTCCCGCTGTATTTTTCAACTTGGTTCACTATACCACATTTTCCCCGTCGAAAACAATCCCGGAGGGGATTTTTCCCTTTCCGGCTGGTATAAATTGTATCGCCCCCGTCCACAATATGACCGGAGGTGTTGTTATGAACAACAAACGAACATGGATCGAAAAGCTAAGCGATTTCATCTCAGGAAAGGGTTTCTATCTTGTGGTACTCATCTGTGTGGCCGCCATTGCGCTGTCCGGCTATTATCTGGTCCAAGGGGTGCGCGGCGGTCTGGACCGGACCCTGGACCAGCCGGTGAGCGGTTCCGCCGCCATCCCGGACACGCCCTCCGCCGCCCCAACTCCGCGGCCCTCCGTCAAGCCCTCTGCTTCCCCCGCCGTGTCCGCCCAGGTCTCCGCCTCCCCGAGCCCCTCGGCAGCTCCTTCCGCCATGCCTACGCCTTCTCCGGCGCCCTCCGCCGCGCCCGCATCCACTCCGGCGCCCTCTCTGGCCCCCGCGCCCCTGGTCTTCACCTGGCCGGTGAAGGGCACGGTGGAGGCCGGGTTCGCCGTGGAGGTGCTGGCCTATAACGTGACCATGGGCGACTGGCGCACCCACAGCGGCCTGGACATCTCCGCCGCCTTGGGTACCCAGGTGCTGTCCGCCGCCGCCGGCACGGTGAAGGCGGTGTATGAGGACGACCTGCTGGGCACCGTGGTGGAGATCGACCACGGGGACGAGCTGGTGAGCCAGTACGCCAACCTGGCCGCCGTGCCCACGGTGTCCGTGGGGGATCAGGTGGGCACCGGGACGGTGATCGGTTCCGTAGGGGCCACCGCCGCCGCCGAGAGCGGCCAGACCGCCCATCTCCACTTCGCCATGTACCGGAGCGGAAGCCCCGTGGACCCCGCCGAATACCTGCCGGAGCAGTGAGGCGCTTTCCCGGGAAATCGAACGGCTATTTCACGCAAAGCGTATCCGTTCGGAGCGCAGAGAAGCCCGGCCCCTTTGGGGCCGGGCTTCTCTCATAAAAACGGGTGAATTACAGCTTCAGGGAGGGGGCGGAGTAGGTCCGGCCGGCCAGTTCACTGTTGAGCATGTACAGAGCCTTGGCGTCGCCGCCGAACAGCTCCATCTTGCGGACCATGCCGGAGGAATTGACCTCCTCCTCGCCCTGCTCCTTGACGAACCAGTCCAGGAACTGCACGGTGCGGTGATCCTTTGCCTCCAGGGCGGCGTCATAGATGGCGTTGATGAGGCCGGTGACGTACTGCTCGTGGGCGTGGGCGGCCTTCAGGGGGTCCATCAGCTCCTTGTACTCCTTATCGGGCTTGGCAATGGCGCCCAGGGTGACGGTCTGGTCGTTGTTGTGCAGGTACTTGTAGATGAGCATGGCGTGGTCCTGCTCCTCCTTGGCCTGGATCTCGTACCAGTTGGCGAAGCCGTCCAGCCCCTGGTTGGCGTAGAAGTTGGCCATATCCAGATACAAATAGGCGGAGTACAGCTCCTTGTTCACCTGATCGTTCAGCAGTTCGGCGACTTTTTTGTCCATAATGGAAAACTCTCCTCGTTTCATTTAGATGTGCGCTCAGCGGCGCGTTTCCATGGAAAAGTATATCACGTTTTTTCCCGGTGTCAACCGCTTCCCGCCGCCTGGAGCAGCGCCTGGTTCACGTCGGCCGCGATGGCCAGCATGGCTTCCGCCGGCACCTTGCGGACCTGCCGGTCATAGGTGTACAGGCCGTTGGTCTCTCCCTCCACGTCGCTGAGCTGGGTATAGATGCATCCGCACAGCCCGTTGGGGATGGAGGGCAGCACCATATCGCCGTACAGCCCCTGGATGCGCTCCATAAGCTCCTCCTTGGACTGGGATTGCTCACCGTAGCCATAGTTTTTCCGTTTCAGGGTGACGTGGCCCTCCACCCGGCGGGAAAAGCCGCCGCATTCGCTGAGCAGCAGGAATTTCCCCGGCCTGTTCCCCTCCAGCACCCGGCTGTGGAAGTAGACGTGCTCGCTCTGCACGTCGCTCTCCTTCTGGGCAAACCAGCCGGACGTGCTCATCAAAAACCGGGTGGGGTCGGCGGGCTTGAGCAGGCGGTAGATGCGGTCGGAGTCGTACTGCCCCCAGCCCTCGTTGAAGATGGTCCAGCCTACGATGCAGGGGTGGCTGTAGAGGTGGGCGATGGTTTCCAGGCAGTGGCGCTCGAAGAAGGACTTGCGCAGCATGCCGCCGCCCCGGCCCAGGTCGTTTCGTTTTTTGCTGACAAAGGTGGGGATGACGGTGTCCCGGATGTAATCGTACTCTCCCGAGTTCACCATGTCCTGGATCACCAGCATGCCCAGCCGGTCGCAGGCGTGGTAGAAGGCCTCCGGCTCGATTTTGATGTGCTTGCGCAGGGTGTTGAAGCCCAGCTCCTTCATCCGCAGCACGTCCCGCTCGTACTCCTCCGGGTCACGGGGGAGGAACAGGCCGTCCTCGAAATAGCCCTGGTCCAGCACGCCGTGGAGGAACACCGGCTTCCCGTTCAGGCACAGGCGGGGGCGGCCGTTCAGCTCCCGGGTGTCCACGGTGCGCAGGGCGAAGTAGCTCTCCACCTTGTCGGTGGAGGTGGCGACGGTCATGGTGTACAGATACGGGTCCTCCGGGGTCCACAGGTGGGGCTCCGGTATGTCCAGGCGCAGGGGCCCCTTTCCGGCGGCGGTGAGGATATGGCCGTTCTCCAGGGGGACGGTCACGGCATAATCCTCCCCAGCCGTGTCCGCCTGGATGGTGACGCCGGTCAGGTCCGGGGTCAGGCGCAGGGCGGTCACCGACCCCCGTTCCGGCACGGCCTCCAGCCACACCGGCTGCCAGATGCCGGACACCGGGGTATACCACATCCCATGGGGGCGCTTATTCTGCTTGCCGTAGGGATAGTCGTGGGACAGGGTATCGACGGCCTTCACTTCCAGCCGGTTTTCACCCGGCCTCAGCACGTCGGTGATATCCACCGAGAAGGGCAGGTATCCCCCCTCGTGGCGGGCCAGGGGGACGCCGTTGACGATGACCTCGGCCACCTGGTCCACCGCCCCGAAGTGGAGCCATGCCCGGCGGCCCTGGGGCAGGAAGCCCGCAGGGAGGGCGAAAGCGGTCTTGTACCGCAGCACGTCCCCTACCGTCCCCCGCCAGGCGGCCAGGGGGGCCTGGGGCGGCCAGGGGGTGCGGATGGGCCTGCCGTTCAGCGTCCAGCCCTGATTCAATGGGAAAAAACTGTCCCGCCGGAGCTGTGGGCGGGGGTAATAACGGTCCCAGCTTCTCTGCTCCATGCCGATCTCCTCTTTTCCTTCCGTTTGTGTTATATTTTACGGCAGAGCGTTCTGGCTTACCGGGCGGGCATCTTGTCAGGCGCCGCGTCCATTCATAAACTATTTTAATTATATCACATTCGGAAGAAAATGGCAACGGTGGTTTCGGCACTTTTGCGGCGGATGTGCCGCTTGCCAGCGAGAGAGTGCCTACAGAAAAAACGGCACAGCAGAGCTTCGGCTTGTTTGGCGCAGCCTCCCAGCAGTTCTTTGTGACCTCCGGCCCAGCCGGAGGCTTTCGCCGTCCGGACAGGGCAAAATGAAAACCCTCCGGCGTAAACCGGAGGGCCTTCATTTTTTGAGAAAAGAGAGAGGGAGGAGATTGTCTGGTTTTTTGTTCCTGACGTGATTATAATACCAGACTCCCCCGGGGAAATGTTGGACGATTTGAGAACCTTTTGTGAAGAAATCGTGAACGTTGTGAAATTTTCGTGAACAGCCGGAGAAATGGGGCAAAACGCGGCAAAAATCGACCAAAATCGCCCTCAGCGCCGCCCACGGTAATGGTAACCGGACCGCCGTCCGCCCCCGGTGCGGCTGTACCGCCGCCGGGCCTTCCGCCGGGGCAGCACCACCGTCACCAGCACCACCAGCGCCAGAAGGCCCAACGAGCCAAGAATCACCAGCACCTTCACCCACCACTGGGACCAGTAGTACTGAATCTGCTGGATCGTGTACAGGAATTCGGACCGCTCCACGCTGTCCGCCGCCACCATGTCCAGGGTGCCGTAGGTCTCCCCCTGGTACTCCAGGGTGACGGTGCCCAGCTTATCCCCGGCGGCGATGGGGGCCTCCACCGACTTAGGCAGGTCGAACTTCAAATCCACCTGCTTTGGGTCGAAGTCGGAGGGCATGGTGGCCTGGATCTCGCCCACGGGCTGGGCCAGCACGTAGTCCCCCTCGTCGGACAGGGTGACGGGCACCTCCCGGATGACGTTCTCTGTGTCCTGGTCCAGCAGGGTGATCCGGTGGAAGTTGTCGAAGGCCCACTCCAGCAACCGCTTGCTCTCGGAGAAGGAGAACTTGTGCCCGGTGCCCTCCTCGTCCTCGGTGCCCAGCACCACGCAGTAGAAGGTGCGGCCCAGTTCGTCCACGGCAGCGGAGGCCAGGCAGCGCCCCGCCTCGCCGGTGTAGCCGGTCTTGATGCCGATGGCCTTGGAATATATGTAGCCGCCGCCGGAGTAGAAGCCGGTGAGCAGGCCGTTGGAGCTGAAGATGGTGCGCTCCGGCTGCAAATTAGTGGCCGGGAGGGTGTGGGAGGCAGAACGGACGATGGTGCGGAAGGTCTCGTTCTGCATGGCGGCGTAGGCCATCAGATAGATATCATAAGCGGTGGTATAGTGCTCCGGGTCGTGGAGGCCGTGGGGGTTGGCGAAGTGGGTGTCCTGCATGCCCAGCTCCTGGGCCTTGGCATTCATCCTGGCTACGAATTCCGCCGAGGT
This sequence comes from uncultured Oscillospiraceae bacterium, assembly GCA_949841465.1. Classification (GTDB taxonomy): domain Bacteria; phylum Bacillota; class Clostridia; order Oscillospirales; family Oscillospiraceae; genus Enterenecus. Next base: position 84,258 of record CATKZW010000002.1, read on the forward strand.
GCCCGCCACCGCCTCCGACAGGATGTTGCACGCCTCATTGCCGGAGGGCAGCAGGTCGCAGTACAGCAGGTCCAGCACCGACAGCGTCTCCCCCGCCTTGATGCCCGCCGTGGAGCTGTTCCAGGGCAGGTCCACCGCCTGGGCGGAGGCGGTGACCATGGTGTTCAGGGAGATTTCGCCTGACTCCACCGCCTCCAGTACCACCAGGGAGGTCATGATCTTGGTGATGGAGGCGGGGTAGCGCCGCTCACGGGCGTGGAAATCGTAGAGGACCTCCTGGCTGTCCCCGTCCACGATGATAACGGCCGCAGCCTGGGGCTGCGGGTCCTCCAGGGCCAGGGCGGGGCAGGTGAGGGACAGGGCCATGAGCCCCGCCAGGAGCAGAGAAAGAAATCGATATTTTTTCATAGGAATCTCCCATAATCTATGATATAATAGTAGGCGCCGCTTTGAGGCGGCCTGTTTCAAGTGTAAGTTTATATGATTATATCAGAAAGTTTTCCCCTGCGCAACTGGGGAAAACAGGGTTTTGGACGAATTTGGAGGGGGCAGAATGAAGCTGGCACAGGGGGACCGCCGTCCGGCGGCGGTGATCACGGCGGCCTTCGCCGTCATGACCCTGTGTTTCGCCCTGCGAAGCACAGGAGGCGCCGCCCTTCCGCCGCTTCCATACGCTCCGTCCCCGGCAGCGACTGAGGCCGTACAAATCGGGCGGGTGGACGTGAACACTGCGGGGCTGGAGGAGCTGATGACCCTGCCCGGCATCGGTGAGGTCCGGGCCCAGGCTATCCTGGACGACCGGGCGGCCAACGGCCCCTTCCGTTACCCGGAGGACCTGATCCGGGTGAAGGGGATCGGGGAGGGCGTCCTCAGCGGCATATTGGACCAGATCACAGCAGGAGGATAGAAAAGGGTCCGGAACGCAGCCGGCCGGAGGCAGGCGCATCCCAGACGGCACAGCGGCCGGACTCTAAAGCGAGGAGGACAAAAAATGCCCAGAATATTGGTAGTTGACGACGAGCGCGTCATGGTAAAAGGGATCAAATTCAACCTGGAAAACGAGGGCTATCAGGTGGATACCGGCTCCGACGGCGAGGAAGCGGTGGACAAGGCCAGGACGGGCCAGTTTGACCTCATCATATTGGACCTGATGATGCCCAAGATCGACGGGCTCCAGGCGTGCATGAAAATCCGGGAGTTCTCCAACGTCCCCATCATCATGCTGACGGCGAAAAGCGAGGACGCGGATAAGATCATCGGCTTCGAGTGCGGGGCGGACGACTACATCACCAAGCCCTTTAACATCCTGGAGCTGAAGGCTCGGATTCGGGCTTTACTGCGCCGGGCGGGGGCCGCCGCCCAGCAGCAGCGGGAGGCCGACCGCCTGACCCAGGGGGCCATCACCCTGGACGTGGCGGAGCGGGCCGCCTGGCGGGACGGCGAGCGGGTGGACCTGACCGCCAAGGAGTTCGACCTGATGGCGCTGCTGATGCAGAACCCGGGCCGGGTGTACAGCCGGGAAAACCTGCTGAATCTGGTGTGGGGGTATGAGTATATCGGGGAGTTCCGCACGGTGGACGTGCACATCCGCCGCCTGCGGGAGAAGCTGGAGCCCGACCCCGCCAGCCCCGAGCACATCCTGACCAAGTGGGGCGTGGGGTACTACCTGGCCAATAACCAGTAAGGGCCTTCCTTTTTCTTTAAGAGGAAAAAGGAAGCGAAAAAGAAACTTTTGTCCCGTTTTGCAGGTGGGCAATCATCCAGCGTACTGCGTCGACCACCAAACGGGGAAATATAAAAATTGATAAAAATTAAATCATTTTTTAAATCCTTTAGTTGTCGTGCGAGTACTTTTCTTTTACAAGATACGGCTGTCAGCGGTCTAAAAGTTCTTTCTGGTTCTCTTTCTTTCAAGAAAGAGAACAAAACCAATAAGGAAGAGAACAAAACCAATGGGGAGGTGAGCGCCTATGGCGGGAAAACAGCGGGAGAAAGGGGTGCCCTTTTTCCGCAGCATCCAGACCAAATACGCCCTGACCTACCTGCTGGTGGTGGCGGCCATCCTCATCGTGATGAATACCTACCCCGTGCTCATGGCGGAAAACATGGTGTTCGTCTCCAAGGAGAGCACCTTGAAACAGCAGGCCCTGGTCATCGGCTCCACCCTGGCGGTGTCCGAGACGATGACCCGCGAGAGCGTGGAGCAGACCATGGCCCTGCTGGAGGAGGCCCAGGGCACCCGGGTGCTGGTCACCGACGCCTCCGCCCGGGTGCTGTACGACAGCTCCACCCTGGACAACCGCCTGGGGGACTACGCCCTGATGGGGGAGGTGGTGTTCGCCCTCCGGGGGCAGGACGCCGCCCGCTCGGAGTACCGGGACGGGGCCATCCGCACCAAGGCGGCGGTGCCTGTGATGTACCACGGCATGACCCTGGGGGCGGTGTACCTCTATGAATACGACACCGAGCAGGCGGATGTGCTGCGCTCCATCCTGTTCAACCTGCGCTATATCTCCATCGTCATCTGCGTGGTGGCTCTGGTGCTGGTGGTGCTGCTGTCCAAAACCCTGACCCGCAACACCGTCCGCCTGCTCTCCGCCATCCGCCATGTGCGGGAGGGCGAATACAGCCACCGGGTGGAATCCCAGGGCCGGGACGAGATGGCCCGGCTTGCCGACGAGTTCAACCAGCTCACCGACCGCCTCCAGACCACCGAGGAGGCCCGGCGGCGGTTCGTGTCCGACGCATCCCACGAGCTGAAAACCCCTCTGGCCTCCATCCGCCTGCTCACCGACTCCATTTTGCAGAATCCGTCGGTGGACATGGCTACCGTGCGGGAATTCGTGTCCGACATCGGGGAGGAGGCGGAGCGCCTGACCCGCATCAGCGAACACCTGCTGGCCCTGACCCGGCTGGACGCCGGGGCGGAGCGGGCCAGCGAGCCGGTGGAGCTGGGCCGGGTGGTGGAGAAGGTGGCCCACCTGCTCTCCCCCGTGGCCCAGACCGGGTCGGTGGAGCTCAAGACCAGCCTGGAGCCCGCCTGCGCCCTGCTGGCCAACGAGGACGACATCTACCAGGTGGCCTTCAACCTGATTGAGAACGCCATCAAGTATAACCTGCCCGGGGGCCGGGTGGATGTGGTGGTGTGCCGCCGGGGGAATAAGGTGGTCCTCACCGTCACCGACACCGGCCTGGGCATACCCGAGGACGACCTGCCCAAGATTTTTGACCGCTTCTACCGGGTGGACAAGGCCCGGTCCCGGGCGGCGGGGGGCACCGGCCTGGGGCTGTCCATCGCACGGGACACCGCCCGCCTCCATGGCGGCGACGTCACCGCGGGCCCCAACCCCGCCAGACGGGGCACCCGGTTTGAGGCGGAGTTTCCCGCCCTGGGAGAGGAGGAAACGCCATGAGGAAAACGCTGGCCCGTTTCCTGGCGGCGGCTGTGCTGCTGGCGCTGGCCTTCGGCTGCGCCCCCAGCCGGGAGGAGGAGCAGGAGGGCCTTAAGCTTTGGTTCCCCGTGGACCCCGCCCAGGAAAAGCTGTCCGCCACCCTGGGCGCCTGCCCCTATGCGGGCGCAGAGCGGTCCATCCCCAGCCTGCTGTCCGCCCTGCTGGCGGGTCCCCCGGCGGAGGAGCTGGAGCTCACCGCCGTCATTCCCGCCGGCACCCGGCTGCTGAGCTGGTCGCTGGAGAACCGGGTGGCCAATGTGGAGCTGTCCGCCGCCTACGCGGAGCTGGTGGGCGTCAGGCTGACCCTGGCGGACTCCTGCATCACCCTCACCCTGGCCCAGCTGGAGGGGGTGGACGGGGTGCGCATCACCGTCAACGGGGGCGGCCAGTCCTACCGGGACCGCCACCCTCTCTACCCAGAGGACATGCTGTTCACCGGGGCGGAGGAGGTGCCGGTGGAGGTCACCGCCGCCCTCTACTTCCGCCGGGACGGCGGGGATTCCCTGGGCTATGAGCTGCGCAAGTTCCGGCTCACCGAGGACAAAATCCCGGCCAAGGCGGTGCTCGCCGCCCTCATCGCCGGGCCGGAGGACAAGGGGCTGCTGCCCCTGCTGCCCGCCGAGCTGACGGTGCGCTCGGCCTGGGTGGAGGAGGGTGTCTGCACCGCCGACCTGTCCGCCCAGCTGCTGGAAGTGCCTGAGGAGGCGCGGGCGCTGGCGGTGGAATCCATCGTGGCCACGCTGTGCAGCCTGGACACCGTGGAGCGGGTGCAGATCCTCATCGACGGGGCGCCCGCGGGGGAGTTCGGCGGGCTGGACCTGTCCGGGCCCCTGCCCCAGGCATCGGAACCCGCCCCTCAGAATATTCCAGCGGCTTCAAGCCCTAACCATAAATAAAGGAGAGACAAACCATGAACTTTGACACCAACTGCCTCCACGCTGGCTACCGCCCCGGCAACGGGGAGCCCCGGAACATCCCCATCATCCAGTCCACCACCTTCCGCTACGAGACCAGCGAGGACATGGGCAGGCTGTTTGACCTGGAGGCGTCGGGCTACTTCTACACCCGGCTGCAAAACCCCACCAGCGACGCTGTGGCCGCCCGGCTGTGCGCCCTGGAGGGGGGCACGGCGGCCATGCTGCTGTCCTCGGGACAGGCGGCCAACTTCTTTGCCGTGTTCAACATCGCCTCTGCGGGGGACCACATCGTGGCCTCCTCCACCATCTACGGCGGCACCTACAACCTGTTCGCCGTCACCATGAAGCGGATGGGCATTGAGTTCACCTTCGTGGACCCGGACTGCTCGGAGGACGAGCTGAACGCCGCCTTCCGGCCGCACACCAAGGCGCTGTTCGGCGAGACCATCGCCAATCCGGCCCTGACGGTGCTGGACATTGAGAAGTTCGCCAAGGCTGCCCACGCCCACGGCGTGCCCCTCATTGTGGACAACACCTTCGCCACCCCGGCGCTGTGCCGTCCCTTTGAGTGGGGGGCGGACATTGTCACCCACTCCACCACCAAGTATCTGGACGGCCACGCCGCTGCCGTGGGCGGGGCCATTGTGGACTCCGGGAACTTTGACTGGAACGCCCACGCCGACAAGTACCCCGGTCTGACCACCCCCGACGACAGCTACCATGGCGTGACCTACACCCAGCGGTTCGGCCAGGGCGGCGCTTATGTCACCAAGGCGGTGGTGCAGCTCATGCGGGACTTCGGCTCTGCCCCCGCTCCCATGAACGCCTGGCTGCTGGGCATGGGCATGGAGACCCTCCCCCTGCGCATGGCTCGGCACTGCTCCAATGCCCAGGGCGTGGCGGAGTGGCTGCAAAAGCAGGAAAAGGTTTCCTGGGTGCGGTACGCGGGCCTGCCCGGGGACAAATACTATGATCTGGCCCGGAAGTACCTCCCCCAGGGGTGCTGCGGCGTGGTGTCCTTTGGGGTGAAGGGCGGCCGGGCCGCCGCAGAGCGGTTCATGGCGGGGCTGAAGCTGGCCTCCATCGCCACCCACGTGGCGGACGCCAAGACCTGCGTGCTCCACCCCGCCTCCGCCACCCACCGGCAGATGAACGACGCGGAGCTGGCCGCCGCCGGGGTGTCCCCGGACCTGGTGCGCCTGTCCGTGGGCATTGAGGATCTGGACGACCTCATCGCCGACCTGGAGCAGGCGTTGAACCGAGTATAAGGTCCTTCTTTTTCTTCCTGAAGAAAGAAAAAGAGGCAAAAAGAAAGACTTTTAGACTGTTTCTGATATAGAATTGCAGTGTTGTCGATGGTTGCTTTTCGGTAGAGGCAGTCTAAAAGCTTCTTTTATTCGCTTCCTTTTTTTCATAAGGAAAAGGAGGGGGCTTGTCCTGAGATAAAAAAATTTTAAAAACACCTTGACCTTTCACCTTGTGGAAGGTGTATCATTTGCCCAGTAAGGGAGGGAAGATGATGAAGATCAATCAGGTGGAGCAGCTGGTGGGCATCACCAAAGGCAATATCCGGTTCTATGAAAAGGAAGGGCTGCTCACCCCCGGCCGGAATAGTGAGAACGGCTACCGGGACTACAGCGACGCCGACGTGGCGTGGCTGAAAAAAATCAAGCTGCTGCGGATGCTGGACGTGCCCATTGAGGAGATCCTGCGCCTCAAGTCCGGGACGCTGACCCTGGAGGACGCCATGGGGCGGCACATTATCCAGCTGGAGCGCAGGCAGGCCAATCTGGCGGCGGCCCAGGGCGTATGCGCCCAGATCCGGGAGCGCCGCTGCCAGCTGGACGGCCTGGACGCCGACGAGGTGCTTTCCGGCATGGAGCGGCAGGAACAGGAGGGGACAAAGTTTATGAACGTAGGAAAACAGGATAAGCTGACCCGGTACGTCAGCCCCGTGGGGGCGGCGGTGGTGGTGCTGGCCATGATGGCGGCGTTCATTGCCCTGATCGTGTGGGGCTTCACCGTCGCGCCGGAGGATGCTCCGCCCATCGGCGTTGTCATTGCCATCGCGGCGATTCCGGTCATCGTCATCATCGGCGTGCTGTCGGCGCTGTACCAGCGCATCAAGCAGATCAAGGGAGGGGAAGAGGATGCTGCTGCTCAATATTGACCACATCCCCGGCCGGGAGATTGAGGCGCTGTCCATCGTGAAGGGCTCGGTGGTCCAGTGCAAGAGCTTCGGCAAGGACTTTATGGCCGGGATGAAAACCTTTGTGGGCGGCGAGATCGAGAGCTACACCGCCATGCTCAACGAGGCCCGTCAGCTGGCCACCAAGCGGATGGTGGACGAGGCGGAAAAGCTGGGGGCGGACGCGGTGGTGAACATCCGCTACGCCTCGGCCTCCATCATGCAGGGGGCGGCGGAGATCACCGTGTACGGCACCGCCGTGCGGTGCAAATAAGCCTTTGACCCGGTGTAACCTTTGGACATCCGAAGGGGAGGGGCTTGTCCCACCCCTATATGGCACAAATCGTTTGTTTTCAGAAAGAAGGTTCTTATATGCTTCGCATTGAACACTACTCCAAGACCTATCCCGGCGGCAAAAAGGCTGTGGACGACCTGACCCTCCATGTGCGCCCCGGGGAAATCTATGGCTTCATCGGTCACAACGGGGCGGGCAAGACCACCACCCTGCGGGCCTGCGCCGGGGTGATGGACTTCACCGAGGGCACCATCACCATCGACGGCCATGACGTGAAAAAGGACCCGGTGGGGGCCAAGCGGGTCACCGCCTTCCTGCCCGACAACCCGGACCTGTACGAGTTCATGAAGGGCATCGACTACCTGAACTTCATTGCCGACCTGTACGACATCCCGGCGGACCAGCGGACAAAGGACATCGGCAGGTTCGGCGACGCCTTCGAGCTCACCGGCAGCCTGGGCTCCCCCATCGGCAGCTACTCCCACGGCATGCGGCAGAAGCTGGCCCTCATCTCCGCGTTCATCCGCCACCCCAGGCTGCTCATTTTAGACGAGCCCTTCGTGGGCCTAGACCCCTCCGCCTCCCACATCATGAAGGGGTATCTGGCGGAGCTGTGCCGGGGCGGCTCGGCGGTGTTCTTCTCCACCCACGTGCTGGAGGTGGCGGAAAAGCTGTGTCACCAGATTGCCATCATCAAGGACGGGCGGCTGGTGAAGTGCGGCCCCACCGAGGCGCTGGTGGGCGACTCCTCTCTGGAGGACGTGTTCCTGGAGCTGGAGGGAGAGAAATGAAAAAGTTTCTGGCGCTGATGAAGGTCAGCGTGAAATCCATGCTGCTGTCCTCCACCAATTCCCGGGGGCGCAGCAAAAAGAAGGCGGCCTCCGGCGCGGGGGTCATCCTGCTCATCGCCTTTTTGGGCCTTTACATGTCCGGGATGTACAGCTCTATGCTGATGTCGGTGCTGGCCCCCGCCCATATGGAGGTGTTGGTGTTCATCTTTATGGGCATGGGCGCGCTGGCGGGGGGACTGCTGTTCACCACCTTTGCGGTGAAGGGCGTGGTGTTCGGCGGCAAGGACAACAACCTGCTGCTGAGCATGCCCGTGTCCTCCACCGCGCTGATGACCAGCCGGGTGTCGGCCATCTACCTGGAAAACCTGCTGGTCTCCCTCTTCGTGCTGGGCCCCGCCGGGGTGGTGTGCGCCTTCATGACCCAGAGCGGGGTGGGCCGTGACCCGCTGTTCTGGGTGCGGCTGCTCATCGCGGTTCTGGCCCTGCCCCTGCTGGACACGGCGCTGTCTGTGCTGTTCGGGGCGCTGGTGGCCTTTTTGTCCGCCAAGGTGTCCAAGGGGGCGCTGGGCCAGAACATCATCATGGGCGTCTATCTGGCGGCGGTGTTTTACTTCTCCTTCAACCTCAACGGCATGATTGAGGGCCTGGCCGCCAACGCCGCCGGGGTGAAGGAATCGCTCAGCTGGGCCGCCCCCATGCTGTGGATGGCGGACGGCATCATGGGAAACTGGGGGCTGCTGCTGGCCTTCGCGGCCTGCTGCATTGTACCCTTTGCCCTGGTGGTGTTCGGGCTGGGCCGGGTGTACCGCAAGGCGGTCACCGCCTTTGCCGCCCGGTCCGCTCGGAACGACTACAGGCTGTCCGCCCAGTCCGCCTCAGGGCAGAAAAAGGCCCTGCTGTGCATGGAGGCCCGCCGGTTTTTCGGCATCCCCATGTACTTCTGGAACTCCGGCCTGGGCTTGATCATGCTGGTGGCCATGGGTGTGGCGGCGCTGGTGATGCGGGAGGAGCTGCGGATGTACCTGGGTCTGCTGGAGGGCCTCCCCGCGATGCCGCTGGCGGCGCTGGTGATGGGCTTCTGCCTGTCCATGACCGTCATTGCCGCGCCCTCCATCAGCCTGGAGGGCAAATACCTGTGGATCCTCCGGGAGGCCCCGGTGGGAGAGGGGACCCTGCTGGGGCTGAAAACCGGCTTCGAGCTGCTGTTCAGCATACCTTGCACGGTGATTGCCGGGGCGTGCATCGCCATTGCCTTAGGGCTGCCCCTGTGGCAGGGTGCGGCACTGGTTGCCGTCACGCTCCTGTTTGCCGCAGGGCACGCCGCCTTTGGGACGCTCATCGGGCTGGCTTTCCCGAAGCTGGACGCGGTGAACGAAACGGTGGTGGTCAAGCAGTCCATGGCCGTTATGCTGGGGACATTTGTGCCTATGGCTGCGCTGGGGCTGTGCGCCCTGCTGTACTGGCTGGGCGGCATGGTGAACGGCGCGCTGGCGCTGGCCCTGCCCGCGGTGCTGCTGGCGGCGCTGACGGCGGTGTGCGCCGCCATCCTGGCCAAGCGGGGGCCCGCCATGCTGAAAGCGCTGTAATCCCTGCGCCAAACGAAAAAGGAGCGTGCGGATATGACGGAAAAGGTATTTCAGACCGCCCTGGGGAACGTCCGCTACTGGGTGGGCGGCCCGGGGGAGGGAGCGCCCTGGCTGGTGTTCCTGCCTGGGCTTACGGCGGACCACCGCCTGTTTGACAAGCAGGTGGAGGCGTTCGCCCCCCGCTTCAACTGCTTGGCGTGGGACGCGCCCGCCCACGGCGCGTCCCGGCCCTTCGCGCTGGCCTTTTCCATGGACGACCTGGCGGACTACCTCCACGCCATCCTGGAGCGGGAGGGGGCGGGGCGCCCGGTGCTGATCGGCCAGTCCATGGGCGGGTACATCTCCCAGGCGTATATGGAACGGTATCCGGGGGCCGTGTCCGGGTTTATCTCCATCGACTCCTGCTCGTTGAAGCGGAAGTATTATACGGCCATGGAGCTGTACCTGCTCAAGCACACGGAATGGATGTACCTGGCTTTCCCCTGGAAGCTGCTGGTGCAGGTGGGAAGCAACGGCACCGCCACGTCGGAGTACGGCCGCGCCCTCATGGGGCGGTTCATGGAATCCTATGAAAAACGGGAGTACTGCGCCCTGGCGGCCCATGGCTACCAAATTGTGGCCCAGTCGGTGGAGGCGGACCGCGCCTATGACATCTCCTGCCCGGCCCTGCTGATCTGCGGGGAGAAGGACGGGGCGGGGTCCGCCAAGCGCTACAACCGGGAGTGGACGAAGCAGGACGGCCTGCCGCTGGTGTGGATACCTGGGGCGGGACACAATTCCAACACCGACGCGCCGGAACTGGTGAACCGGGAGATCGAGAAGTTTGTGTCGTCCATTGTTCTGGTGAACTAGATATCGAAAGGCCCCCGACGGAATCCGCCGGGGGCCTTGTGTTGACAGGGGTGGTATAATAGCCGCAGAGCGATATTATAATTTGACTCAAATATAATGCCATACGGCGCACTGCGCCTGCGGCACAGGCGGGGAACGGGGGCATATGGGTATGGAACGGACGGGAAAGCGTGTGCTGGTGGCCATGAGCGGCGGGGTGGATTCCAGCGTGGCGGCGTGGCTGCTGAAAGAGCAGGGCTATGAGTGCATCGGTGTGACCATGAAGCTGTTCGGCAGCGACGCGGTGGGGCTGGACAAGGGCCATCCCTGCTGTACTCTGGACGACGTGGAGGACGCCCGGGAGGTGGCCCGGCGGATGGGCATTCCCCACTACGTGTTCAACTTTTCGGACGATTTTGAGGAGAAGGTTATCCGGCGGTTCATCGATGCCTACGAGCGGGGGGAGACGCCAAATCCCTGCATCGACTGCAACCGCTTCCTGAAATTCGACCGTCTGCACCGCCGGGCGCTGGAGCTGAAATGCGATTACATCGCCACTGGGCACTACGCCCAGATCGTGGACTGCGGCACAGGAAATCTCCGCATGAAAAAGGCCGCCGACCTGAGCCGGGACCAGAGCTATGTCCTCTACCCCATCCCCCGGGCGCAGCTGGCCCGCACCCTCTTTCCCCTGGGGGGACTGAGCAAGGCGCAGGTGCGGGAGATCGCGGAGGAGCAGGGCTTTGTCAACGCCCGCAAGCACGACAGCCAGGACATCTGCTTTGTCCCCGACGGGGACTACCTGTCGTTCATGGAGCGTCACACCGGCAAGACCTATCCCGCCGGGGATATCATCGACCAGACGGGGAAGGTGGTGGGCCGGCACCGGGGTGCGGCGGGGCTCACCATCGGTCAGCGCCGGGGGGTTGGGGTGTCCTCCTCTGGACGCATCTACGTGTGCGCCAAGTGCATGGCGGACAATACGGTCACCGTGGGCCCAGAGGAGGCGCTGTATTCTACAGAGTGCATGGCGGCGGACTGGAACTGGCTCATGGAGCCGCCCGCGGGGCCCTTCCCGGCTCTGGTCAAGACCCGCTACCGCCAGATGGAACAGCCGGTCACCGTAATCCCCAAGGGGGACCAGGTCAGGCTGGCCTTTGACGAGCCCCAGCGGGCGGTGACGCCGGGACAGGCGGCGGTGGCGTACACCAGGGACGGTGCCGTGCTGGGCGGGGGCACCATCATCGGAGTGATAAAGGAGTAAGGGCCTTCCTTTTTCTTTCAGGAAAGAGGAACAAGCTCGTACTCACGGCTGCCGATGCCAAGGTCGGCGGCGGCCTCCACCGTGTGGACGCCGTGGAGGGACTCGATTCGCTCAATGAGGTCGCCCTTGCCCGGGTCGTCGGACTGGTACACCAAATCCAGGCAGGCCTGGTCCAGGGCCACCGGGTCCAGGGAGGCCAGGATGCCGATGTCCCCGATTTTGGGGTCGGCGGCCACGGCGCAGCAGTCGCAGTCCACGGACATGTTCTTCATGACGTTGATATAGGCCGCCTTGCCCTTAAAACGGTCATGGATGGACCAGGCCGCGTCCGCCATGGATTCCAGGAAGGAATCATGGTCGGAATCCCAGAACTTGTCCATGTCCCCAGCGCCGTGGATATACTGCTTGCCGCGGGAGGATGCGATGCCGATGGAGATGTTCTTCAGCGCGCCGCCGAAGCCCCCCATGGGGTGGCCCTTGAAGTGGGTGAGCACCAGCAGGGAATCATAATTGGCCAGATTGGCCCCCACAAAGTTCTTGTGGATAACCTTGCCGCAGGGGATGGGCAGCTCCAGATCCTCCTTCTCGTCCAGAATGTCCACCTCGGCAGCGTTGACCCAGCCGTGCCGCTCCATGGTGATCTTGTGGGCTTTGGTGGTGTTGCGCCCGCCGTCGTAGGCGGTGTTGCACTCCACGATGGCGCCGCCCACCTTGTCGATCATGGGCTTCCAGAAGTCGGGGCGGAGGAAGTTCTGGTTGCCCGGCTCGCCGGAGTGGACCTTGACGGCCACCTTGCCGGGGAGCTGGATGCCCAGGGCGTCGTACAGGCGGAGCACGGCCTCAGGAGACAGGTCGCGGGTGAAGTAAACGGTGGATTTCATGGTAGTCCTCCTCGGTAGTTGATAAAATCATAGATAGTTTATCGGAAATGGAGCGGCGCGTCAAGGGGGAAATGATCATTTGCCCCTTGCGGCCCCTTGCGCCGCCGGAGTGATTGTGGTACAATGCCGAAAAGTTCAGACAGGAGGGTATGGGGTGACTGCGTTAGTCATGAATTGCAGCCCGGTGAGAGATGGGGCCACAGCCGAAATTGTCCGCATTGCAGCCAAGTGCCTGCGGGCAAGATATACGGTTGAAGCCGTCTGTATCGACGACTATCAGATTCATTTCTGCAAGGGGTGCAGAAGCTGCCACACAACCGCAAAATGCGTCCAGCGGGACGATGTGGAACGATTGATGGGGCAGTTCGAGCAGGCGGACCGCATTGTGCTGGTTTCGCCTTCCTATTGGGCCGACGTACCTGGACAATTCAAAGCGTTCATTGACAGGTGCACCCCTTGGTGTAATACCCATGAGCCCCACGCGGTGATCGGCGGCGGAAAGAAAGGGTATGCGGTCGTGCTGAGGACGGGGCCCGGTATGAGGGAATGCGAGCGGATCTCCCAGACCATAGAGCATTTCTATGGACATTTAGAGATTGCCTTTTGCGATAGCCTGAGACTGTGCTCCGTTGACGGCAGGGAAGCGGTGGTCCCAAGACAGGCGGAGATCGAGTCGTTCTGCGCCGGGATATGAACGTACATAAAAGGCCCCTCCCCGTAAAGCACGGAGAGGGGCTTTTTCGCGTTACTCGATTCCGCTCAGATCAAACCCGTCCAGCCAGGCGCTGGCGGTCTCGCACACGCCCCGCAGGCACGCCTCGTCGAAGGGGGTGTCCAGGCCGGCGTGCTTCAGCAGGTCGGTGAAGGTGCGGCTGCCGCCCTGGCAGGTGTAGGCCATATACTTCTCCCAGGCCTCCTTCCGGTCCTTTTGCAGCAGCGCCCAGAACTCCAGCGCCACCGTCTGGGCCAGGCAGTAGTCGATATAATAGAAGGGCATCCCGTAGATGTGGCTCTGGCGCTGCCACGCCTCGCCGTCGGCGAAGAAGGGGATGCCGCCGTCCAGCCGCATCCAGGGCATATACACTCCCTGCAGCTGCTTCCATACCGCGTGGCGCTGGGCGGGGGTCATGTCCGGGTTGGCGTACACCTCGTGCTGGAAGTGGTCCACCAGGGTGCCATAGGGGATGAAGGTGAGCGCCCCGGCCAGGTGGCTGTACAGGTACTTCCGGGTGTCCGGGCCGAAGAAGCCCTCGGTCCAGGGCCAGGCCATGAACTCCATGGACATGGAGTGGACCTCGCAGGCCTCCATACCGGGCCAGATATAGCCGGTGGGCACCCGGTCCCGGTTCATCCAGTAGGCGAAGGCGTGGCCCGCCTCGTGGGTGATCACCTCGATGTCCCCCTGGGTGCCGTTGAAGTTGGCGAAGATGAAGGGGACTTTATAGCCCGCGATGCCGGTGCAGTAGCCGCCGCCGGCCTTGCCCTCGGTGGACAGCAGGTCCATCAGCTGGTTGTTCAGCATGGTCTGGAAGAACTCGGAAGTCTCGGGGGACAGCTCGTCGTAGAACTTCCTGCCCTGGGCCACGATGTCGTCGGGAGTGCCCTGGGGCTTGGGGTTGCCGGAGCGGAATTTCAGCGCCGCGTCGGCGTAGCTCAGCGGGTACTCCACCCCGATGCGCTCTGCCTGGGCCCGGTAGATCCGGTCGGCCAGAGGGACCAGATACTCCACCACGGCGGCGCGGAACTTCTCCACGTCCTCCTTGGTATAGCAGTTGCGGCCCATGCGGTAGTAGCCCAGAGTGGTGTAGCCCTCATAGCCCAGCTTGCGGCCCATCTCGTCCCGCAGGTGGGTGAGTTCGTCATAGATGCGGTCCAGCTCGGGCTGGTTGTCCTTGAACCACTGCCCCACGGCTTTCCACGCCGCCAGGCGGCGGGCGTCGTCCGGGTCGTTCTGGAAGGGGCCCATCTGGGACAGGGTGTAGGTCTTGCCCTCAAAGGGGACCTTGGCGGAGGCGATGAGCTTTTGGTGTGCCTGGGTCAGGTCATTTTCCTGCTGGAGCTGGGGCACGATCTCAGGGGAAAAGGTTTTCAGGGCGATCTCGGTGTTGATGAACATCAGGCTGCCATACTCCGCCTCGAAATCCTTCCGGAAGGGGGACTCCAGCATGGCGATGTTCCACGCCTGTTCGCACTCCTGCAGCTCGGGGATGGCGGCGTTCCAGAAGTTCATCTCGCCATCGTAAAATTCGTCCCGCGTGTCGATGGAGTTGCGGATCATGGCCAGGTTGGACAGGGTGTCCAGCTGACGGGAGACCTCGTCCTCCTCCAGGAACACCGCCTTGGCCTGCTCATAGCTTTCCGCCGCCTTCAAACGGGCGGTGAAGCCGGACAGCTGCGCCTTGACCGCCTCCAGGTCGGGGCGCTCATAGGGCATCTCGGAAAATTTCATATGACATACATCTCCTTATTCATTCGATACGATGGTTTTGCCGTCCAGCACGGCCCGCACCAGACGGTCGTCCCCGTGCTTATACTCCAGTGTGAGCAGGAAGGGCGGGTGGTCCTCCGCCAGCAGCTTGAGGAAGATCTTGTCCCCCTCCCAGATGGGCAGCTCCGGCACCTTCTCCTTGGGCACCCAGGCCAGCTCGCCCTCGTCGCAGTCCCGGGCCAGCTCCCCGGTCCAGTCCGTGGCGGTGAACAGGTGCATGTACTCCCCGTCCCAGCCCTCGTTGAGGAAGGTGACCACGCCCCGGAAGCGGAAGCCGGTGAGGGTCAGGCCGGTCTCCTCCAGCACCTCCCGGCGGAAGCACTCGTCGGGGCTCTCCCCCTCCTCAAAGTGGCCGCCCACGCCAATCCACTTGTCCTTGTTGACGTCCACCTTCTTTTTTACCCGGTGGAGCATCAAATATTCGCCTTGGGCGTTTTCCAGATAGCCCAGGGTGCTGTTGCGCATGTTCACGGTGTCCCTCCTCTGTCATCACGCCTCGCCTGTTCGCGGCGCGCGGCTTAGGCCTACGGCCGCTTTGCGGCCTAACGGCTGCTCACGACGGCTCGGACACTAGAAAGGCAGGTTCAGCCCGCCGGTGAACTTGGCCATCTGGCTGGCCGCGTCGTCGTTGGCCTTGCGCAGGGCCTCGTTGACGGCGGCCACGATCAGGTCCTGGAGCATCTCCACGTCCTCCGGGTCCACCGCCTCGGGGTCGATGGTGACGCCCACCAGCTCCTTCTTCCCAGACACCGTGGCGGACACCACGCCGCCCCCCGCGGCGGCCTCGTAGGTTTTGCTTTCCAGCTCCTCCTGGGCCTTCATCATGTCCTGCTGCATCTTCTGGGCCTGACGGATCATGTTGTTCATGTTGCCGCCCATGCCGCCCATACCGCGGCTGTTGAATCCCTTTGCCATGTTCGATTGCCTCCTATGTCGAAATATATTACTCCACGATGATGTTGCTGCCGCCCCGGGCCAGGAACGCGGCCAGCGCGTCCCCCTCCTCTGCGGGGGCGGGGGCCTCCTCGGGCGGGGCTTGGCCCACCCGGACCTCCGGCTGATGGGCGATGCCGGTGAGCTGCTGGCACAGCCGGGCCATGGGCCGGACGATGTCCGGACGGCTGAGCTGGTCCTTCAAAAAGTTGTTTGCCACCCACAGGGTGAACTTTCCCCCGTCAAAACGGCCTTCCGCCATGGCGGGGTTGCTGAGGAAGCTGTAGTCGCTCACCGCCAGCGCACCCTTGAGCTGGTCCCGGAAGGCGGGCCAGCCTGGCCAGCCGGGGACGTTCTGCGGGGCGGGTTCAGGCGCGGGTGTGGGCTCCGGCTCCGGCGCGGGAGGCGGTTCGGGCCAGGGCTCGGCCGCCTGTTTAAACGGCTGGGGCCTTGGCGCGGGGGCGGGTTCGTCCCAGGGGGGCGCGTCCTCGTCCCGCAGGGGGGGCTCGTCGGGCAGGGGCGGCTCCTCCCAGGGGACCTCCTCCCGGGCAGGGGGCTCCGGCGGTACAGGCGGGGCCTCCCGGCGGGGAGCCGGGGGCGTTTCCCGCTTTGGGGCAGGGGCCGGCTGAGAAACCGGAGCCGCCTGGGGCGCGGGAATTCCTCCCTGCTCCAGCCGGGCCACACGGGCGGACAGGCCCGCCGGGGAGTCGTCCAGGGCGGGGTCGCACAGGGCCAGCAGGCACAGCTCCATATCGGTGCGGCGGTTGGCGGACCGGGCCAGGTCCGCCGCCGTGCGCTGCAGGCGGCCCAGCATGTGGGCCAGCCGGGGCACGTCAAATTGGGCGGACAGCTTTTTGAGGGTTTCCCCGTCGAAGCCGCCGGTCATCAGGGCCGCGCCGGCCTTGGGGGCGGTCTTGCGGACCAGCAGGTCCCGGACCAGGGCGGACAGCTCCCCCGTCAGGGCCGCCATCTCCTTGCCGTTGGCGTACAGCCGGTCCAGCCGCTCCAGGGCGGCGGTGATGTCGCCGGAGGCCGCGCACTGGAGCAGGGCGGCGGCCTCCAGGTTGCCCGCCAGGCCCAGGGCGGACAGCACCCGGTCCTCGTCCACCGTCCCGCCTCCACCGGAGCACTGGTCCAGCAGCGATAATGCGTCCCGCATGCCGCCGTCGGCCAGCCGGGCGATAAGGGCGGCTCCGCCCTCCGTCAGGCCGATGCCCTCCTCCTTGGAAATGCGCAGCAGGTGGGCGGCGATGTCGCCGGGATGGATGCGCTTGAAGGCGAACTGCTGGCACCGGCTTTTGATGGTGGCCAGCACCTTGTGCACCTCAGTGGTGGCCAGGATGAACATCAGGTGCTCCGGCGGCTCCTCCAGGATCTGGAGCAGGGCGTTGAACGCTTGGTTGGACAGCATGTGGACCTCGTCGATGATGTACACCCGCTTTTTCACGGTGGCGGGGGTGTACGCCGCCTCGTCCAGGATGGAGCGGATGTCGTCCACGCCGTTGTTGGAGGCGGCGTCCAGCTCCAGCACGTCCAGGATGGAGCCGTTGAGGATGCCCAGGCAGGCGGGGCACTGGTTGCAGGGGTTGCCGTCCTGGGGGTTCTCGCAGTTCACCGCCCGGGCCAGCAGCTTGGCGCAGGAGGTTTTGCCCGTCCCCCGGGTGCCGGTGAACAGGTAGGCGTGGGACAGGCGGCCGGACTGCACCTGCCGCTTCAGGGTCTGGGTGACGTGGTCCTGGCCCACCACCTGGTCGAAGGTGCGGGAGCGCCACTTGCGGTATAGGGCCTGATACATGGGATCACCTCCGGTAAATAAAAAGAAATGCGCAGCGCTTTCAGTACGCTGCGCCTATCATCGCGCTTCCTTGTCACGCTCACGTTGGGCTGGCTCACGGCCCGGCTTCCTTCCGACTCGGACTGGTCTCCGGCCCGCTGCGCGGGTCTGAGCCCGTCCTCGCTCCGGTCCATCCGGGCCTGCCAGCCTACGCTCGCGCTTCGGCCCAGAACAAGACCGCGCACCGGCCTTTGAAGAGCAGAATATACCCGTTACCCATACAGCCGGCTCAAGATCGGCAGCCCCGCGGCACACGCCCAGGTCCGCTTAGTGCTGCTCGGTTCCCCGCCTGACACGGTTCACGGGTGAGCGTTGCGCGGGACCGATCTATCATCGCTGCTTATATGGGGCAGACGGCACAGCCTGCCTCCGGGGGCCGGGATTCATCCCTGCTGTAGCGGGTTGCAGGTACAGGGCACCGCTAACTCCCCAACTAGCGCGGCCTTGTTCCGCGCCGAGGCGCTCACAAGCCGGACTTATTTTACCACGTCCGGGAAAATTTATCAACTCTATTTTTGCAGATTTATCGCCGCCCTGTGCGAGGACGGCTCCGACTTCAACTCCGGCTGGCATTACAGCAGAAAGGGGCTGAGATTTTGCAATCTCAGCCCCTCTGCCTATCAAATTCCCTGCCACAGCATGGCGTCGGCCACTTTGAGGAATCCGGCGATGTTGGCGCCGGCCTGGATGTTGCCCTTCATGCCGTACTTCTCGGCGGCGGAGGCGCAGGCCGCGTAGATGCCCTCCATGATGCCCTTCAGCTTGGCGTCCACCTCCTCGAAGGTCCAGCTCAGCCGTTCGCTGTTCTGGCTCATCTCCAGGCCGGAGGTGGCCACGCCGCCCGCGTTGGACGCCTTGGCGGGGGCGTACAGGATGCCCGCGGCCTGATAAGCGGCGATGGCGCCGGGGGTGGAGGGCATGTTCGCGCCCTCAAACACGCCGATGCAGCCGTTGGCGATCAGGGTCTTGGCGGAGTTCTCGTCGATCTCGTTCTGGGTGGCGCAGGGCAGGGCGATGTCGCAGGGCACGGTCCAAATCCCGGAGCAGCCCTCCACATACTTGGCGGTGGGGACGTAGTTCAGGTAGGTCTTGATGCGGTCGCGCTTGACCTCCTTGATCTGCTGGATGACCTTGTAGTCGATGCCGTTCTCGTCCACGATATAGCCGTTGGAGTCGGACATGGCGATGACCTTGCCGCCCAGGGAGGTGCACTTCTGGTTGGCGTAGATGGCCACGTTGCCGGAGCCGGAGATGACCACCCTCTTGCCCTCAAAGGACTTGCCGTTGTCCCGCAGCTGGGCGTCGGCGAAGTAGCACAGGCCAAAGCCGGTGGCCTCTGTGCGGGCCAGGGAGCCGCCGTAGCTCAGCCCCTTGCCGGTGAGCACGCCGGTGAACTCGTCCCGAATCTTCTTGTACTGGCCGAACATGAAGCCGATCTCACGGGCGCCCACGCCGATGTCGCCGGCGGGTACGTCGGTGTCCGGGCCGATGTGGCGCTGCAGCTCGGTCATGAAGGACTGGCAGAAACGCATGACCTCACCGTCGCTCTTGCCCTTGGGGTCGAAGTCGCAGCCGCCCTTGCCGCCGCCCATGGGCAGGGTGGTCAGGGAGTTTTTGAAGATCTGCTCGAAGCCCAGGAACTTGATGACGGACAGGTTGACGGTGGGATGGAACCGCAGGCCGCCCTTGTAGGGGCCGATGGCGGAGTTGAACTGGACCCGGTAGCCCCGGTTCACCTGCACCTTGCCGGCGTCGTCCACCCAGGGCACCCGGAACATGACCACCCGCTCAGGCTCCACGATGCGGCCGATGATGTTCTGCTGCTCATAGCGGGGGTCGGCCTCCACCACGGGCTCCAGGGACTCCAGCACCTCCTCCACGGCCTGGAGGAACTCGGGCTCGTGGGCGTTCTTGGCCTTCAGGTCGTCCAGCACGGACAGCAGGTAGGCGTTTTTGATAGACATTGTTGTTAACATCCTTTCTCCCTTGAAAGTTGAATGCTTTGAAAACAGCGCTTTAACGCGATACTGTATTTTACACCATGGGCGGGGATTTTGCAAGTCCGGGATTGAAAAATTGCAAAAAAGAATTTTACAAAAAATTTTGCTGAGGCGGGAACCTTTTTGGCGTTCCCCGCGTCTTAGATTATGTCCGGACAAAATAGAAGGGGGATGACGCCGAGCATGGAGTGGACGCGTGAGGAATTTGCCGCCGCGGTGACCGAGCACAGCCATCGGATGTACCGGGCGGCCCGGTCGGTGCTGGACAGCGGCGCGGACGCGGAGGACGCGGTGGGCCAGGCGGTATTGCAGGCGTGGCAGTCGCTGGACAAGCTGCGGGATAAGGACGCGGTGCGGCCCTGGCTGGTGAAAATCGCGGTGAACTGCGCCTACGCCCTGCGGCGGAAACGGGGCAGGGTGGTCTACCTGGAGGACTTGGAGCAGGAGCCCGCCGCCGCTGAACTCCTGCCCCGGTGCGACGGCCTGTGGGAGGCGGTGTGCGCCCTGCCGCCCGAGCGGCGGGTGGTGGTGACGCTGTTCTACTACGAGGACATGGGCGTGGAGCAGATTGCCAAATGCCTGGGCGTGCCCAGGGGGACGGTGAAGTCCCGGCTTTCCAGGGCCCGAAAGCAGTTGAAGGAAATGCTTCAAGGACAGGAGGGCGCATATGGAACCATTCGATAACAGATTGAAGGCAATGGCCGAAGAGGAGGAATGTATCGTGCCAAACGGATTTGACGGACGTTTGCGGGACGTGCTGGAAAGCCTGCCGTCCCAGGTGAAGAAAAAGGGGCTGGGCGCGGTGAAAACGGCGATCATCGCGGCGGCGGTGTGCGCGGCGATGATCTGCACCGCCTTCGCCGCCTCCCCCGAGCTGCGGGGCATGCTGGCGGAGGTCCTGGGCGGTTTCGCGTCCTACGCCCAGGAACAGGAGGACAAGACCTATACCATGGACGGCTTTGAGGTCAAGGTGCTGTCCGCCCTGTCGGACGGGGTCACCCTGCGGGCCTATGTCCAGGTCCGGGACCTGGAGGGCCATCGGCTCAGCGCGGATATGGAGCCCTGGGGAGTCGTGAATGTGCTGACCGACGACGAGCAGGGGCTGGATATTGACGGCACATACTGGTCGTACAGCTTTGACCGCGGCTATGCGGTCTATGACGCGGAGAGCGAAACCGCTCTGCTGGTCTTCACCAGCTGGGCCCAGAGCTTTGGCGATTTGAAGGACGCCAAGCTGGAGATCAGGCACATTTACGACTACATGAATGTGAAATATGAGCCGATTCCGGAGGACGAACTTAGCAAAGAAGGAATCACAGTCGGCGGCGCCGAGGGAGAGGTGGGTGTGACTGTCCTGAGGCCGCTGACCGACTTCACCCTGAACGATGTGCAGCTCACTATCCCGCTGACGGTGGAATCCATGCCCAAGCTCACCTTCGGCCCGGATTCGGAGCTGGGGGCATATCTTGGGGCGGAGCTGGTGGAACTGTCGCCCCTGGGCCTGACGGTCACGTCGGAGGGCTATGGCCCGGAGGAGCTGTTTTTCAATCCCGTCCGGGTGCGCATGGCGGACGGGACGGAGATCGATTGGGAAAATTCGGGCGCTTGGAATCCCTCCGGGCAGGGCTCTTATTCTAACCCGGAAGAGGGGCTCTATGGCACGATCAAGATTTGGAACTTTGCCGAGGCCATTGACCTGGATCAGGTGGATAGCGTCTATGTGTGCAGGAAATATTTCCCCGTGAAGTGAAGCAAACAGCAAAACGGGCCCGGAGGTCGCCCTCCGGGCCCGTTTTGGCCGCTTGCACAAGGGCCGCGGCTGGGAGCCGCGCCCTTGCCCTGCGTTAAAAAACTGCCGCACAACAAAGCCGCTCCCGGAGGCGCCGCCCCTATTCCCCAGGAACGGTCCCCTCCCAGGCCAGCAGCCGCCCGCGGCGGCACAGGTAGTAGGCCAGCCCCACCCCGTCCGCAAGGAACCAGCCGATGGGCACCGACCACCAGATGCCCGCCACGCCGACGGCCGGGACGGCGGACAGCAGGTGGGCCAGGGCCACCCGCGTGCCCAGGGACACCACCGTCAGCACCACCGACATGCCCGGCCGGCCCACCGCCCGGTACAGGCCGTACAGCAGGAACAGGCAGCCGATGCCGCAGTAGAACGCGCCCTCGATGCGCAGGTAGCGCACCCCCTCCGCGATGGTCTCCGCCTCCCCGGCCTCCACAAACAGGCCCATGAGGGGCCGGGCAAAGACGAACACCAGGGCGGACACCGCCAGGCAGAACGCCAGGGAGGCCAGCACCGCCCCCCGCAGCCCCTCCTGGATGCGGTCTTTTTGCTTCGCGCCGTAGTTCTGGGCGATGAAGGTGGAGAAGGCGTTGCCGAAGTCCTGCACGGGCATGTAGGCGAATGCGTCGATCTTCACCGCCGCGGCAAAGGCGGCCATGACCACGGGCCCGAAGCTGTTCACCAGCCCCTGGACCAGCAGGATGCCCAGGTTCATCACCGACTGCTGGACGCAGGTGAGGACGGACGACCCGGCGATTTCCCGGACCCGGGAAAGCCTCACCCGGAAGCCCCTGCCGGGGCGCAGCCCGGGGTATCGGGCCAGCGTGTAGGCGGCGATGCCCAGGCCGGAGGCATACTGGGCGATGACGGTGGCCTCCGCCGCGCCGGACACGCCCCGCCCCAGCCCCAGCACGAACCACAGGTCCAGCGCGATATTCAATGCAGCAGAGACTGCCAGAAAGAGGAGGGGCGCCACGGAGTTGCCCACCGCCCGGAGGAAGGAGGCGAAGTAATTATAGAAAAAGGTGGCGGCAATGCCGCAGAAAATCACCAGCAGGTACTCCCTCATCATCCCCCACACCTCTCCCGGCACCCGGAGAAAGCCCTGGAGCAGGTCCAGGCAGGCGAAGGCGGCCCCGTTGAGCGCCAAGGTCAGCGCGGCGATGAGGGCGAAGGCGGCGTGGGCCCCCTCCCGCAGGTCGTCGGCGTCCCGCTGGCCGAAGCGGATGGAGAACACCGCCCCGCTGCCCATGCACAGCCCCAGCAGGATGGAGGTGAGGAAGGTCATCAGCGTGAAGGAGGAGCCCACGGCGGCCAGGGCGTTCCGGCCCAGGTATTGGCCAACAATGAGTGTGTCCGCCACGTTGTAGCACTGCTGGAGCAGGTCGCCCAGGATCATGGGGACGGCAAAGCGCAGCATGGAGCCCATCACCGGCCCCCTTGTCAGGTCTCGATCCATAGCAGCTCTCCCTCCCCCTGTGCCATCTCAGGCCATTTTAGCCGCCCCGGGCCTGTTTGTCAATGTTTCCGCACCCCCTTGCTTTTTTGGCCGGGATTGGGTAAAGTATAGGCAGCGAAACCGACATAGAGAGAAAGGTCGTGACCATTTATGTACAGCCTGACCGATCTGGGGCTTTACCTGCTGATCTATTCCTTCCTGGGGTGGGTCGTGGAGGCGGGGTACTACGCCGTGGCCCGGCGGCAGTTCTGCAACCGGGGCGTGCTGTCCCTGCCGCTGATCCTGGCCTACGGCGTCACCTTCGACCTGCTGATCCTGGTGCTGCCCACCCTTGCGGGCCGTCATATCCTGTCCTTCCTGGCCGTCATGGTGCTGTCCGCCGTGGTGGAGAGCATTGGCGACCACTTCTTCCGCCGGGTGGGGCCCAAGATCGAGTGGCGGCAGGAGCGCAGCCGCCTGCTGTCCGGCACGGGGAAGGGCCTGCTGGCCTCGGCGGGGGTGGCGGCGGTGTACTACGTGGTGTACCTCATCATCCACCCGGTGCTGATGGCGGGGGTGCTGCTGCTGCCGGAGCTGCTCAAGCAGATCGTGGATATCGCGGTGCTGGCGCTGATGGCGCTGGACTTCTCTGCGGTGTTCTACGCCGTGCGCACCGGGGACGCTTCCCGGTACGCGGCGCGGCAGGCGGAGGGCAGGCAGGGGAAGCTGGCCGCGTGGGTGTACAGCGCGGTGTGGAAGCGCCTGCAAAGGGCCTACCCCGGCATGCAGAAGGCGGACGGCGGGGAACAGGAGGGCTGCGTCTTTGCCAAGGGCCTGTGCTGGGATAAGCTGGTGTGGGTGTTCCTGTGCACCGCCGCGCTGGGATATGTCATTGAGACCTTCTGGTGCGGCCTGGTGGACGGGGAGTGGATGAACCGCTCCAGCGTGCTCTACGGCCCCTTCAGCTTTGTGTGGGGGCTGGGGGGCGTGGTGCTGACGGTGACCCTCCAGCGGCTGGCGGACAAAAACGACCGCCATGTGTTCGCCGCGGGCTTCGTCATCGGCGGCGTCTACGAGTATATGTGCAGCGTGTTCACCGAGCTGGTGTTCGGCACGGTGTTCTGGGACTACAGCGACATGCCGCTGAACATCGGCGGGCGGACCAACGTGCTGTTCTGCTTCTTCTGGGGTGTGCTGGCGCTGGTGTGGATCAAGATGATCTACCCGCCCATGTCCAAGGGGATCGAGTCCATCCCCGCCCTGGCGGGGAAGATCACCACATGGATCGTGGTGGTGCTGCTGGTGTGCGACGCGGCTCTCACCGGCGCGGCTATGCTGCGCTACAGCGTGCGGGCCGCCGCCCCCGAGCCGGTCAACGTCCTTGACGAATTTTTGGACCGGCAGTACGATGATGAATACATTGAGGCGCGCTGGCCAAACATGATTGTTACCGACAGCCAGTGACCGCCGGGCCATCCCAAACACAGAAGGAGAAACGCCATATGTACCTGTCTGATTACCATTTTCACACCCGCTGCTCCACCGACTCCCGGGCCGCCCTGGAGGAGCAGGCCCAGGCGGCCATCCGGGCCGGGGTGAAGGAGATCTGCGTCACCGACCACTGGAACCTGCTGGACCAGCAGGGAAACCGCCTGCCCACCGTCTATGACTGGGGTCCCTCCCTGGAGCAGTGGCGGCGGGACCGGGACCGCTGGCCCGGTCAATTGGAGATCCGCCTGGGGGTGGAGGTGGGCAACGGGGTGTTGGACCCCGCCGCCGTGGACGCGTCCCTGGACATTCCGGAGCTGGATTTCGTGATCGGCTCCCTCCACAGCCAGAGCGCCGCCGCCGGAGGGCGGGGCATTTTCACCGTGGCCCATGAGTGCGTCCGGAAAGAGGACGGCGTCGCCATCCTCGACGACTATATGGACATGCTGGAGGAGCTGGTGCGGACCCGCGGCTGGGACGTGCTGGGCCACGTGATCTACCCCCTGCGCTACATCCCGGCGGAGTACGGGCTGGACCTGCACCCCTGGTGGGACCGGCTGGCGGAGGCATTCCGCGCCGTGATCGCACAGGGGAAGGGCATTGAGCTCAACACCTCCTGCGGGGCCACGGTGGAGCAGTGGCGGGACGTGCTGGCGCTGTACCGGGACTTGGGGGGCGAGGTGCTCACCCTTGGGGCCGACGCCCACCAGCCCAAGTTTATGGCCGCCGCCTTTCCCCAGGCGTTGGAGCTGATCCGGGAGACGGGCTTCCGGTACCTGTGCGTCTACCGCCGCCGGGAGCCCCTGTTCTGCAAAATCTGAGGGCAAAAAAATACCATCATCCGGCAAAAGAATCGCTGTTCACCGCCGCCGGAAACCGCTATACTAAATGCTGTATTGGTATACTTCGCGCATTGCGCGGGAGAGCGGCGGTGATCGGATGATCGTACTGGACAAACGCAATATCGTCCCCTACCTGCGGGAGCGGTACCCCGCCTTTGACACCGCGGGGCAGGTGTCCGTGTCCGCCATCGGCGACGATGAGGAGGACTCTCAGGGCCTTATCAACTACGTCTTTCGGGTGAAAAACGCCCAGGGTTCGCTGATTTTGAAGCAGGCCCGGGCCAACATGCGGCTGGACGACGACGTAGAGTCCACCGACGCCAGCTACTGCCCGCCCCAGGACCGGAACTATTCCGAATACCTGTCCATGAAGCTGCGCCGGGCCATCACGCCGGACTGCGTGCCCCAGGTGTACTTCGCCGACCGGGACAACCACGTGTTCCTCATGGAGGACGTGAACTACCTCAAGCCCGCCCGGGCCCAGCTGGCCCGCGGGGTGACGATCGACGGCCTGGCCGAGCGCACCGCCCGGTTTTTGTGCGACAACCACTTCTATACCAGCGAGTTCTACCTGGACACGGACACGTTCCGGGAGCTGGACCGGCGGTTTGTCAGCACCGGGATGCGGGCCATCATGGAGAACTGGCTGTTCCTCCGGGACACCCCCACCCACAAGTGCCCCGCCCTCACCCAGCACTTCCTGCCCTACATCTTTGCCGACGATATTGTGACCCAGTCCCACATCCTGCGTCACAAGTACATGAATTCCACCCAGGCCTTTATCCACTCCGACGTCCACACCTCCAACATCTTCGCCGACGACCGCCAGATCAAGGTCATCGACATGGAGTACACCTTTGCCGGGCCCATGGCCTACGACCTGGGTTACTTCCTGGCCAGCCTGGTGTCCCAATACTGCTCGGCGGTGTTCCGGCCCTTCCCCTCCCCGGGGGAGCGGGAGGACTTCAAGCGCTATCTGCTGGCGTCCATGTACGCCCTGGTGGACGGCTATCAGAGGCGCTTCGCCCACCACTGGGACGGCGAGGCCAAGGAGGTCTACCGCAGCTGTCCCGGCTTCCGGGACGCGTTTTTGGCGGGCCTGATTCCCGACATGGCGGGCTACGCCGCCATGCCCATGTTTACCCTGTGCGTCAGCTCCTTCGGGTTCACCCAGGAGTTTGAGGTCATTGAGGACGAGCGGCTGAAGCTCCACGCCCTCCAGCTTTACTGCTCGCTGGGCCGCCGGTTCCTGATGAAACGGGAGCGCATCCGCACGGTCAAGGACGTGATCTCCGCCGTCCTGGAGGGGGAGCGGGAATACCTGGACCACATCAAATAAATCACCGACTGAAAAAACACAGCCCGTCAGGCGCGGCGAACCGCGTCTGACGGGCTGAACTGCGTTTGAACCCCTCACGGGGCGGATTTGGCCGGCTTTTCGCCGCTTCGCTGGACGCACAGCGCCAGCAGGGCGGCGGCCAGGGCTCCGCTGAGCTTTCCGGCCATCAGCGCCCCCAGCATGTCCGGCTGGGTGCTGACCACGAAGCCCATGTGGGCGGCCAGCAGGCTGGCCCCGCTGACCAGGAACGCCCCCGCCGCCGTCTTGCCCCGGTCGTCCATCTCTGGGAACATGGCCAGGGTGGGCAGGGGGCTGACCAGGCTGACCAGCATCCCGGTGAGGCTCTGGGGCCGCAGTCCCATCCGTCCGCCCAGCCAAGTAAAGGGCCGCTCCAGGGCCCGGCGGAGCAGCTCCGCCATGGGCAGGCTGCCCAGCATGACCACCCCGATGGAGCTCACCACGCCCATGGCCTCCCCGATGGGGGCCATGCCGGGCACCGGGTTCCAGCCGGTGAGGGATTCCACCGCCGCCAGAACCAGGCCCGCCGTAACGACGACTTTGATCCCCTCCGCAAACAGGCAGAAGCCCTTTATCATCCCGTCGGGAGTTTTCCACAGGCCCAGGAGCAGGATCAGGGCCAGGGCGAAAATGGGCACGTTCTGGTGCAGGCAGGCGGGCAGGGACAGCCCGCACAGCAGTCCCCCCGCCACCAGCCCCACCGGCATGGCCGTCAGTCCCAGCATGATCCCCCGGGCGAACAGGGGGCGGTCGGCCTGGGGGAGCATCCCCATGCCAACGGGGATGGTGAACACCAGCGTACAGCCGAAGATGGCCGACACCACCAGCCCGGCGTAGCCGCCGATTTGAGGGTCGGCGGCCAGCTCCCGGGCCAGCTGATACCCCCCCATGTCGATGGCCAGAAGCGCGCCGAACATGGCCGGGTCCACCCCGATGAGCCGGTAAAAGGGCACGATCACCCGGCCCAGCACGTCCGCCAGCACTGGGGCCAGGCAGATCATCCCCGTCATAGACAGCGCCATGGGGCCCAGCAGCATGAACCCCTTCTCAAACTGCGCCCCCAGGCCGAATTTGTTCCCCAGAATGCGGTCAGCGCCGCCCAGCGCCGCCCCGGCGGCCATGACGGCCATCAATATCTGTGTTGTCACGGGACGGCCACAAACCCCTGCCGCATGGTGTCCTCAATGGCCTCGATGGTGCGGGGGGTGGCGGCGGACAGGTTTTCACAGCCCGTCTCGGTGACCAGGCAGTTGTCCTCCAGCCGGAAGCCGATGCCCCATTCCTCGTGGTAGATGCCCACGTCCACGCAGAACACCATGTTGGGGGCGATGGTCTCCGGCACGGCCACCGCGTCGTGCACGTCGAAGCCCACGTGGTGGGCCCCGCCATGCCACATATATCTGCCCACGTTTTTCACGTCGTCCAGCACCCCGGCGTCCTTCAGCAGCCCGGCGTTATAGCGGCGGATCTCGCCGTCTACCTCGCTCATGGGCATGCCGGGCTTAATGATCTCAAACATGTGGTTGGAGGTGGCCAGGGCGCACTCGTATAAAAGCCGCTGGCGGTCGGTATACCTGCCGCTGCAGGGCCAGCCCCGGGACACGTCGGTCATAAGGCCGTCGTGCTGGGCCCCCACGTCGTTGAGCACCATATCGCCGTCCAGGGCCTGGCCGGTGTAGGCGTTATAGTGGATGCAGAAGTTGTTTTTCCCTGCCGAGATGATGGAGGGGAAGGCGGGGCCCTGGGGCCCATGCTGGCCCAGCACGTAGTCGAACACCGCCTTGTACTGGTACTCGTACATACCCGGCCTGGATGCCTTCATCATGGCGGTGATGCCCTCGCAGGTGACCTGCTCGGCCCGGTGCATGGCCTCGATCTCGCAGGGCTGCTTGATGAGGCGCAGGCGGCGGATGATGGCGTCGGCGTTCTCAATCTTGAGGAAGGGGTAGTCGGAGGCCGCCCGCCTCAGCAGACGGTGGGCGGGGGCGTCCCGGTCGGAGGGGTCCGCCCGGTAGAGGTCCAAATACAGGTGCTGATAGTCGCCGCCGGCCGCCAGCCGGTGGAGCTCCGCCGCGAAGTCGTCCGCGAAACCGATCTGCTCAATGCCGGAAATTTCCGCCGCCTCGTCCGGCTTGATTCGGCGGCCTGTCCACCGCTCCGCCAGCAGGTCCGGGGGCAGGAGAAAGATCTTCTCCGCCACCCGGCCCTGACCGTCCTTCCGGGCCAGCAGGGCCAGATCCCGGCCGTCCAGGCCAGTGAGGTAGAAAAAGCTGCGGTGGGTGTAAAAGGGGTAGAACTCGTCGTTGGTCTTGCGGACCTCGGTGCCGGAGAACAGCGCCAGCAGGGAGTTTTCCTTCATCTGGCCGTACAGCCGCTCCCGGTTCCCCCGGAAAAATTCTTTGTCCATATCCATCCTTCTTTCGCCATATTTGGGAGGGACACCGCGTCACCCCAGGTTGTCATAGACCCGGGCGATGTCCGCTGCCTGCCCGGACACGATCAGTGAGACGGTGAGCCCGTCCCGCCGGACCACCCCGTCCTGGAGCATGGGCTGGTATTCCGTCAGGTAGAGCCGGCCCGAGTCCTGCTTGTAGGCCAGCCGCTTTTCCAGCAGCTCCTGGACCCTGTCCGCGGCCTGCTCGGAGCCCGCCTGGACAATGATGATCTCGTCCGGGGCGACGCCCTCCAGCAGACGGCAGCACACCGCGCTGTCCCAGTCCTCCGGCCCGATGCCCGTCAGGGCCTCCAGGTCTGTTTCGGCGGTGTCCACCATCTCGGGCAGCTCCACCTCAGCCTGGATGGCGGCGAGCAGCTCCGCCGGGGGCGGCAGCTCCGACGCTTTCGCCCGGCACCCGGACAGCAGCAGGGCCAGCGCCGCCAGCGCGGTCAGATACCTGCGCATCCCGCTCACCGCCCCTCGGCGAAGGCTTCCACGGCCTGAACCACCACCGCCGCGCCCTGGTGGTTCAGGTGGATGAAGCCGTCCCGGCAGAAATCGTCGGGCAGAGCGCCCCGTTCGTCCTTGAGGGCCTCGTAGGCGTCCACATAGGGCACGCCCTGCTCCTGGCACATCTGGATGAGCGCGGCGGCAAACTGTCCGATGAGCTCGTTGTTGAAGTGCCGGTTGGCGGTGTAGTCCGGCAGCCACTGGGAGGCCACCTTGGGCGGATTGGTGATGACGATGCACTCCATGCCGGGGCGGGCCGTCTGGAGATTGTCGATGAGCCGGGCATACCGGTCCACAATGTCCTCCACCACAGGCTCCGGGTCGGAGGCCAGATCGTTCAGCCCCAGCAGAAGGAACACCCGCCGGGGCGCGATGTCCGTTACGATGTCCTCCAGGGGCTTCTCCTCCCCCTTATAGCTGAAGTATACGCCCAAATCCCGGTCCCCCACCAGATCGGCCAGGGACACCCCCATGGTGGTGGTGAGGAATTGGGCGGCGCCCAGCATGTCCCTCTCCTGCCGCTGGGCGGCTGTGTACTGGCGGATGCCCTCCATGATGGAGTCGCCCACGAACAGGGCGTTGTCAAAATAGCCGCCCTCCTCGATTTCCTGAGAGGGCTCCTCCGGCGTGGGCTCCGGTGAGGACGTGGGGACGGGGGTGGGCTCCGGGGCGTCCTCGGCAGGGGGCGGGGTGGATGCCGCCGACGCGGCGGGGGACGGCTCCGGCGGGCGGCTGGACTCTGCCGCGTCCGGCCCGCATCCGGCCAGGAGCAGAGTCATTGCCAGCCCCAGAAGCGGCAGGCTAATTTTTCTCATTTCAGCGTCAACTCCAAATTCAGAACTTGTCAGCGCACAGGCCGCATGCTCTGCCGGCGCGCAGGTTGATTGTACGCCCAAATAAGCAGTGTGTCAAGATTGAGGGCCGTGGGTCCTACCGGCCCTCCTTATTCCGGCGGTACCAGTCCAGCCGGTCGTCGTACTTCCGCCCGGACAGGCGGTAGTACAGCTCAATCCCCGCCGTGATGGCCACAAAGATGAGCAGGAAGAACACCCCAAACAGCACCCATGCCCCAATCTGGTCCGTGGGGAACCAGCCGAAGCCCACGGCAAAGGCGGTGAGGACGGCCCCAAAGGGCACCACAAACACCACCACCCGCCAGCCGTAGGCCAGCTTTTTGATAACCAGGCTGGAGAAGGCCACCAGCTGCATAGCGCCGGCCGCCGCGCTCACCAGCAGCAGCGAGAACAGGATGGGGAGGGGGGCGCTCTCCTGCTTGAACACAAACAGGAAGAACATATAAAAGCACATGCTGGCGGTGTAGATCAGCGCCGTGCGCTCCTTGATGGCTATAACTGCTTCTAAAAGCTTTTTCATGGGTTGCACTCCTTTCACAGGCCCAGTTTCGATTTGATGGCGGGGACATACTGGCGGTTTGCCACCACCACCTCGCCGTTGGACATGGTCAGCCGCATCCGGCCCCCGAAGTCGGGGCGCAGGGAGCGCACCCGGTCGAAGTTCACGATGGCCGACTTGCTCACACGGATGAAATCCTGGCCGGTGAGCTGGTCCTCCAGCTCGTACAGCCGAGGACGGGTCTGATAAACCCCGTCCTCGGTGTAGAGGAAGGTGCCCCGGTCCACAGTGTCGATATAGAGCACCTGCTCGGAATCCAAAATGCAGGTTTCACCGTCCTTTTCCCCAATGAGCCGGGCGTCGGACAGCCGCAGCAGCTCCACCAGCCGGGCCGTCTGGGCGTCCAGCCGGGGGCAGCGGACAATCACCTCGGTCTGTTCCAGCCCTGGCTGTTCCTCTACAGTTACTTTCATGGGTGTCACTCCTTTCGCAGCTGCACTTTGAGCATACACGGCCCTCGCCCGTTTGGCAAGGGGCGTAAGCGCGACCTGCGTCCAGGGCTGCCTGAGCTGCACAGACGGGGTGGGAACGCCCTGGGAACAGCGCGGCGGGGCAGATGAAAAGCAGGGCTGAGTCAGCTCAGCCCTGCCTGGTCCTGTGTCGATATGGATGCGCCGTCTCTAGGAAGGCCCTTTGTCCTCCGGCCGCAGCAGCTGGACCATGACCGCCTTCAGCTGCTCCATGTCGATGGGCTTGGCGGTGTGGGCGTTCATGCCCACGGCCAGGGCTGCCTGCACGTCCTCCTCGAAGGCGTTTGCCGTCATGGCGATGATGGGGATGGTCTTTGCCAGGGGATGGTCCCCGGTGCGGATGGCCTGGGCGGCCTCGTAGCCGTCCATGACAGGCATCTGGATATCCATGAAGATCGCGTCGAACTCCCCCGCCTGGGAGTGGGCGAACCGCTCCACCGCCTCCCGGCCGTTGGGGACGATCTCGCACCGGATGCCCTCCATCTCCAGCAGCTCCAGCAGGATCTCGGCGTTGATCTCGTTGTCCTCCGCGGCCAGCACCTTCAAGCCTGCCAGGGAGGCCTCCCCCGGAGCGGGGCTGTCTGGATCGGGTTTGACGTCTTCCCGGCCCTCCAGCTGGGACACCGCCCGCTGGAGGCTGGAGACAAAGAAGGGCTTGAGCAGGAACAGCTCTATGCCCGTCTCGCTTCCCGCCGCCTGCCGGGCTTCCTCCAGGTCGTAGGAGGTCAGCGCCAGGATGGGCGCATCCCGGCCCACCTGACTGCGGATGCGGCGGGCAGTTTCCACGCCGTTCATCCCAGGCATGTTCCAGTCCAGCAGGATGATATGGAAGCCCCGGCCCTGCTCATGGGCCCGGGCGGCCAGCTCCACTGCCTCCTCGCCCCGGGTGGCGTATGCGGTCTCCACTCCGGTGCCCTCCATGGCGCTTTGGATGTTCCGGCACACATCCTCCTCGTCGTCCACCACCAGCAGGCGGGTGATGCCGCGGCGCTGCCAGAAGGCATCGTCCCGCTCCCCGCCGGCAATGGTCAGCTCCAGCTCTACGGTAAAGGCGGAGCCCTCCCCCAGCCGGCTTTGGACGGTGATGGCGCCGCCCATCAGGTCCACGATGTTTTTGGTGATGGCCATGCCCAGGCCGGTTCCCTGGATCTCCCGGGTATGCTCTGTCTCCTCCCGGGCAAAGGGGTCGAAAATGTTCTGGACAAAGGTCTCGCTCATGCCAAAGCCGTTGTCGGCCACCTGGAAGCGCAGGTGGGCCCGGCCCGGCGCGTTCTGCTCCAGGGCCTGGACGGTGAGGGCGATGTGCCCGCCCTCCTGGGTGTACTTCACCCCGTTAGACAGCAGGTTGATGAGCACCTGGTTCAGCCGCAGCTTGTCGCCCAGCAGCAGCTCGGGCAGCTGCCCCTTGGTATACAGCTCCAGGTCTTGCCCCTTGGTGCGGGTCTGGGGGAGTATCATCGTGTACAGCTCCTCCATCATTTCAGGCAGGCTGAATTCCGTCAAATTCAGGGAGGTTTTGCCGCTTTCAATCTTGCTCATGTCCAGGATGTCGTTGATGAGGCTGAGCAGGTGCTGGCTGGAATAGGCGATTTTCCGCGTGTATTCCCGCACCCGTTCCGGGTTTTCGGCGTTTTTGTCCAGCAGGACGGAGAAGCCGACGATGGCGTTCATGGGGGTGCGGATGTCGTGGGACATGTTGGCCAGAAAGTTGCTCTTGGCTTGGTTGGCGGCCCTGGCGGTGTGCAGTGCCTCTCCAAGGGCCTCGTACATCTGCCGCTCGTGGGTGCGGTCGGAGAGCATCAGGATCAGGCGTTCGCTGCCCTCCAGGGTGCAGCGGTGGATGATCTGCTTGAACCAGCGCAGCTCCCGGGTCTTGGTGTGAAAAATGTCCCGCTCCCCGGTCCACGTGCCGCCCATGGGGATGGCGGACAGCGTTTCCTGGGTCGGCGTCTGTCCGCTGCCGCCGGGGGCCGGCTCGAAAAGGAGGGGGCGCAGGTCCCGCCGGATCGTTTCGGTGTCCAGGCCCAGAACCCGGTCCAGGTTGGGGCTGATGTACTCCGCCTCGAAATTCTCCGGGGAGAAAAGGATGAAGATGTCCTCCGTGCTCTCTGTCAGCAGGTCAAAGAGCTTCTTGCGGAAAATGATCTCCTGTTTCTTTTCCCGTATACGGCGGCGGCTGCCCCGGATATGAAAGACCACCGCCACAGCGGCAGTGACGCCGAAAAGGAGCGTCAGCGCGGACAGTACCGCAAAGGTGGGGCCGCCCGTGCCGGCCAGCGTTGTCCAAGTTATCACGATTTCTCCTCTCTCGGCAGGCCGCCTCTCCCGGTCTGCGGTGAAGCGGCCGCCCATGCAAACATAAAAAGATGATGGAGAACACCCATCATACCGCTGATTATAACAGACTCACAGCATTCTGGCAAGAGAGGATGAAGGAAAGTTTTCCGTTAAAATGTAAGAAGCTGCTTCAGGATCGTTTTCAGCCTGGCAGGTGTAATCAGGCCGAGATGCTCTGCGTTCTGGATAAGGGCGGTGCCCTCGTTGTAAATGTAGAAAAGAATCATTGCGATGCGCAGGAAGGAGTCGGTGCCAATGACCTGCGTGTCCAGCACATGGCCGATGCCGACCAGCCCGAAGATCAGGATTTTCTGGCAGACCGCCTGGAAGCCTGCCCTGCCGGACAGCTCCCGGTCCGCGACAGCGCACATGACGCCGGTCAGGCAGTTCAGCGCCACAAAGGCCAGGAGCGTGCAGAGCGGGCCGTCACAGCCGCCGAGGAACCAGCCGCCCACTCCGTCGAGGGTCGGCTGACATATGTCCCAAAATTTGTTCATGGTCTATTTTCCCCCGTTTCTGTTACAAAATAGGACGAAAGCCGTTTAAACGCACTATGCTGTGGATACAGTCCGTTTCCGGATGAGTCCTACAGCGTAGCGCGTCTAAGCGGCTTTCCTGTGAGCTACTCGGTATGGTTATGACATCGGCGTCAGCGTCACCACGATCTTGGCCTTGCGCTGCGGACAGTCAAGGACCGCGGTGAAATTCGGCGGCAGCTTGTCCGGCGTTTCAATGGCATGGCAATGCTTGTTCAAAGGACAGTTAGCCCCTTCGTAGGGACATTTATAGATGTTTGTTTTGCGGCTGCGCGGCAGTATCTTAGGTTCAGTCACAATACCCTCCTTAGCTGATCATCATGGGCAGCTTTGCGTTCTCGTCATTTTTTGCGTCACGGATAATCTGCTTTACGTCATTAATTTCAGCCCGGCTCATTTTATCACCCATAACCATGTAGGAAATAACCGTCCCTGCGCTTCGTATGGATTCTTTGCCGGTTATCATCTTTTTGTTTGCGCTTCCAATTACAAGGATGTTGTACCACATGTCGTTATCAAAGCTCCAATTGATGTGGTTTAATTTTTCAGCTATGTCCGCCCACTGGACCTGCTTGCGCTGAGCCGTCAGCGCCACATGGGCAAGCGCCATCTGTGTAACCGGCTTGAGCAGCAGGTTCTCTTCACGAAGCTTTGATACGGGCTGATTTTCGCGCGTCAGTTTGAGGTATTCGCGGAAGGCCTGAATTTTGTCAAGGCATATTGTCCAGAAATCTGCCACCTGTTGATAGGCGGCCTCTAGCTCCTGAGGTTCGGGCAGCATTTTTGATGAGAAGCCCTTGTCTTTCAGCATTGTCTCGGCGATGGTGTATAGGGCGCTCAGCGTTGTGAGATTTTTGCTGCGCTGGGAGAGCGTGTTGCTTTTCCAGTTCACCACATCGATGGCGTTGACTGGGGCAAGGGGGCCGTCCTTCCAGATCAGCCGTCTTGCGATGACGGCAAATGTGTCATCGTCGCTGGTGATGATATTGTCGCTGCGGCTGGTCTGCCTGGCATACTTATTGATCTTGTTAAAAATCTTGCGTATCTTTGCTGTGTCCGTATGCTCGACGAGAATGATGCTCAGCTCCTCGCGGGCCAGCTCCGGGCAGGGCTTGAGACCGTTCAGCGCGGCAAGTTTTGTGCCGGCCGGAGCCCCCATCCCTCCGCGGATCGCAATTTTTAAGCTCAGAAGCCTGTGCTGCCCATCCAATGCGATAAGCCTTTCCTTGCCGGGAAGTGTGATGAACCCCATATCCTGTATGGGACCGGAATAGGCGGCGGGAAGTTTGCCTACAACATCTGTCAGAGGTTCAAACTTGATCTCCTCAAACCCGGAGAAGATATCGATGATGAGGCTGGAGAAGAAACGATCCGGGTCGTCTCTGACGTAGGGGACAATCTCCTCTACGATGCGCCGGATATCATATTCGCGCTGTATTTTTTCCTCGGCAGTCATATCCGGCCATTCGGGAAGTTCCTTCGCAATCCCAACCCTGTCGATCAGTTCACCGGCAGCTATCTTTGAGAGGTAATAGGTAGTTCGTCCCATCCTTGCTCTGATACATCCTAATGTTGTCACAAAACAACCCCCATGTTTTTCTTGAAGGCTCAATTTTATTTTCATTATACATAGAAGAGGTATGCTTGTCAAGAGAAAAAATCAAATGTTTTTAAAAAACATTTGATGAGTTTTTGGAACACGGTGGCGTGCCCCTAATCGAGCTAATCAATAAAATCAATAAAATGCACAGGGCAACAGCATTTAAGAGCCTGTTTAAAAACTTTTGACAAGATGTAGAAAGAAGCGGATAATAAGGAAAAAATAGGCGGGAGATGAGGTTGGGATGCATCAATATCCAAGCGACATCAATCGGGAAGAATACGAGCAGATACGAGAGGATTTGGAAGGAGCGCGGAAAAAGACGCGCCCAAGAGAGTACGATTTGTACGA
>CATKZW010000003.1 GCA_949841465.1 uncultured Oscillospiraceae bacterium
CCGTGTTGCTTACTTCTTCCTCCTCACTTTCATGGTAGTTATAATCAATACAGCCATCCTCATCACTGATGCGGGGCTTTCGCTCGTGGACCATAGCGAACCGGCACTCGCCGCCATGATTGAATTGACAGGTGGAGGAGGTACATTCCATACAGAGCTGCCGCAAATACATCATTCTGGAAAACTGACCGGCTTTATCATTGCCCACACCGTGAAGCAGATGGGCAATACCCTTGCTATACCGACAATCAAACCAGTGCCAAATTTCTTCACGGTTCGTACCCGGACCCCAGCCCAAGAACGGCGCTTCGATGCACTCAGTCTCAGGGTTCATCGGTACCTCACCAAATTGGGCCCACAGCTCCTCCAGCATATCATCCCGATCCCGCAGGGGCTCGATTTCACACAGGCCATCGTATAGGGCGTCATAGTCCGCATTATCAAGACGGCTGTTTTGATGAAGCTGGTCGATGATCTCCAGAGCCACACGTTTATGATAACCTGACTGCTGCTCAGAGATCCTGTCCCAAACAGCTGGATTCTCCTCCTGCTGGTGCAGCCTGCTCTTTTTTGCCGCTTGTTTATTCATATCAGTTTTCCTCCTTGAAATTGCCCTCCTGGGACATCTTTTGTTCGTATTCATTGATTTGCTCCATGGTCAGCCATTCGGGTTTCTCATCCGCCGGAAAGCTCTCCCAAAGGGCCTTCATATAACCAATCTGGTCAGTGACGTTCCCAGCCCACAAATGGTTCGCAACGCCACTCAGTAAACTGTCACAGTCGAGGCGCATCCTGTCCAGCAGCATATAGCGGAACTTAGAATCCCATTTTTTCATTTTGAGATATTCCTCATATTTGTTCATGCTCTCGCCTCCTCAGAATTGGCCAGATATTGCAGGAAGCCATATAAATTACCCGCGGTTTTCTCATTCATATTGCTCACCAATCCCTTTCGATATATGCAAACATCCCATGTGCTCACTTAATACCAGATAAAGTGTTCGCCGCCAAGTTCGCTGATCCTTTCGATGATTTGCTCTGCTGATTTAATTTGGAGCGATCCTGTTTCCCCATTCCACTCCCGAATCATCGCCTCCAGGAGTGCATCTTTTTCCGGAACCGCAAAGGAACAGTGAAAATTAAAGATTTGCTGCCCTGTGTACTCCTCATACACACTTTCTGTTCCTGCGCAGATTTTCTCACGCCGCTCATCGTAGTAGTTGACATTGCCAAGGTACACCTGGCCATGGATCTGCTTCATCGCTGTGATAACTTCACGGTTGAAATCATTATTCGTATTGTCAGACTCCTTGATCTCAAACCATCCTCCACTTGCTCTGATGTACTTATGCTGTAGCTTTTTGGCGAGAGTAAGCCTGATGTGTCCCTCCAACTGTTCTTTCCAGTTTGGACCCCGCAAGTGCAGCTTTCCGCTGCTGGCATATTTCATATCGAGGGAACCGTCTGTATTGCCGTTTTCAAGCCCCCATAGGGTGTTCCAGTACGCTTTGACAACGCATTGTTCTTTGCTGTCGTACACAACAGCGCCATCATAGATCGGGCCGCAGTTCAGCGGCTCTGCTCCATTGACATAGCCCCGGGCCGCCAGTGCAGCCTTCTCAATAGAAGCGTACTTGCGTTTTTCATCCACGCCGCTGTTCCGGCGGTATGTGATGATTTGGTATCTGTCAGGATCTTCGTTCGCCTTAGCCCGCATGGCCAAGTATTCACGGTTAGTCGGCAGTCGCTTTATCTCTCGCAGGCTGATGGGCCCTAGGCTGGTTTCAGACAAACTGTAAAACCGCCGTTGTGCTTCCTCACGATTGACACAGGAACCGTACCACATAAAGTCGATGCTGCCGTTTTGCGTGGCATATTTCACTTCCCACATATAGATTTTCTCCTTCCAATTACGGCATATTATTGGTGTGGGCGGGGATGAAATCACCCCCGCCCACATTGCTTTTACTCTCCAGCCATCTGGAAAAACTGGGCCGGTGTCAGCACTGTCACCCCCAGCTCTTTAGCCTTGGCCAGCTTGCTCCCAGCATTCTCGCCGCAGACCAGATAATTCGTTTTTTTGCTCACCGAACTGCCCGCATGGGCGCCCAAGGATTCAATTTTCGCATTGATACCCTCCCGAGTGTAGGGCTCCACCTTGCCAGTGACCACAATGGTTTTTCCCACAAAAGGATTGTCCGGCGGGGCGGTTTGCTCTACCACAGGCGGTGCGATGGTTACATAGTTCCTCAATTCAGACCAGAAATACCAGTTGGTCTCATTTTGGAACCATTGATAGATGTTCTGGTGCAGCGTATCCCCAAAGTCAGGAAGCTGCGTGAAATCGAACCCGTGAATCACTGCGCTCTCGAACTCGTCCAGGCTGCTGTGGAACCGCTGGGCCAGCGTTTTGCTGGCCGTGCGCCCAATTAGGGGGATATCCATGGCGATGAGATACCTCTCAAAGGTGGTGTCCCGGCTGCGCTGGATGGCCGCCCACAGATTCTCCCAGGACTTTTCCCCAAAACCGTCGATCTCCATGACCTCGACTTTGCGTTCGTCCAGCTCGTAGATGTCCCAATAGTTGTGGAGCAGACCCCAGCCGATGAACTTTTCCAGCGTGGCTTGGGACAGCCCTTCAATGTTCATGGCCTTCTTCCCGGCGAAGTGGACGAACTGCCGCAGACGGCGGGTGGCACAGTCCGGGTTGTCGCAGATTAGCCGTTTCACGCCGTTCTCCTCCTGGATGCGGGTGGGCCGGTGGCAGCAGGGACAGTAGGGCAGGGTCACCCGTCCCATGTCAAATTTGCCCCGGTCAAGGTTTTCCTCGATGTGGGGGATGATCATGTTCCGCTTGGACACCAGCACCCGGTTGCCCGGCATCAGCTCCAATGTCTCAATGAAGGACAGATTATGTAAGCTGGCCCGGGACACGGTGGTGCCGTCAATCTGGACAGGCCGTAGGATGGCCACTGGGGCAATCACTCCGGTGCGGGTGGGGTTCCACTCAATGCCGGTCAGCTTGGTTTCAAACTTTTCATCCTCGAACTTGAACGCCAGCCCGTCCTTATAGTAGCGTTCGGTACGCCCGCAGGTCTTGGCAAAGGCCACATCATTGTAGGTGGCCACAATACCGTCGATAGGGATATCATTGTCCCGGGCATAGTCCCGGAGTTTCTGGATGCCGGCCTCCATTCCCTGGAGGGATGGGCTGTGCTTGGAGAGCAGATAGTAGCAGGGATGAAAGCCCAGCCCCCGCAGCTGCTTCAGCCGTTCCGACTTGGTGGGCAGCTCGTCAAAGCCCTCCAGCACGTTGAAGGGCATGAAGGTCACCCGGCGCTCCCGACAGTCCTCAGATTTGAAAAGCCGGACAGACCCGGCAGCCAGATTGCGGCCGTTTTTGTAGGGCTGGCCATTGCTGTCCACCAGGGTGTCCTGCAGCACCTCAAAATCGCTGGGGCGGATGAACGCCTCACCCGTCACCACCAGGCGTCCCTTGTACGGGATTTGGGATGGGATGCCGGAGATGCCCCGGACATTGTGGGTGACGTTTTCCCCTTCGTCGCCGTTGCCCCGGGTGGCCGCCTCCAGAATGATGCCCTGCTCATAGGTCAGCTTGATGGTGAGCCCGTCCAGCTTGAGCATCAGCATCACTGGCTGCTCCCCGATGAAGGAACAGAGTTCGTCCACCTGCTTGGTCTTGTCCAGGGACAGCAGAGGGATGGCGTGGGTGACCTTGGCCAACTCGTCCCTGGCAGGCCAGCCCACGGTCTGGGTGGGGGAGTTGCCCATCTGGATGCCCAGGGACTTCTCCAGTCCGGCCAGCTCGTCAAACAGACGGTCGTACTCCCCGTCGTCCACCGTGGGGGCGTTGAGATCGTAATATTCGTATCTGTATTGGTTTAATTGGTCTGTCAGCGCCCGCAGACGCTCCATATTGCTTTGTGCCATATCGTTTCCTCCTCGTCAGGCCGAAGCCTGCTGTTTTTTATTTCCCGGCTCCAATTGCTGTCCGGGAACAAACTTTCTGCCCTCCGCATAGCCGGCATTGGCATACTTCGCCCGCCAGCCGTCAACGCTCACAGTTCCAAATGAAGTCGGCTTGCTCATCTTGCTTATGACGTCCTCTACGGCCTGGGGAACGGCAAGGACCAGTCCCCATTCCTGATGCTCCTTTTCCTGCTCCTGGAAGGCCGCCTCCAACCCGTAGCAGAAGCCCCAGCCGAAGGCATTGCACATCTCACGAACCTCTTTACCACCGCGATCCCGTTCCCTGGCCCGGATGTGCGTGCACCGGGCCTCGACGCACTGGTAGGCATACAGGAAGATCCGCCGGCATATCTCAAAGTCGTCCTCCAGACCGACAAATCCCACTGTAACCTTTTTAGCGCCTTTTGCGTGCTGGCGGTATACCCGGCAGCAATACCGCTTGCTGATAATACCACCCAAGGATACGGCCCACGGGTTCGTCTGCTTCGTGCATTCCACGCCAACATTCTGCTGGATTACCTTGGCCGTCTGTCCCTCCTGGCACTCTTCAGCCGTGAGCTTGTGCTTTGCCATCAGTTCCCGGGCTTTCAAAAGCGCGGCCTGGGCCTCCTTCTCATTGGGACTGGCAGCCAGGGCCAGCAGCTTGGCGATTTTCTCTTTGATCATACTCATTGCCTTGCCTCCTCGCGTTTACCCAATAAAACCTTTTCGGGCGCGGTACGCATCCACCTCATCGCGGGTTGGGCAGAAAAACGGCTGTGCCTCAGCTTTGCCCATCTGGATGGGGATCAACACCTTTTTCACTCGCTCCAACAGGCCCTGATCCGGGCATCTGTCGATAAATCTGCCCGCGGTGTTCAAAATCAGCCTGTCCATGGTATCTGTTACCACGATTTTAAATGCGTCCATATGAGCGCCGATAAAATGGGCAATATTTTCCGGGGTGTACTGAAACACATACTGCGTATACCGGCCGCCCTTGCGGCGAACATAGCCGTAGACGTAGTTCCCCATTTTCAACAGGCCTTCGATATCCGTCGCCTCCCGCGTTTTGCAGATGGCAGGAAACAGCTCGGGGAGTATCCACTCCGTCCAATCGGGGCCGATGTCCTGACGCTGCGGAAGCTCTGCGCGAATGTTTTCAAGGACCTGCGAGTCTAAAGTGCGGTCCTCCAGCGCGTCAAACAGGGTTTTCTGGCTGTTCGGGTCGATGCGGAGCAGCTTTGCGTCATACGCCTCATATGCGACATAGCCAAATCGCTCAAAATTGAGGGTCTCCCCCTTTGACATGGGGACTTTGGCTAGAGAGTCCGGGTCCCCCATGGCGTTCATATAGACCGCTTTCCCGCGAGAGATCAGCCAGGAGCGGAAGTCAGTGAAGCTATCGTCCGTATAATGGGCCCCCAGCGCGGCGCTGGCCGCCCACAGATAGCCACGGTACGCCGCACCGCTGTATTCCATCAGAATCAGGTGCCAGTCCAGAATGTCTTCCAGAGAAAGCTTCACCAGCTTTTCCACTACCAGGCACCAGCGCAATTCCTGGTCTTTATCAGAATAGGTCTGATTGACGGTATCAATGATTTCCCAGAATAAGTCCTTGTTCATATTGATCTCCTTCCATGTACGGCGTACTTTTCCAGTGCTCTCAGTTTTCAGATTTTTGGGCGTATTTGCCAAAGTTCAGCTCATGGACAATGCGGCGGATCTCCGCGTCATTGTCCCAGGCGCTATGTAAGGCAGTGCGCTTGCAACCGGCTCCCACATAGACCGCTACCACGCCATCATGTACCTGCATCAGCACCTCGGGTCGCTGTGCACACACGATGGCTAGATTGCCAAGTTCCTTCATTTGCAAAACCTCCTTCAAGCCGCGATTTTCATTTCCCAATAGGGGTCGGATTCCTCCAGAATGCTGATAGGGGTCACAGCGTGGGGCAGATAGTGCGGCGCGTCCCGGAAGCCATACTGGGTTCGGGCGCTGCTGCAGCTGCGCATCTCGTAGCGCAGACTCATAAAAATGTAGCCCTTCAAGCTGCTTCCGCTCTTTTTATCGGGGTCATACAGCTCCACCGCCCGGATCAGCCGCGCGGCCAGGGACTGGTACACATCCTCCCGGTCCAGGTGGGCCGCTTCGATTAGTGTGAAGTTCTGCCGTATGACGCTGTCGATGCACCAGAGGTACTGCTCCACCAGCGCATTGCGCTGGGAAATGCTTGCTGTCATTGTACTCAATCCTTACATTATAAGAGTAGTAGCTATTAAGGCCCCTCTCCAAGGGCTGTGCTACACTATCAATCATGAGCGTTTTCATGATTTGATATATTTCTCGCGGCACCGGCCACCGCAAATTTCGCTGCAAATCGGTCTTTTCAGCCGCTCTACATATTGATAGTCAAGTTGAATACCATATTGTTGCTCTATGTCCTTTACAACCCGATCAACATCCAACATAAGTTTGCAATACATTGGGTACAGTTCCTTTCTTGATATGGAGCAGGCATACCCCTATAGGGGCATACCCGCTCCATACCAACTATGCCGCACTCTCCATCAGGTCTGCGGTCAACACATCCACCAACCTATGTCCGGCCAAATGCCCGGCATAGATGATGACATTATCCTTCCGCATTTGCTCAAACTCCTGCTCCCGCAGGGCGCGGCTCTTGTCCGCCTTTTTCCGATCCTCGCCAGTGAGACGTGCGGCTACGACCTTCTGCCACTTTGTCAAAAACTTTTTTGCGTCCACTATATCGCTGTTTTGCCTGTCAAACTTGGTACGCTTTTGCCGCACGGTGCCGTCCGGTTCAATTTCCAGGGTGTAGTACGGCATTTCGGGATTAGAAACCTTACGCAGAAACAGGATGTACGTCTCATGGCGCTGGATACGGTCCCAGTAGTATTCACTGCTGCCGATGCAATGGCACAGCATAGCCCCCTCCACGAGGATATCCACGATCCCGTTAGGAGCTATGACGGCATAGGTCTCGTCTGCGTACTCATACTTCTTTTTCAGGGAGCGGCAGATCTGATCCACATTCGGGAATTTTTTCCGTATGGGTACTGCCTGTCGCTTGTGATCCTTCTGCTGGCAGCGCACCACCAGCTCATCGTGCCGGCGGCGCAATAGCTTGACCCGGTAGATGATGGGATCGTCTGTGTCCATCTTCAGCTTCTTGGCCATGGAAAGGTAGTCCTGCCAAGTGGTCAGCACCTGCTCGCAGTCCATCAGGCTGTCGGCAATTTGGCGGCGCAGGTAATTTCGGACCTGAAGCGGTCTCATCCGGTCCAGAATGAAGGACAGCTTGTCGGGCGTAATGTCCCATCGGCAAAGATCCAGGATCACAGCATCATCCACTTGGGTATCCTGTTCTTTCTCCCATTGGAGCCAAGCCAAAAATACCTGTCCCCCGTTATACCGCCGCAGCCGCCCCAGCCTCTGTGTGTCAATGTCCAGTGCCCTGGCCAGCCCATGACCTAGATCCCTTCGGAGCAGGTTATCAGCACGGTCGGCAGTTG
The DNA here is from genome assembly GCA_949841465.1 of uncultured Oscillospiraceae bacterium. Lineage (GTDB taxonomy): Bacteria > Bacillota > Clostridia > Oscillospirales > Oscillospiraceae > Enterenecus. Next base: position 7,507 of record CATKZW010000003.1, read on the forward strand.
AGACACTCTCCACGGTCAGCCTGGGCAGACCAGCTTTGGCCAGCTGTTCCAGCTGGGGTCGCTCCTTCAAAATGTAAAAGTAGTCGTCAGGATTTACCACCATACCATTCCCGCGGAGGAGCTCCAGCAACCCGGTCCGGCCCAGCGGGCCGGTCAACAGGTGGGGTAGCGTCTTGCCGTATACGCGCCCCGGCTTGTCGCCATTGATGTAGTATTTGACCTCGGGACTGTAATAGGAGGTGCTGGGCATCCCGGCGATCCAGCGGTATGTCCGATTCTTATAGAACCCCATGTAGTAGGTACGCCGGTTCAATTGGAAGTCCAGGATGACACACCTTTGCTCATGACAGCGTACCTCCGGGCGGTCCCAGGCGTCCTTGCGGTAGAACCGCTCCGCCCAGAACTCGCGGATCACAAAGCCATCGGGCCGGGGCTGGAGCAGGTAGACACAGTTCAAGCCGGTGGAGAGCCTGTCCTGTTTTCCCGTCGCTTTGAAGGTGATCTCATGGCGGCAACACGGGCAGCGCCCCGCCCGATTGTGCCGGGGCTTTACCATAAGGGGTACATTCTTCCCGCAGTAGGTACAGTGGCCCTGCTTCGCGCCCCCTCGCCGATAGCGGTAGAAAATGAAGTTCTGCGGAATGCCCACCTTGTCCACCCAGCGGTCCCAGTCGCGGGGCAGGCCGGGCGTCAGGCTGAGGTCCGCGCCCCAGGGGTCGGTTTCCTTTCTGTGTCGGCGTTCCAGCGCTTCATTCCGGAGCTTTTCCTGATATTCCAGCACACCGGCATAACCGCCTTTTTTCCCACCTAGATACGTTTGAGCCGCTTTCGTGTCATCAGAGGACATCCATGGGTCATCCGTCGATCTGATATAGCGGGGCCATTGCAGCCGATCCACCTTGGCTTCGCGCCACTTGTCTTCCATCCGGTCATAGGTGATGAATTTCTTTGCGGCGCGGTCAATAAAAACCTCATAGGACGGCAGACAGCCGCCCGTGCGCAATGCGTCCGGGAAAAAGAGCGCCACCTTCAGAATACCGTTCTCCACCCGGCAGCGGGCGAACTGGGCATATTTGCGGTAGGGACCTCCATATCGGCCAGGAACTTTCTGAGGAACATCGGCCCGCTCTGCTTTTAACATTTCATCTGTGGCTTTCAATGGCTGCATTGCCAGCAGATCTTTTTTATACACGGTCAGTCCACCATCCTTTCCTTCAAATCGGCGTCGTACCACACATCGGGCTTGGCGCGCTTTCCATTCACGCAGGTCAGCGTGACCTGTGTGATCGTCTTGCCATCCGGCCCCTCTTTCACAAAAGCCAGAATGCTGTTTTGCTTGCCCCTGGCGACAGGGTCAGCGCCGCGCACCACCACATAGCCGTTTTTTCCGGCCTCGCCGCTGTCTTTGGTCACATGGCTGCTACATTTCCGTGCTGGATGATCCATCATGTAGGCCAGCGCGTGAAGGAAGAATTCCTCCCGATCCAGCCTTTTGAGGATAGTCAGCTCGGTACAGGAGATCTTGCTGTCTCTGCCGTCCTCGTCCACATCGCCGCCAGCGTTGACCAGACAGTATTCCGAACGCTCCATATCAGAGTAGTAGCTTAAACAGTCCAGAGGGTCCTCGGCGCAGTGAAAGCCGTTTTGGGCACAGTTGGCCTTGTCCGTCACATTGAGCCCCATCTGAAATTGATAGCCCAGGCAGACAAGGCCGGGAGCGAAACCCTTATACGCGATCATCCGGCCTTCACCTCCGGCATGGCGAAATCTCCGAAGCTGATCTGCCCATCATCATTCCGCTTTTTCGGAGCGGCGGGCTCCGCCTCCTTCGACGCCGCGTCCTTGGCGGCATCTCCTTTGGCCGTTGTGTCACCCTTGGCCGCAGCGTGCTTTGAGGTCGCGGTAGCCGCGCCGCGATAGGGCTTCGGCACGAATTTTTCTTCCTTTTCCACATCCTCCTTCACATCCGGAGTATTGAAATAGTCCACAGCCCACTGGTAGCAAACACCCTCCGGGATGGCGCTTCCATAAGGATTCTCCCGGCTGGGCGTGATGCCCTTGGCCTTCAACTCGTCCTGCACGTACTCCCAGGCCTTTCGACCGATATACTGACAACAGCGGATCATGTTCTTGCGAGGATGCATCACCTTCCGGGCAAAGGTCGGGTCGGACAGGCACAGGGTCTGGATGTGCTCCATGACGCACTCCATCATGTGGCGGCGGGTCAGCTTTTCGGTGTCTTCGCCCACCCGTTTCAGGGCTTCAGCCAGCACCTCGTCGTTGCTCATATTTTCGATCTGGGCCAGCTTCAGTTTCTCTTCGGCCTTTTTCTGTTTCCGCTTGGCCTGCCACTCAGCCTTCCGTTTGGCCTCGGCCTCCTCGTGGGCCTTGCGCCTGGCGTCCTCGTCAACCTGCTCCTTCGCGGCCTTGTCCGCCTTATCACCGGCGGGCTGGGCCGGAGCGGCGGCCTGGGCCTTCACAGGCTGGGCGGCGGGGACAGAAGCAGCCTCCGCTTGGGGTGGGGCACCGGTACTGTCCGGGTCCGGAACGTCCGGCTCGTCATCTTCCAAAAACGCATCGTCATCCACAAAATCGTCGCCATCCTCGCGCAGGGCGGCATCGAGTTCAGAATAAGCTCCCATTTTTATAGTCCTCCTAAAATATAATCAAAAAAAGGGCGCGGTCCGGCCATGCCGGACCTGCGTCCCTTCCTTGTTCTGCTCAAACCGCATACACCAGTGTGCTGAACGGGTCTACGCATCGGCACACCAGCCCTGGGTATTGGGCTGTCTTTCGTTTGATCTCTTGCTGGACGGCCAGAGCGCGGCCCTCGTCATAGGGCCACCCCCAGCCATCCCATACCATAGCGGTCAGGTAATGCTCACCGGGGGGCTGGCGTACCTCCGCGCCCAGCGCCCGGCAGGCCTCGCCAACCGCGTCAAGCTGCGCCATCCGCTCATTCATCCTCGTCCGCATCACCCATGGGCACGGCCTGCTCCGCGTCGAACCGCACCGGGGTGAAGCCGTCCTCGTCACAGTAGAAGAAGTCCCGGTTGTCCCCGTCATACAGCTCCACAATATCGGACATGGACAGGCTGTGCCCCCGGTAGCCCTCGGGCAGATCGTCGTTGCACACACTGAAAATCTGCTCCAACACAACCTTCTCTGTCCACTCCTTGGGATGGATCAGTTCTCCGTCGTAGACAAGTTGGTAGCTGCCCGCCGGGGGCTGCTCATAGCCCGCCTTGCGCATGAACTCTATGCCGCGGAAGGCAAAGGGATAGGTTTCAATGCCTTTGACATCCAGCTGGTACACCCGGAACTTCTGGGTGCTCCGCTGGCTGTCCAGGTGCTTTTTGAGTGAGGCCCCAGGTTCCGTTTGCAGGTACATCTGGTACTCCTCATGGGTCAAGCCCAGAAACTCCTCCGCGCTCACCCCAATATTCGGCCTGCTCCGCCATTGATCGGCGCAACTGTCGATGTAGCCGAAGGGACACATCCCGTTGAGGTACATCTCCTTGAAATTCATGTGTTCTCGCTCCTTTTTCTTCATTTCTTTCCGGCGCAGCGCCAAAAGCCAGTCGTCGATCCCCTTGTAGTTGGGGTTCCACACCAGCCGCCGGCACTGCAAACCGTTTTTCACCGCCAGCTGGTGAACCTTGGAGGCCCCCCGGCTGACGTTGGGATTACAATACTTGTCCATGTCCTCGGCCTCGATGATCTCCTCCGTGCCGTTGCGGCGCAGAAAGGCAAAGAGTTCGTCCATACCCATGGTGTTGTTCACCCCTACCGTAGCGGCAAAGGTGCGGCCCATCAGGGCGTGGGCAATATCCGCTTTCAGCGCGCCCTCGGTCACATAGACCACACGGGAGCTGGGGTCTCCCACAAAGTGGATGGGGCTCCCCGACGTGACGCCCATGGGCTTGCCAGTAGAGGAAAACGGGAGATATTTGATCCCCGATTTCTCCGGCGGATCGTCCTCCTTTTTGATGGGACGGTCCAGTCTGATCTGTAAGCCTTGGAGCAATCCGTCCGCGCCCCGGAGGGGAATGACGATGCCGGACGTGCGCTGATGGAACTTCGCCCGCCACTTGCCGCCGTTGTCCAGATAGAAACCAGGTACACCCTCCACGGTACAGCCCTGCTTCGAAAGCTGGGCCGCGATGGCTCGGCATTGGTAAGCCGGGGGCGTGCTCTTGAACCCAAACCGTTGAATTTGCCCGTCCGTCAGCCCCCGCTTGGTGCGCAGGTGCTCCCGGTGGGCGGGGGAGAGGGTCAGCATAGCCAGCAGCGCCGCCAGAGTGCGGTGGATCTCCTGGGGACTGGCCCGCTGGGTCTGAGGCTCATCCGAGGCCTTCTCTACCTTGGCCTTGGGCGTGTACTCCCGTCCGGGGGTTCCAATCGCCAGCGCGTCACAGATTTCCTGGTAGGCGTCCGAGTTGCTGACGCCATGCACTTTCCCATAGAGGGCCAGCATACCGCCGCACTCGCCACAGTGGTAGCAGCGCCAGGTGTCAATCTCCGGGTACAGGCCCAGCTTCCCCCGGCGGTCGCCGCAGATGGGACAGTCGCTATAGACCACACGTGAGCCGCCCCTCCGCCTGATGTTCAGGCGGAGGAGGTCAGCTATGTCCATGATAGTGAATGGAAAATCTGTCCCACTGGTCACAGGGGGTCAGCTCCTTCCTTCTCTGGCTGGGAATGGGTCATCCGGCCAACTTCAGTTCCAAATCGTTCAGGACTACGGTGGCCGCAGCTTTGAGCTCATTGTCCGCAAAGGGACATACGCTCTGGAGCCATCGCAAACTGGTGGGCCGGTCCTTGGCCACCTGCGCCAGCGTCCAGCCCTTGCAGGTGCCGTCCAGCACCTTGAGGCTTCGGGCCTGCTCCAGCGTCATGCGCTTGCAGATCTCCTCCACCGGCATATCCGGCGTATAGGTCACCGGCGCGGGTTCAGCGGGAGCTGACCGGGCGGGTTCAGCCGCAGGAGCCGCTTCGGGTTCGGGCTGGGCGTTCGGCCCATCCTGCCCGCCCGCCGCCGACGGCTGGCGGGCATCGCCGATGTTTACCACAGTCGAAGCAGATTCCTCTTTCTTCGGGGCCGGGGCAGCGTGGGGCTGAGGGTCCACTGGCGCGGGGCGCGGGGCTGCATGAGGCGGCGGGCCTACGGGGGCGGGACGGGGAGCGGCACCAGCGGCAGGTTTAGGCTGCTGGGCCGTTTCATCCGCAGCCGGGGCAGCACTGTCTGCGGTCTTCTGCGCAAGTGTGCCAGTCTGCGCCGGGGCAGGGGAGGACTCAACCGTTTCCGCAGGCTGTTCCCCGCCATCCGTTTGGCTGGGCTGGGCCGCCGTTGCCGAGATCCCCACAGTGCGGGCCAGCAACGAAACTTCAAGGTTGAACCCAGAGGCGCTCAATGCCCCTTCCAGCGCGGCCTCCTGGGCGGCGTGGATGTACGCCTCACCCTTGGCCTTGTCCGCCCTTTTGGTGGCGGTGACGCTGGCCAAAGGGTTGCGGTCTGCTGTGTCCGCGAACACCTGGGCCTCGTAGATGGCCATGGTATCCGACACCCGCAGAGCGTTCAGCACCAACCCGCCGTTCGGGCAGGCCAGCCGGAACCACCTTTTCGTACCCTCCAGGGTCATCTCCACCGTCTGGCCTTTGCCGTCGGGCTTTTCCACCTTACGGAGGAATTCCGAAAAATCAAAGCCCGGAAGCCTCCGCAGATCCCAAGGGGCATAGAGGTTACCTGTCGTCGTGTTTTTCTCGTCGGTCATTTGAACATTCTCCCTTCCAAAAATAAATAGGAGATGGCCGCGCGTTTTTTTGCGCGTCATCTCGAATTAACTGGCATTTTTCAATTCTTCACCGCTGGCCGGGGCGTTCCGTCGGGCCAGCGCCTGGTGGTACAGCTGGATGCGTTCCCCCAGCAGGGTATTGCGCTTGCCCGTGCTGCACTTGCCCACCGCCATGTAGATGGCCTTCTTCATGCCCACCAGCACCACCCGCCGCTTGGCACGGGTGATGGCCGTGTAGAGGAGATTCCGGGACAGCAATATCCTGTGGGCCGGGAGCATGGGCACGATCACCGTGTCGTACTCGCTGCCCTGGGACTTGTGGATGGTAGTGGCGTAGGCCAGCTCCAACTCCCCCAGGCTCTCCAGGGGGTAGTCCGCGTACCGCCCGTCAAAGCAGACGGTGAGCGTCCCCGGCTGGACGCCGGACACGATGCCCACCTCGCCGTTGAACACACCCGCGGCCAACTGATGGCCCTCCTCGTCGTACAATGCGACATCATAATCGTTTTTTGTCTGCATCACCCGGTCTCCCAGGCGGAACAGACGCCCGCCGTTGGACAGCTCGGGCTTGCTGATATCCGATGGGTTGATCTCCGCCTGGATGGCCGCGTTCAGGCTGTTGGCCGACGCATCTCCTGTGGCGCGGAACGGTGTGAGGATCTGCACCTGCTCCATGGCGGTATGACCCAGAGCTCCCCGGTAGAGTACCCGGATCAGTGCCGCCGTTTCCTCCTGGGATTCCGTTTCGGTGAGGGAGAAGTCCCGGCCATAGTGGAGCTGGCCGCTGCCCTCCCGGATGAACTTGGCGTTGTAGGCGATAAGGCTGTCCTCCGCCTGACGGAAGATTTGATCCAGCACCGTCACCGGCACCAGCCCGCACTGGATGAGCTCACGGAACACGCTGCCCGCGCCCACGCTCTCCAGCTGGTCGGCGTCGCCCACGATCAGCACCTTTGTCTCGGGCTTCAACCGGGCGAACAGCTGATAGGCCAGCCACATATCCACCATGGAGGCCTCGTCCACGATAAGGAAATCGGCTTCCAGCGGCTTCTTCTCCTGCCAGCCCGCATCCTCCCCGTGGAGGCCCAGCAGACTGTGGAGGGTGGCGGCATTATCCATCCCGGTGGTCTCCGCCATGCGGCGGCTGGCCTTGCCGGTGGGCGCGCCCAGGGCGATGGTGGCCTTGGGGTACAGCTCCTGGTATGCCTCGATCACCGCCTTCAAGATGGTACTCTTGCCGGTGCCGGGCCCACCTGTGATGATGGACAGGTTGTGCCGGAAGGCCATCTCCACCGCCCGGTACTGCATGGGGGACAGGATGATGCCCAGCTTGCCCCTGATACGATCCATGACGGGGGCCAAATTGACCGGCTCCGGCTTATCCAGCAGCATTTCCGCCACCTTGCGGGCTGTCTCGCTCTCTTGGCTGAACACATGGGGCAGGTAGATATTGCCCTTCTTGGACACCACCACGTTGTTCATCACCATAGCGCGCAGTTCCCCCTCCAACTGGGGCCGTTGTAGGCGCTGATCCAGCTGGGGGATCTTTTCATTCAGAAGCGCCAGAGCCTCGCCCAGCAGCTTTTCCGCCTCCAGGTAGAGATGGCCGCCCTCTGACCGGGATTTCTCCAGGGCGTAAAACAATGCGCCCTGCACCCGCATGGGGTCATGGATGTCTCCGCCGGACTTGACCACGATGGCGTCCACGCGCTTGAACCCGAAACCGGGAATTTGGCACAGCTGATAAAAGCTCTTGCGCAGCAGGGCGGCACCGTCCGGGCCAAAGTGCTCGTAAATCTTCATGGCCGTTTTGGGGGTCAGCTTGAAGGGGGCCAGCACGGTCATCAGATCCCGGACGGCCTTACTTTCGGCATAGCCCGCCTTGATCTCCTCCAGCTTGTCTTCCGTAATGCCCCGGATTTCCAGCAGCTTTTCCGGCTGATTCTCAATGACATTGAGCGAATCTGTGCCAAACCGCTGAACAATATCCCCGGCGGTCTTGGGGCCGATGCCCTTTAGCAGCCCGGAGGACAGATAGCCCAGGATGCCCTCAATGGTGGGCGGCACCAGCTCACGCCAGCTGTCCACCTGGAACTGGGGGCCGTATTTGCCGTTGACCCACGCTCCGTCCAGCTCCATCTTGATGGCGCCCGTCCGGGGCAGGTCATAGCCCACGGCCACAAAGCGGATCAGGTGGTCCGCAAACCTGTACTTGTCCCGGGCGTCCTCCGGCACCATGGGATCGGCGGTTTTCAACCGCAGGACGCAGTATTTTCCGGCCTCGTTGTAGTACAGCGTTTTGTCATACGCCGCCACAATACTACTCATGTGCGTACCTCCTATGCCGCCGCTTCCGCAGCGGTAAATTTCACATTGAACGTCCGGCTCTCGGACACCGAGACATATTGCTCAAAGATGTCCGGATGGGTGTCCTTCAGCCGCAGCAGGTCGTCCTTTCGCATACTGACACGACGGCTGGGCTTCATGGTGATGGTGTAGCTGCCACTTCCATCCTCATAGGCGGCGGACCAACTCCCGGCCATGTCAGCCACAATGGACGCTTTCAGCCGCTCCATTTCATCCTCCAACGTTTTCACGCTGGCGTTGAGGGCGATCTTCTGATCCCTCAGATCTACATATCGCCGAACGTTCTCAGATTGGGCCTCGGTGAAGGTTGCCGGAGGCATATCCTTATAGGACGGGCCCAGACAGCGGCGCAGGCTCTCCAAAATCAGCGCGCCGTCATCCTCGATGTAGGGCGGTGGAATTTTGGCTTTGACGTGGTTCACCCAAAAGTGCTCCTCCAGGGCGATCAGTTCTGCTTCGTACTTCAAATCCCGGTCGATGCTGCGGATGATAACGTCATCCTCGCTGTTGCCATAGAGGCAGCAAAAATATACACGATTCAGATTCATCACAGCCATGTAGTGCCGTCCCTGGACCTCGTAATACTGCGGTACGATGGGCTTGCCGTCATACTCCCACTTGTCCCGGGCGTTGTAGTTGGTGGTCTTGCACTCCAGAATGGCGGTACTTCCGTCCGGCTGCTTCACCAGGCGGTCCACGTCGGCCAGCATCCAGGGATGATCCGGGTGCTGGAACATGACCGGCATGGGACAGACCTCCAGCCCGGTTTTTTTCGCAAAGATTCGGGCCACCAAGTCTTCCAGCAGAGTGCCCGCCTCCTTGGCCACCCAGTTCTGCTCGTCATCCTCCACAGGCTGCCCCAGCTTGTCGTAGTAGAGGTCTACCCCGGTGCGGAAGGGCGAAATGCCCAGCACAGCGGCTGCGTCGCTGCCGCCGATGCCCTGGCGACGGTATGCCAGCCATTCCTCCCGGGACAGGTCAGCCGTGGGAGTGAGCACATTAGGCAGCTTTCCCTGCGGCTCCGCCACGGTTCGCCGCCCCCTTTCCTGGGATAGTCCCCCTGGGCTTGAGGGCCTGGAGTTGTCTCCGACCCGGTTTCATAGAGCCCATCCCACGGCGCGGGCGGCCTCCGGGCTTCCATACTGCGTGATACTTCATGTCTGAACTCCTTTCCTTTTTTGATTTATCCTCAAAGCCTTTCAGCGTTTGGGCAAACAAAAAAAGCGGGAACAACTGGATTCCGGCATTGCCGGCTTGGCTCATCCGCAGATGAACCCCAGTCATTCCCGCTTTACACGCTGGGGAGTGTCTCCCCCATATTGAAAACAAAATCGCCAGCGGATGCCGCCACAAAATGGGCAGACTTCTCCCGCTGACGATACAAACAAACCCCAGATACGCCCGCGTGGTCTTTTCCCTGCGGAGGCAGAGTGCGTATCCGCAAATATGTGCAATGCGAAACCTTTCGCCCCCAAGCCGGTAAGGCCGGCCTGCCCTCCCACAGCGGGGAGGAAGCGCACATAGAATCAATTACGAAGGAATAATACCACAATATTTAGTGTCTGTCAACTGTATTATTCCATATCTTGTACTCAAAAATTTCTCCAAAAAATTTTTGGCTTGTTGCAAGAAAATAGAAGTTACTTCCTATTTATTATGATAGAAGCCCAAACAGCTTTTGCACCTTGACAAATGGCGCAAGCCCATACCCTGTCCCGGCAGTCATACAGGAGCGGCGGATAGTGCGCATTGCGCGCCCACCGCACAATCGGCGCACAGCGCGGCCTGGAAATACGCGGTCTAAAGCAAGAGCGCAGGAAGTGGGCCGGGAGCAGGGGAGAGCACTGATTATTTCGACAAGACAGAGTTATTATTCTCTATCAAATATTAGCATAGAAAGGGGTATGCCAATGTTAGAACAGTTTCCTGATATTTTAACAGTGAAAGATTTGCAAGATATTTTATCTGTGGGCCGTAGTAAAGCGTATGCAATTTTGCATAGTGGTGAACTTCAATATATAACCATAGGAAGGCAAATCCGTATCCCCAAAAAGTATCTGCTGGACTATTTGCAGAAAATGAGCTATAATACTGACATGAAGAGTGGCATAGACCCCATGGAGGGACATGCCTATGTCAGTTAGTCTGCAAGAAAAAAAGGGCGTTTATTACGCTGTGTTCCGCGTCGTTGATATTAACGGCGAAACGAAACAGAAGTGGGTATCGACTAAAGTCCCCGTGAAGCGGGGGAATAAAAGGGAGGCGCAGAGAGCAGCGCAAGAAATTGCGGGTAAATTTGAAGAAGGTAAAATTGTAGCCTATCCTAAGACTCCGTTCTGGCAATGGATAGAAACGTGGTTGGAACAAAAGGAGATCGAGGTTGACCGGGTCACATTTCAAGGATACACCAGCTACTACAGAAACCATATCGGTCCGTATTTTAAACAGCACAATGTAAGCCTGAACGATATTACTCCACAGGATGTACAACTGTACTACAACCGCAAAGTGCAGAAACCAGGGGAGCATATCAAAGGGAAGCTATCTGGGAAAAGCCTGCATGATCATCATTGTGTGATTCGCGGAGCCTTGGAAGATGCCATGAAAAAGAATATCATTCCATTTAACCCCGCTGACCGGGTAACACTACCTAAGAAGCAAAAATATGTGGGCAGCTTCTACACACAGCAGCAGGCCAAAGCATTGCTTGAGGCGATTAAGGGAACTAACATCGAAAATATTGTCACACTGACAATACTGTATGGCTTGCGCAGAAGCGAAGCGGTAGGGCTGAAATGGAGCGCAGTCAATTTTGAGAGCGACACTTTCACGATAGAGTCAACCGTTGTCCGTTTCTCAGAAATTCTGGAAAAGAACACCACTAAGAACCAGGCAAGCCATAGAAGCTATCCAATGACGCCGGAAATCAAGCAGATTCTCCTGTCCATCCGGGAACGGCAACAGGAGATGCAGGAACTCATGGGAGATTCTTACATCGACAGTGGATATGTATTCACTTGGGATGACGGGAGGATTTTGAACCCGGATTATGTAAGCCGAAAATTTTCTAAGATCCTTGCGGCGAATGGGTTGCCCCACATCAGGTATCACGATCTCCGGCATACAACGGCCAGCCTGCTGATCGCTAAGGGTTACGATATTAAGCAGGTCTCCGAATGGCTCGGACACAGCGACATAGGGACTACAGCCAACATCTATGGGCACCTGAGTTTTGAGAACAAAAAAGGCACGTTAGCCACGATGGCGGACTTGCTTTCTGGCGACAAAAATTAGGCCCAGTGTTAGAACTTTTGTTAGAACAGCGAGATTCCAAAATTTAATCCTGCCTCAAAAGTTAAGAAAAACCGCCGATTCCAAAAGAAATCAGCGGTTTTGATGGTCGGAGTGGCGGGATTCGAACCCGCGGCCTCTTGGTCCCGAACCAAGCGCGATACCAAACTTCGCCACACCCCGGTATGAAACTGATAGAAAAGGGGAGAGGACGGGCTACAGCCCGCCCTCACATTTTGGAGGCGCCACCCAGATTTGAACTGGGGCATCAGGATTTTGCAGACCCTTGCCTTACCACTTGGCTATGGCGCCGAACACTATATTATATTCAAAAAGAAGTGCTTTAGCACTTCTTTTTGAAATTTTTTTTGGAGCGAGTGACGAGGCTCGAACTCGCTACCTCCACCTTGGCAAGGTGGCGCTCTACCAGATGAGCTACACTCGCAAATGGTGCCCAGGGCCGGAATTGAACCAGCGACACGCGGATTTTCAGTCCGCTGCTCTACCAACTGAGCTACCTGGGCATAAGATGTGGCGACGCGGAAGGGACTTGAACCCTCGACCTCCGGCGTGACAGGCCGGCGTTCTAACCAACTGAACTACCGCGCCACATTTTAGGACTATTTTGGTGGGAACAACAGGGCTCGAACCTGTGACCCCTTGCTTGTAAGGCAAGTGCTCTCCCAGCTGAGCTATGCTCCCGTTGTTCGATCCGCTTGTCAGACGGCAAAAGTGATTATAGCAAATGAACCGCCGTCTGTCAATAGGGAAAATGAAAAAATTTGGCGCTACTTGGCGGAGGACTCGTCCCGGAGGGCTTTCAGCTCTTCGGCGGAGAAGCGGTAGACCTTGTCGCAGAACTGGCAGGTGAGCTCCGCGCCGCCCTGCTCTTGGATAAGGGAGGTCAGTTCGTTCCGGCCCAGGCTGATGAGTGCCCGGCTTACCCGCTCCCGCGTGCAATAACAGCGGTATTCAATGGGGGCGGTCGTCAGCACTTCCAGCTCGAACTCGCCCAGTACCTCCCGCAGCAGGCCTAGAGGGTCCATGCCCGCGTCCAGCCGGCCGCTGACCGCGCCCAATTGGGCTACGCCTCGCTCCACAGCGGACACCACGGCATCGTCCGCCCCGGGCAGCAGCTGGATGAGATAGCCCCCCGCCGCTTGGACGGTCTGATCCGGCGCGATGAGCACGCCCAGGGCGCAGGCGGTGGGCACCTGCTCACTCTCAACAAAGTAGGCAGCCACGTCCTCGGCGATCTCGCCGCCCACCAGCTGTACTGAGCCGATGTAGGGCTCCTTCATCCCCAGATCCCGGATGACGGTCAGCTCACCCTCGGAGCCGACAGCGGCCCCCACATCCAGCTTGCCCTTAGCCTTGCGGGGCACATCAACAGCGGGGTTCTGTACATACCCCCGCACATTTCCCCGGCTGTCGGACACAGCGATGAGAGATCCCAGCAGTCCATCGGCCTTGACCCGAAGGGTGACGGCTCCGTCATCCGTCTTCATAGCGGCGCCCATCATAGACGCGGCCATAAGCAGCCGCCCCAGGGCGGCGGAGGCCACCGGCCAGCAGCCGTGGATGGCTCGGGCCCGCTCCACGGTATCCCGGGCGGAGATGGCCATGGCTTTTACAGGTGCGTCTTTGGCAATGACACGGACAATCTGATCCATCGTTACAGTTCCTTTCTGGCGGCGAAAAAGACTCGCTGTGCCCCTATTTTCGGGGGAGACATGGTCTTGTCGCCGTATTGTCTGACGTTCCGGAACCCGGCTTCGGCCAGAAAGCCGTCCAGCTCGTCCATGGTGTAAGCATACTCCTCGTGGTATTCGCCGCCCCGGCTCCAGCTGCCGTCGTCCTCCCGCACAAACAGGTCCAGGCCGTAGCCGCACACCCGCCGTTTCGGACTGTACTCCCCCCGCCAGACGCAGAACAGGTTGTCGTCCTCGTCCAGATAGGTCTGACCGTCCGCGCTTTCCAGAGCCGCCGGCGTTTTCGCATCGAAGAGGAACAGCCCGCCGGGGGCCAAAGCCTTGTGCACCCGCTGGAAGGTACGCTTCAGCGCGGCGGGGCGGGTGACGTAGTTCACGCTGTCCAGACAGGAGATGACGGCGTCCGCAGGTTCCAGCAGAGCCAGCCGGGACATGTCCTGGCACAGGAAAAGCACGTCCAGCCCTTCGCACTTCTGGTCGGCCACGGACAGCATGTCGGGGGAGAGGTCTACAGCGGTCATTTGGTAGCCCCGCTGGGCCAGCAGGCGGGTCAAGCTCCCGGTGCCGCAGCCCAGCTCCACCACAGAGCGGACGGGCCGCTTGGATTTTCGGAAGTGCCGCTCCACATAGCATGCCCATTTTTCATAGCCCACATCGGCGGTCAGCCGGTCGTAGCACCGGGCCAGCACAGTGTAAGCGTCCGTCATTTGGGCAGCCTGGGCAGGATGGTCTTATATCCGTCCGCACCGTATTGCAGGGCTCGGTTTACCCGGCTGATGGTGGCGCTGGAGGCGCCGGTGCGCTGGAGGATGTCGTTGTAGATCAGCCCCTGGTCCAAAAGCTGGGCCACCTCCAGCCGCTGGGCCATGGCCCGCAGCTCAGCCACAGTGCACAGGTCCTGAAAAAAAGCGCGGCACTCCTCCTGGTCCTTTAACGCCAGAATGGCCTCAAACAGCAGGGAGTTTTGTTCCGGCATCTCTTTTTGCATGGCGCACCCTCCTTTTTCACGCAGATATTTTAGCACGCCGCTTTACGGAAGTAAAGACAAAATCGAAAAATGCATGAAAAAGGCTTGATTCCACCGGCAATGTCTATTATAATAAAACTGTTGGGCCGCGATGGGCGGTCCGCGCGCGCCGGATAAGGCAGACCGGGCTATGCGGCTGCGAATCCCGGCAGGCGGAGGTATTTGAAATGGTAAAAGCGATCGTAGGGGCAAACTGGGGCGACGAGGGCAAGGGCAAGATCACCGATCTGCTGGCTGAGACGTCCGATGTGGTGGTGCGCTTCCAGGGCGGGGCCAACGCGGGACACACCATCATCAACGACTATGGGCGGTTTGCCCTGCACATTCTGCCGTCCGGCATCTTCTACCCCCACATCACCAATGTCATCGGCAACGGGGTGGCGCTGGATGCGGCCAAGCTGACGGCGGAGCTGAAGAGCGTCACCGACCAGGGGGTGCCCGCGCCCAACCTGATTGTGTCGGAGCGGGCCCAGCTGCTCATGCCCTATCATGCTCTTCAGGACGGGTATGAGGAGGAGCGCCTGGGCGGTAAGGCTTTCGGCTCCACCAAGAGCGGCATCGCGCCCTTTTACTCCGACAAGTATGCCAAGACGGGCATCCAGGTGTGCGACCTGTTCGACGAGGACCGCCTCTGGGAGCGGCTCAGCCGCGCGGTGGAGGTGAAGAACATCCTGTTCGAGCACCTGTATCACAAGCCTGTTCTGGACGTGAAGATTCTGTACGACCAGCTTTTAGAGTACCGTGAACTGCTGCGGCCCTATGTGGGGGACGCGGTGGGCTTCCTCCATCAGGCGGTGAGGGACGGAAAGACCGTGCTGCTGGAGGGCCAGCTGGGCTCCATGAAGGACCCGGACCTGGGCATTTTCCCCATGACCACCTCATCCCATACCTTGGCGGGCTACGGCTGCGTAGGAGCGCCGGTGCCGCCCACCGCCATTGAGGACGTGATCTGCGTCACCAAGGCGTATTCGTCCAGCGTGGGCTCCAGTACAGAGCCCTTTGTCAGTGAGCTTTTCGGCCCGGAGGGCGACGAGCTGCGCTGCCGGGGCGGCGATAAGGGCGAGTTTGGGGCTACTACGGGCCGTCCCCGCCGGGTGGGCTGGTTCGACGCGGTGGCCACCAAGTACGGCTGCATGGTCCAGGGGGCCACCCAGGCGGCGCTGACCTGTCTGGACGTGCTGGGGTATCTGGACGAGATCAAGGTGTGCGTAGGCTATGAGATCGACGGGGAAGTGACGGATATGTTCCCCACCACCCCCAGGCTGGTGCGCGCCAAGCCGGTGTTTGAGACCCTGCCGGGCTGGAAGAGCGACATCCGAGGCGTCACCGACTACGATGCGCTGCCCGCCAACGCCAAGGGGTATGTGGAGTTCCTGGAAAAGCACATCGGCGTGCCCGTCACCATTGTGTCTACCGGGCCCAAGCGCCATGAGATTGCCCTGCGCCCTGCTTCCTCTTCGTAAATAAGCAGGGGGAAGAGAAGCTTTAGCGCACTGACGCCGCCGGGCAGCTGCCGTCAGGCTTATGCCCGGCGGCGGTGTGTGGGGCACATTTTCCCGGCTTCCGTTTTGAAGCGCTCGTTCTGTTTTATGTGGAGTGATCGTTTATGCTGCCATATTATCTGCTGATTGGCGCGAGCCTTGCCGGAGCGCCGCTGCTTGACCGCCGGCCGCGGTATCGGTGGGGGTATTTGCTTGTAATGGGGCTGGCCTGCTGGCTGCTGGCATCTCTTCGGTATGTGACCGGCTTTGACTACCGTTTTTATGAGTCCGCCTTTCATACGATTGCCGCCTCCGGTTTGGATGGGGCGGGCTGGTCGGAGCCGGGCTATCTTCTGCTGAATCTGGCGGTCTCCCTTTTGTGCGATGATTACCGCGTCTTCCTTTTTGTGTTCCACTTTTTACTTACCTTTTTGGTTTTTGCATGGATTGGCCGCTATTCCAAATCGCCTTGGCTGAGTGTTTATCTCTTTCTGACCCTTCAATATTTTGCCCTGAGCATGAATTTTCTGCGTCAGGCCCTTGCCGCCGCGATTGTCCTGTGGGCCTACCCGTTTTTGAAATCCCGCCGTTTTCTGCCTAGCTGCGGAGTTGTGCTGCTGGCCGCCTGCTTCCATCGCACGGCCCTCATCATGCTCCCGCTCTGCTTCCTGCTCAGCCTGCCGCCGAGCAGGCTCCACTACGGCCTGGCCGCCCTGGCCGCCGGGACTGCCTATTTCCTGATGGATCCGCTGATTCAGGTCGCTGTCACCCTGGTGCCCAAATATCAGCACTATCTCACGGAAAAGTACTGGCAGGGCAACAGTTTCCTCTATGTTCTGCTGCCGCTGGGCTGTTTTCTCTTCTCGCTTCCGCTGCTTCGCCGGACGGAGCGGGCGGGTCCCGACGCCCCGCTGCTGGCTAACGCCATGTTTTACTCCCTGCTGATTCAACTGTTCATCACCCGCCATTTTATTTTGGAGCGGCTGTCCATCTATGTGGCCATCTTTTCCCTTTTGGCGCTGCCGGAGGCGGCGCTTGCGCCGTGCAAGCGCTGTTCCTCCAAGGTAAGGACCGGTGTGCTGATTGTGGGAGCCTTTGCCTATTTCCTGTTCGCAGTCAGCCAAGGGTTCCATGGCGTATATCCCTATCACGGCATCTGGAGCAGGGCAATCACCCCATAACAATTCAAAGCGGCCAGGAGATGTCTCTCCTGGCCGCTTGCCTGCATTCGCAGGTACAGGGGGGTATTTCATTTATTGTTTATGCATGCACTGCACTGGGGCAGGGGTGTTATGCCTCACGCACCACAAAGGTGGGGATGACCGAGAAGGTATTGTTTTCCGGGACCGCCTTGCCCAGCGTGCCCACGACGTACATCGTGTTGCTCGCATAGGCGTCCAGCGACATGACGCTGATGTTCTCCTGGGTGTTGGCCTTGAGCCACATGGTCTGGGCCAGGGCAGTGGGCATCTGATTGGCCAGGGTTTCCAGCTGGAAGCCGATGGCGATTTGATTTTCTTCGACATCGGGGCCGGTTCCCCAGGTCGTTCCCTGGAGGTTGCTCAGATCCACTGCGGTATAGACGACATCCAAGCTCACGGGCACGCTGGAATTATTAGTCATGGTAATGCGGGGAGAAATCACCTTGTTGTCCCCCTCCATGGTGCGGCTGACGTGGAATGGGACATAGGTGGGCATTGTGACGGACATGATGCTGGGTACGACCGTGCCCACCATCAGCACCTCATTGGAGGAACCGATGGGGACATCGCCGGACTGGTAGCCGTTGGACGCGTAAGCGGCGGTCACAAACAGGCTGGCAGCCAGTACCATGGACAAGAGGGTATAGGTCAGTTTGCGTTTCATTTGATACAGCTCCTTTTTATGGGCCCCCTGTACCCGCAAAGGATGGCTGTCGTCAGCTGAGCACCGTAATCGAGATTGCGGCGCCCGCTTGGCCGATGAAGGAGTGGTCGTCCTCCCGGTATGCTTTGAAATAGGCTGTCGCCGCGTATTGGCCCGGCTCCAGCACTTTGTCCAGCCTGGCGTTTTCGATGTAAGATCCCACGGGAATGGCCTTTGATTTATAGACCAGCTCCTGGGTCTTGTCTATATAGATTTCCACCACCAGCAGTTTGGCGTTGTTGGCCGGGTTTTCCAGCATCAGGTTTCCCTCGCTGCCGCCGGTTTCAAAAACAGGGCTGGTGTTGATGGAAAAGGCGATCATCCCCTCATCCAGCTGCTGCTGAAGCTCGGCCTGCCGCTGCGCGATGTCGACGCCAGGCAGAATGCCTATGGTGGCGTTATCAGCCAGCTCCAGTGAGTCGTCTGGTGCGTCCCGGTTTGTCAGGAAGTACCAGCCTCCTGCGGCCAGCAGCAGCAAGCACACGATGGCGGCAGCGAGAAGAAGCTGTTTTTTTCGCTTTTTTTGGGCAGTTGAATCCATTGTAAAACCTCCTTCATTGATTAAGACCTTGCGGGCAGGGGCAGTTTCCATCACGGCGTCTGCAAAGCGCGGCTTGTGGCACGCGGTCTGCTGCGGTTTATCACAAAATTCGCAAATTGTCCTGAAGGCGGCAAAAAATTTGCTGACAAGAAGGCCCTGAGCGCAAAGAAAGCCCCGCACAAGCGCCGAAAAGGGCGGTGCAGGGTGCAAAAAATGGGCCGGACAAAATTTGACCCTTGTCCGGCATAATTTAATATGGGAAAAGTTAAGGAAAAAACTTGCATTTCGCCGCCATTCGAGTTATAATAACATGGTCCGACAGGAAATCGGAAAAAGGAGCAGCTTTTTTGTTCGTCTCATTGCGGCGATTTGCGAATTTTGTGAAAAACTGTCCCTATGAGATCAGGCCGAGCCGGTCCAGCTGCTGGGCGTGCTCCGCTCCGGTGGAGATCAGGTAGATCCGGGTGGTTTCGACCGAGCTGTGCCCCAGTACGTCCGCCAGCTTCACCACGTCCCGGCAGGCCCGATAAAAGGTCTGGGCAAACAGGTGCCGCAGGTTGTGGGGGAATACCTTGGAGGGAGTCACCCCCGCTTTTTGGCAGATGGCCTTCATCTCCGCCCAAATCTGCCGTCTGGACAGTCCCTTCCCGCTTCTGGTGAGGAATATCTCGCCAGAGGCGGTTTTTTGCTTTTTGGCATACTTTTGCAGCTTCCGGCACAGCTTGCCGGGGATCAGAATGGTGCGGATCTTGCCTTTCAGCGAAATGTCCGCCCGGCCGGCCCGCACCGTTTCCACCGTGATGTATTTTACCTCGCTGACCCGGATGCCCGTAGCGCAGATGGTTTCCATCAGCAGGGAAAGGCGGGTCCTGCCCATGGCGTTCGCGGCCTCCAGCAGCCGGTTGTATTCTGCCTTGCTCAGCTCACGGTCTGTCTGGCGGAACAGCTTGCGCTGGATGTGCAGATATTTCACACAGCATTCTTCCCGGCCCAGGAACCGGAGAAATTTATTCATAGCCGACAGCTTGGAATTGACGGTTTCCGGGCGAAGACCTGATGCGCACAGATTTGTCTTCCAGTCGGCGGCGGCTTCCTTGCCAAGAGGGCGTCCGTCCAGCCAGGCGGTGAAGCTCCGGACGTCCCGCAGATATTTATCGATGGTGCTGGATACGCGCTCCTCCAATTGCAGATGACGTTTGAATGCGGCGATTTGAGCGGCCTGGATGGTACGGTGCTTCATAAAAAACAGCTCCTTCTTATCTGATTTGATGCGTTTTGTGACAAATTTGGGAGGATAAGCGGAGACCCGCTCCGGTGGCTGCCTTCATAATTGTAAGCCTTTTTCTCCCTGCTGACGATACATAATATCACATCTTTTTGTTCAAAGAGCGGTTGATAGAGCAACTTTTTAAGTGGGGAATTACCAAAGATTGGCTTGCTCATTTGTACAGGATGCTGAATGAAACGAATATACATTTATAAACAAGAAAGTTTTGGAAATTTCCTTGACATGACAAAAAATTTGGCGTATACTCAGAGTAAAGAGGGGGAAGAAGAACCTTTTACTTTTGACTTTTGAATGAGCGTCCAAGCCACGTGAGTGACCTTCTGGCGGCACATCGCCGCCCGGGCAGGGGAATGCACGTCCGGCGTGGGCGCTTGCTTTTTTCAGGGACGGCCACCAGAGTGGGCGGGGGAGAAAAGAGACCCCTGGCTGCAGACCGGCGGCGGACCGGTGCGCGTCCGGATGCTCGGACGCGGAGTTGAGAGGAGAGAGACTATGAAAAGCGCACTGTTACGGCTTCGTGAGAGTCAGGACTCCATGAGCGCCACTGAGCGGGCGGTGTCTGATTATCTGCTCAGCCATCAGGGAGAGGCCATGGGGCTGTCCATCCACCAGCTGGCGGAGAAAACCTTTGCCTCTCCGTCCACCGTGATCCGCATGTGCCAACGCATCGGCTTTGCGGGGTACAAGGAATTCCGGCAGGCGGTAACCTGCGATGTGGCGGTGCGCCGTATGGACAGGAGACAGGAGCGCCGCGAGATCACCCAGTCCGACAGCCTGGATGAGATTGTAGACAAAGTGACCTATCAAAATATGATGTCTTTGCAGGACACCAAAGATCTGATCGACACGGATACACTCCAAATTTGTGTGGACCTGCTGAACAGCGCCCGGACAGTACTGCTGTTCGGACTGGGGGCCTCTCTGCATGCCGCCCGGGACCTGAACCTAAAGCTGCTGCGGCTGAACAAGCCCTGCGTCACCAACGACGACTGGCACACCCAGCTGCTCCAGGCTAAAAACGCCACGGAGCAGGATCTGGGCATCGTGGTGTCCTACTCCGGTGAGACGGCGGAGATGGTGCAGTGTATGAACGCTCTGCGGGAGAACCACACCCCTATCGTGGCCATCACCCGGCGGGAGGCATCCCCGGTGACGGAGCTTGCTGACTACCGCCTGTATACCACGGACAACAGCTCCGCCATCCAGCTGGGGACCATGTCCTCCCGGATGTCCCAGCTGAACATCATTGACATCCTGTTCACCGCCTATGCCAACAGTCAGTACAGCTGCTGCGTGGCGGAGATCAGGCAGGCCGATGCCGTGGGCGCGGGCTGAAGCCTGTGCATATGATTGGAAAACACCGGGTGCTGCAGATGCGGCGTCCGGCGTTTTTTTACTTGCCTAGCGGCGGTTTATCCTGTATACTGGAGAAAAATCAAGGCTGGGAGAGAAGACAATGGATATGACCACCGTACTGTTCGACCTGGACGGCACCTTGCTGCCCATGGACATGGATACCTTCACCAACGGCTATTTCGCCATGCTCACCAAAAAGCTGGCGCCCTGCGGCTACGACCCTAAGAAGCTGATCGATGCCATCTGGGCAGGCACCGGCGCCATGGTGAAAAACGACGGCAGCCGAACCAACGAGGAGGCGTTCTGGAACAAGTTCGCCCAAATCTTTGGCGAGAAGTCGCTGGAGGACAAGCCGCTGTTCGAGGAGTTCTACGCCAACGAGTTCCAGCGGGCAAAGGAGCTGTGCGGGTATAACGAGTGGGCGGCGAAGGCTGTCCGGGCCATCAAGGCGTCGGGCCGCCGGGTGGCGCTGGCCACCAACCCCATTTTCCCCGCAGCGGCCACCGAGAGCCGCCTGCGCTGGGTGGGGCTGGAGCCGGGGGAGTTTGAGCTGTACACCACCTATGAAAGCTGCCGGTACTGCAAACCCAGCCTGAACTACTACCGGGACGTGCTGGACCGGCTGGGGGCGAGGCCGGAGGAGTGCCTCATGGTGGGCAACGACGTGGCGGAGGACATGATTGCCCAGACCCTGGGGATGCGGGTGTTCCTCATCACCGACTGCCTCATCAACAAGGAGGGGAAGGACATCGACAGCTATCCCCATGGCGGCTTTGAGGAGCTGGTCAAGTTTGTATGCAGCTGAATCATTGTGCGGAGGGCGGTCACTGTGGTGGCCGCCCTTTTTCCTGCGATTTTTTTGGAATGGCGGTAATATTAAGCCTGGAATCCTGTCTTATTCTGTGAAGGCCTTCGCAAGCACGGCGGAAGGGAGGGATGCGGATGGAGGACAGCAGGATTGTAGAGCTGTACTGGCGGCGGGACGAGGCGGCCATCCGAGAGACAGAGAAAAAATACGGCGCGATGTGCCGGGGCGTTGCCGGCCGCATCCTGGGGACGGACGAGGATGCGGAGGAGTGCGTCAACGACGCCCTCCATCATGCGTGGAACACCATCCCGCCTCAGCGCCCGGACAGGCTGGGGGCGTGGCTGGGGAAGGTGACCCGCAATTTGGCCCTGAACTTGTGGAGCAAAAACCACACCCAAAAGCGATATGGCGGGATGACGGCTCTGCTGGATGAGCTGGCGGAGTGTGTCCCCGGCCCGGCGACGGTGGAGCATGAGCTGGAACAAAAAGAGCTGTCCGCGGCCATCGACGGCTGGCTGCGGGGGCTGCCGCGGGAGGACCGGAGGCTGTTTGTCCGGCGGTACTGGTACGGCGTGGAGCTGCGGGAGCTGGCGGCGGAGCGGGGCGTGCCTCCCAACCGGCTGGCGCAGAAGATGCTCCGCCTGCGGCGGAGCCTGAAGCGGACATTGGAAACGGAGGGGTTTGCTTTATGAAGGAAGAAAAAGCGGTAAAGCTGTTTCAAGGCGTCACCGGCATCGGGGACGACCTGATTGAAGAGGCAGGGGTGGCTCAGTCGCGCAAAAGAATCAGCCCATGGCGGTGGGGAGCCATCGCGGCCTGCCTGTGTTTGGCGCTGGCGGGGACGGCGGTAGCGGCCCGGATTTTTGGCGTACAAATTCGGCACACCGCCAGTGGGGAGATCCAGCTGTCAGGTGGGATTGCTTACTACCCCTACGACAGCCTGTCCGATGAGTTCAAGGAGCTGGCGGACGAGCCATGTACGAAGAGGTTCGATTCCTGGCAGGAATTAGAGGATTTTGCCGGGGTGGATTTGATGAATAACCCGGTGCTGGATGCGTCTCCGCCCAGAAACTTCTACACGTCATGGGACGGCGTAAAGGGGCGCTGTCTGCTCCGCGCCGGCGCGGAACAGAGGTATATCCATGCGGTCGGCTGCTTTGAAATTGGTGATGTGGATATCGAAATGTACTGTTTCCTTTTTACGGACCGTATGGCGGAGGACTGGGATGAAATGTTCTACGGCGTCCAATATCCGGCTGGTTCGGTGCTGAACCATGAGGGCTACACCGCGGCCAACGGACTGGAGGCCCAGATCATGGAGGTCAGCTGGCCGGGATTGAATGGGGACTCCTGTGCAGCGTCTGTTTCCCTCAACGGTATTCCCACTGTCATATATGCTATGGCTGATGATATGGAAGCGGCTCGAACCGCTCTGTGCCGGATACTGGACGGCTTCGACCTGTAAGCAAAAGGCCCCTGCGCGCCGCGCAGGGGCCTTTTCACAGTGAGAAATCAGAACTCCGCGTTGCCCACGGTGCGGGGGTGGAGCTCCACGTCCCGGATGTTGGACACGCCGGTGAGGTACATCACCATCCGCTCGAAGCCCAGGCCGAACCCGGCATGGCGGCAGGAGCCGTAGCGCCGCAGGTCCAGATACCACCAGTAGTCCTCGGGGTTCAGGCCCAGCTCCGCCATGCGCTTTTCCAGCACGTCGATGCGCTCCTCGCGCTGGGAGCCGCCGATGATCTCCCCAATGCCGGGCACCAGGCAGTCGGCGGCGGCCACGGTTTTGCCGTCGTCGTTGAGGCGCATGTAGAAGGCCTTGATGTCCTTGGGATAATCGGTGACGAACACCGGCTTTTTGAACACCTGCTCGGTGAGGTAGCGCTCGTGCTCCGTCTGGAGGTCGCAGCCCCACTCCACCTTGTAGTCGAACTTGTCGTTGTTCTTCTTGAGTATCTCAATTGCGTCGGTATAGCTCACCCGGCCAAAGTCGGAGGAGGCCACGTGCTGGAGGCGCTCCACCAATCCCTTGTCCACGAAGGAGTTGAAGAAGGCCATCTCGTCGGGGCAGCGCTCCATCACGTAATTGATGATGTGCTTGATCATGGCCTCGGCCACGTCCATGTCGTCACTGAGGTCGGCAAAGGCCATCTCCGGCTCGATCATCCAGAACTCGGCGGCGTGGCGCTGGGTGTTGGAGTTCTCCGCCCGGAAGGTGGGGCCGAAGGTGTACACGCTGCCAAAAGCCATGGCGAAGTTCTCTGCGTTGAGCTGGCCGGACACGGTCAGGTTGGCCCGCTTGCCGAAAAAGTCCTGGGACCAGTCCACGGCTCCCTTCTCGGTGCGGGGCGGATTTGCCATGTCTAAGGTGGTCACCTGGAACATCTCGCCCGCGCCCTCACAGTCGCTGGCGGTGATGATGGGGGTGTGGACGTACACAAAGCCCCGGTCCTGGAAGAAGCAGTGGATGGCATGGGCAGCCACCGAGCGCACCCGGAAGGCGGCGGAAAACAGGTTGGTGCGGGGCCGCAGATGCTGGATGGTGCGCAGGTACTCCACGCCGTGGCGCTTCTTTTGCAGGGGGTAGTCAGGGGAGGATACGCCCTCCACGGCCACGGCGGCGGCCTTGAGCTCCAGGGGCTGCTTGGCCTCCGGGGTGAGCACCACCGTGCCGGTGACGATGAGGGCCGCGCCCACGTTCTGTCCGGAAATCTCCTTGTAATTATCCAGGGCGCCGGCGTCCATGACCACCTGGAGATTCTTGAAGCAGGAGCCGTCGTTGAGCTCGATAAAGCCGAAGCCCTTCATATCTCGGATGGTGCGGACCCAGCCCATGACGGTGACCGTCTGGCCGCCGAGCCGCTCTCCGTCGGCAAAGACGGAGGCGATGGTGACGCGTTCCATATGCGTTCCCTCTTTTCTAAAAAAGTATGGGATACAGTATATCACTTTTTCCCATTTTTGCAAGGGGGAAGCGGGAGAATTCTCACTAAAAATTCCCGTTTTGCCCAGGCGGCGGAAAAATTTTGAGGGGAGGGCCAGGTTTCCTCTTGCGGGGGCGGGCACGAGTATAGTATAATAGGCAAGAAGAAAAACAGGGGGAAAGGAGGCGTCTATATGGCAGGAAAAAAGCCGCTGCTGTCCCGGCTGTTTGGTTTCCGGCCGGAGGAGGAACCCCAAGAGGAGCGGATATCCGTTCAACCTCGGGAGGAGGCGGCCCCGCCCGACCTGCCTCCCAAACAGGAGGCGGACCCTTTCCGGCTGGAGCTGAAGCCGGATCACGCGGTGAGCAGGCTGTTCCGGCTGTGGAAGGATCAGTCAGGTGGGCGGACGGACCTGTCCCTCCGCTTTGAGGACACGAATGGAGAGGCGGTTCTGCCCGTCAGCCAGGCCAAGCAGGAACTGGCGCGGCTGCTGCTGACAGTGAACGCCACGGCCAACCAGCGGTGGAACAAGGTTTCCCCCAAGAGCGGCGCCGCGCCCAAACAGGGGGAGGACCCGCCCCCGCTCCCGGACATGGACGCCCAGGCGGTGGCCTTCGTGTCCAACGACCGGCTGACGGCGTGGGTGCTGGTCTATCCGCCGGTGGGCGGGGGAAAAGAGCTGGACCGGGGAATGCTGACCAGGGCCCTGGGGGAGAAGCAGGTGAAATACGGTTTGGACGAGGACCTGCTGGACACCCTGCCCGAACGTCCGAAGCGGTATTTCCGCCTGTATCTGGCCGCACGGGGAAAGGCCGCCGTCCACGGAAAGGACGGTCAGGTTGTGGATCTGTTCGCCCGGAAACCGGAGCGCAAGCTGGTGCTGGACGAGTATAACCGGGTGGATTACGCGGCCATCAGCTTCATCCAGAACGCGGAGGAGGGGGACGTGATCTGCCGGATTATCGCGCCCACCCCCGGCGAGCCGGGCAAAACGGTGCTGGGCCAGGAGCTGCCCGCCCGTGACGGCAGGCCCGCAGTGCCCCCCAAGGGCCGCAACACCGCCCTCACCGAGGCTGGCGACGCCCTGGTGGCCACCAAGACAGGACACGTGGAGTTCAACGGGCGCACCTTCCAGGTCCGGCCTGTGCTGGAGGTGGAGGGCAATGTGGACTACTCCACCGGTCATATCAACTTCCTGGGGGACGTCCACATCCATGGGGACATCTGCACCGGCTTCACCGTCCGGGCCATGGGCAATATCACCGTGGATGGCGTGGTGGAGGCGGCCACGGTGGAGGCCGGCGCCGACCTGATTATGGTCAAGGGCGCTCAGGGGGACAACCGGGCGGTGCTCCGGGCCAACCACAGCATCTTCGCCAAGTATCTGGAGAACTGCTGCGTCTACGCCATGGAGGACCTCCATGCCGACTGCATCATCAACTGCGATGTGTACTGCGACGGCCTGGTGGAGGTGCGCTCCGGCCGGGGCACCATCATCGGAGGCAGCATTCGGGCCGCCCATGAGGTCAGCGCCGGGGTGGTGGGATCCCAGTCCGAGTGCCACACCAACGTGGTGCTGGGCGGCCTGCCCTGCCAGGAGTTCGATCACGAGGTGCTGGTCAGGGAGATCGCCGATCTGGAGGAGGAGCTGGAGAAGACGGAGCGCCAGCCCGACAGCCCCGCCAAGTTCACCCGTTCAGGCAAACTGCGCATGCAGCTGTCCCTAAATAAAAATAAGCTGGAGCAGTTTGACCGGGACCTGGAGGAGCTGCGGGAGCATGAGAATGAGCCGGGTCTGCGCCGTCTCACCTGCACTGTGGCCTACCCCGGGGCCTCGGTGACCATTGGCCCGTCCTTCTACCGCTTCCGGGAGGAGACCCGCCCCGTGGTTGCCACGCTGCTGAATGGGGAGATATCCATTATCTGATATCAAATCGGGCCCAGTGCTCTTGGGAAGGGAGTGAGTTACATGGACAAAGCCATACCGGAGAAAAAACTTCGGGAGGGCCTTGACCGGATTGTCCGGGAGGTGACCGAGGCATCGGCAGGCATTGAGCTGATTCGGGGAGAGACTCCGCCAGGGGAGCATATGTGCACGGTGCATGTCGGCTTCTGCCGGGGATTTCATTCAAGCCTGTCCATACGGGCGGACACCGCCCTGTTTACCCGGCTGGCCCAGTCTATGCTGAAGGAGGAGCAGGTTACCGCCCAGGATCTGGAGGACGCGGCCAAGGAGTATTTCAACGTGCTGTGCGGGCATATCGCTGCCGAGCTGTACAGATCCACCCGCGTTGCCGCACGGTTCAGCGTGCCTACCTTCCACTGGGGGAGATACTGCCCGGAAGATTATACGGAGCAATTTGTGATCTGCTATTCCGGCGGCCGGAACGAAGCCGCAGAGCTGGTCCACCACATCCCGGTTTCCCGGGAGAAGGACGGCGGGGCCGAATAGGCTCAAACATAATTTTGAATGAAAGAAGGATATAAATTATGGCAAAGCGTGTGATGGTGGTAGATGACTCCCGGGTCCAGGAGGTCCAGGTGCGCAAGCTGCTGGAGGGAACAGACTACGAGGTGGCGCATTACTGCCGCAGTGGGGAGGACGCCCTGGCGGTGTATGACGTGGTGAAGCCCGACGTGGTGACCATGGATATCATCATGCCGGGGATGGACGGCCTGGAGACCGCTCAGGCCATTCTGGAGGAGTACCCGGAGGCTAAGATCGTCATGGTGTCCTCACTGGCCTATGACGACACCTTCGATGAGGCCAAGGCCATCGGCGCCAAGGGGTTTATTGACAAGCCCTTCGACAAGGAGAAGCTGCTGGCGGCCCTGGACGCGGCGCTGGCAGGGGATTGAATGTCTGTCGGTCTGATCCGCCTGTATTCCGGGGCGAGAGACAGTATGTGGGTATGGATTGGATGGCAAAATAGTAAACGGGCGGGCACCCTGATATGGATGCCCGCCCGTTTTCCGTCTTTCACAAGAAAAGTTACGCTAATGACATTACTCGCCGTCAGAGCCGTTTTCGTCGTCTTCAAAGGACAGGGCGAACTTGCCTCCGCACACGGGGCAGTCCACCACGCCGGCGGCCAGCGCCTCGTCGTCCACCACCAGATCCTCGCCGCAGGTGGGGCAGGGGATCTCGAAGAAGTCCTCATCGCCCTCATCGTCAAAGTCCTCGTCCTGCTCGTCCTCATCGTCGAACACAGCCTCCTCCAGGTCGGCCACGGTGTCCTCCAAGGTGTCCAGCTCCTCGTCGAACTGGTCCATGGCGGCGTCCACGCTGTCCAGCTGCTGGCCCATCTCCCGCAAAACGTCCAGTATCTCGGAGAGGATGCGCGCCTCGCCGGACTTCTCGGTGTCCAGCTTTAAGCCGTCAAACAGCCCCTGAATATAGGCCACTTTTTCAGAAATCGTCATGAAACAGCCTCCTTAAGCGTTAATTATGCCGCGCACCGCCGGGCAGACAGCTGCCGCCGGGATACGCAGCACAATTAATTTTGAAGTCTAAAAGTTTCTTTTTTTGATTCTCTTTTCAAAGAAAAAGGAAGTCAGCCCTTGCAGCGCTCCAGATACTCGCCGGTGCGGGTGTCGATGCGGATGCGGTCGCCGGGGTTGATGAACAGGGGTACCTTGATCTCCGCGCCGGTCTCCAGGATGGCGGGCTTGGTGACGTTGGTGGCAGTGTCGCCCTTAACGCCGGGGTCGGACTCGGTGACCTCCAGCTCCACAAAGTTGGGGGGCTCCACGCCGAACACGCTGCCCTTGTAGGACATAATCTTGCAGGTCATATTCTCCTTGACGAACTTGAAGTTGTCCCCCAGCACGTCCTTGTTGATGGGGGTCATGTCGTAGGTCTCCATATCCATGAAGTAGTACAGGTCGCCGTCATTGTAGCTGTACTCCATGTCCTTGCGGTCCACAAAGGCCTGCTCAAACTTAGCAGTGGGGTTGAAGGAGGTCTCGGTGACGGCGCCGGTGATGACGTTCTTCATCTTGGTGCGCACGAAAGCCGCGCCCTTGCCGGGCTTGACGTGCTGGAACTCCACGACCTGCATCACTTTGCCTTCCATCTCGAAGGTCACGCCGTTGCGGAAATCGCCTGCTGTAATCATTGCCATTGGTATCGTCCTCCAATATCGAAAATTATTAAAACGTTGACGGATAAATCACTGTATTATACCCCATATGTCGAAAGATTGCAAGGGGTTTCCGCGATTCTCTGGGCATTCTCCGGGCGATTCTCCAGCATTCGGCTCAAACGCAGGCAGCGGGAGTCGGCGTACGCAGGCGGACGGCGGGGGAGAGGCGGTCCGGCAGAACAAATCGGGCAGGGCAGGCCGGAGGGCCCGCCCTGCCTTTCTATGTACCTGGATGAAAGAGGAGTTTCCCGCTCACTTTTTGCCGAAGGGCCACCAGGGGCGCTTTTTTGACGCCGTCGGCTTTTTGACCGGGGCGGACGGTTTTTTTGTCCCAAGCCGGGAATCCGTCCCTGCCGAAGTCAGCGCGTCCAGGGCCTCCCTGGCCTTTTGATACCCCTTGTCGGCGGCCTTCCGGTAGAGCTCCCGGGCTTTTGTCAAGTCCCGTTCCACGCCGGCGGCCCGCTCACAGCACCGGCCCAGCAGGTACATCCCCCGGGCGCTGTCCTGATCGGCGGCGCGACGGTACAGCTCTGCCGCCCTGACCTCATCGCGTTCTACGCCCCGGCCTCCAGCGTAACACTCGCCCAGGGAACAGGTGCCGTCGGAATAGCCCCCCTTGTGGGCTTTGGCGTACAGCTCCACCGCCTTCTGGATATCTTTTTTTACCCCGTAGCCGTTCTCATAGCACTCGCCCAGCAGGAATTCCGCCCGGTGGTAGCCCTGCTCGGCGGATTTCTGGAACCACTCCGCGGCCGCGGTGTTGTCCTCCTCTACGGCAATGCCGTGGTAGTAGAAGAAGCCCAGGTTGCACATGGCCCGAGCGTTGCCCTTCTCCGCGGCGATGCGGTAGAGCTCCGCGGCGGTCTGCTTATCCTGCTCCACCCCCTGGCCCAGCTCGTAGCACAGCCCCAGGGAACAGGTGCCGGAGGCGTAGCCTCCCTGGTGGGCGATGGCGTACAGCCGGGCGGCCTCGTTCAGGTCCTTTTCCACGCCGTAGGCGTACTCATGGCACTCGCCCAGCAGGAAGTGGGCCCGGGCGCTGCCCTGGGCCGCCGCCTTACGGAACCACTTCACCGCCTCTTCGTCGTCCATCTTCACGCCGATGCCCTGGTAGCAGCAGTAGCCGTAATTGCACTGGGCCCAGGCGCTGCCCCGCTGGGCGGCCTCCAAATAGAGCTGGGCGGCCCTGGCCTTGTCCACCGCCACGCCCTTGCCGTACTCGTAGCAGGTGCCCAAGGCGCAGGTGGCGGCGGGGAAGTGCTGCTCATGGGCCTTCTGGTAGAGCTCCACGGCCTTGTTGATGTCGGCCTCCATGCCGCAGCCGTTTTCATAGCACTCCCCCAGCAGCTGCTGAGCCCTGGGCTGGCCGGCCTGGGCGGCCTTGGAGAACCATTTCACCGCCTCGCTGTCGTCCACCTGGGCGCCGATGCCCTGGTAATAGCAGAAGCCCAAATTGCACTGGGCCTGGATGTAGCCCATCTCCGCCGCCTGACGGTACAGCTCCACCGCCTTGGGCTGGTCCTGATCTACGCCGGTGCCCAGCTCGTAGCACAGCCCCAGAGAGCAGGTGGCGGCGGGGTAGCCGCTCTCGTGGGACTTGCGGTAGAGCTCCACCGCCTTGACCTCGTCCTTTTCCACCCCGTAGCCGTTGTCGTAGCATTCGCCCAGCAGCTGCTGGGCCCGGGGATAGTCCTGCTCCGCGGCCAGTTCAAACCAGTGGACGGCCTGTTTATCGTCCTGCTCCACGCTGATGCCCTGGTAGTAGAAGTAGCCCAGGTTGCACATAGCACGGGGCTCTCCCGCCTCGGCGGACTTGCGGTAGAGCTCCGCCGCCTTTGCCTTGTCCATCTCCACCCCCCGGCCCAGCTCGTAGCACAGGCCCAGAGCGCAGGTTCCGGCAGGATGGCCCTTTTCGTCGGCGTCGGCGTACAGCTTGACCGCCCGCCCAAAATCCTGCTCCACGCCGTACCCCGCCTCATAGCACTGGCCCAGCAGGAACAGCGCCCTGCCGTGGCCCTGCTGGGCGGCCAGTTCAAACCAGTGGACGGCCTGTTGGTTGTCCTCCTCCACCAGGATGCCCCGGTAGTAGAAGTAGCCCAGGTTGCACTGGGCACGGGCGTCCCCGGCCTCGGCGGCCTGCTGGTAGAGCTCCATGGCCTTTGCCTTGTCCTCCGGCACCCCCCGGCCCAGCTCGTAGCACAGGCCCAGAGAGCAGGTGCCGGGGGGATAATTCCCGTCGCTGGCGGCTTGGTACAGCTTGGCCGCCTTCTCCGGGTCCGGGTCCACCCCGTAGCCGAAGTCGTAACAGTCCCCCAGCAGGCCCAGGGCACGGGGGTAGCCCGCCTCTGCGGCCAGCTCAAACCAGTGGACGGCCTGTTTGTCGTCTATCTCCACGCCGATACCCCGGTAGTAGCAGAAGCCCAGGTTGCACTGGGCGGGGACGTAGCCCTGCTCGGCGGCCTGCCGGTAGAGCTCCACCGCCCGGGGCAGGTCCTTCTCCACTCCCTGGCCCAGCTCGAAGCACAGGGCATAGGCGCAGGTGGCGGGGGGATACTCGTCCTCGTGGGCCTGTCGGTACAGGTCTGCCGACCGCGCCAGGTCCTGTTCCACCCCCTGACCCAGTTCGTAGCACTGGGCCAGCAGGAACTGGCCCTTGGCGTAGCCCTGCTCCGCGCACCGGCGGTACAGCTCCGCCGCCCGCTGATCGTCCTTTTCCACGCCGATGCCCTGGCTGTAGCACACCCCCAAGGCGCAGGTGCCCGCGTCGTAGTCCTGATCGTGAGCGGCGCGGTAGAGCTCCACTGCCCGGTCCACGTCCTTGTCCACGCCCAGGCCGGCCTCATAGCACTCCCCCAGCAGCATCTGGGCCCGGGGGTACTCCTGCTGGGCCGCCCTGGCAAACCAGCTCACCGCCTCGTGGAAGTCCTGCTCCATGCCGATGCCCCGATAGTAGAAGAAGCCCAGGTTGCACTGGGCGGGGGCGTGCTCCTGCTCCCCGGCCTCCCGGTAGAGCTCGGCGGCCCGCTCCTTGTCCATCTCCACCCCGGTGCCCAGCTCATAGCACAGCCCCAGCTCACACTGGGCGGGGGGATAGCCCTGGTCCGCCGCCTGGGTGAGCAGCTGTACGCCCTTCTCCGGGTTTTTCTGGGTCCCGATGCCCCGCAGCCAGCACAGCCCCAGGCCGTACTGGGCGGCGATGTAGTCGCCCTCCGCGGACCGGGTGAACCACTGAAAGGCCAGGGCCTCGTCCCGCTGGGCGCCGCCGGTGCCGTTGCAGTAGCTCATGGCAACCCGGTACTGGGCGTCCAGATCGCCCTCTTCGGCGGCCTCCAGCAGCTCCCGGAAGCCCTGCTCCTTTTTGGCGGACACGTCCGCCATGCTCTGGATCAGGGTGGGGTCGATATACACCATAAAGCCGTCCTGCCCCTCAGGCATCAGGCCGTCGTTTTTCTCATCTGCCATATGTAATCCGCTCCCTTCCTTGCTCTTTAGCGCGGCGATCGCTGGTATTGTACCATATCCAAAGAAAAAAATCCACAGCTGTTATAAGAAGAATGGGAATATCCAAAGTTGCTTGCGCGGGCCGGGGCCTGTGTGGAATCATGTGGGCGGCGGCCTGTTTTCCATGAAAATGGGGCCGCTTTTTCCCATCAGGGGTGCTCGTAGATCTGCTGGCTGCCGCTGATGGCCTGCTCCAAATAGGTGTCGATCCAGCGGGAGGCGCCCTCCGCGTCCCGTGCGCACAGCAGGGAGTAGAGGGTCTGGGTGTTGCTCACCAGGGCGGGGATGCCGTACAGGTTGCAGAACCGCACCCACAGCGCGATGACGGGGGGCTTGAAGGAGTAGTAGATCAGCGGTACGATGCTGTTCCCGCCCACCAGCGCCAGCTCATGCTGAAAGCCGAAGGCCGCCTCCGCCGCCTGCTCAGGGGTGGGCGCGGCGGCAATCTGGGCCAGAGCTTCGCCCAGCCGCTCCAGCGCCTCGTCGGAGGCGCACAGGATGGCCCGCTCCGCCGCCAGGTGCTCCAGCGCCCGGCGCACCTCCAGGATGGAGCGGATCTCCTCCCGGCCCAGCACGCCGCCCTTGTACTGCATGATGGCGATCAGGGTGCTCAGATTGCCCCGCCGCCGGTAGTCGGCCACGCAGGTGCCCTGCCGGGGCCGTACCTCCAAAAAGCCCTGGTCGGACAGTTCCGCCAGACCGCTGTTCACCACTGTGCGGCTGACGCGCATCTGTTCGGCCAGCGTCCGTTCCGGCGGGAGCTGGGCCCCCACGGGCAGCGCCCCGGACAGGATCATGCCCTGGAGCTGCTGGACGAACAGATTCTTCAGGCTGGGGGAGGAGAGCTTGGTGAATTCCATGCCGTCATCTCCTTCTGGTTCTGGCCATACCACATTCACGCAAAATAGTTTATCATATAAATCCCACAAAAACAAGGGGTGATAACTGTGAATATTGCAGAAAATTAGGAAAGATATCCGAAAAGTTGACAGGAAAGAGGCGAAAATGCTAAAATAATAACAATATCTGGTTCGACCAGAGAGAGGAGAGGATGCGAGATGGATCAGGTCCGCATTATTGAGGTGAAGCAGAGCGTGTTTGCCGACAATGACAAGCGGGCGGCGGAGCTGCGCCGTGAGCTGAAGGAGCGGGGAATTTTTCTGCTTAACCTCATGAGCGCCCCGGGGTCCGGCAAGACTACCACCCTGAAGCGCACGGTGGAGCTGTTGAAGGACGAGATAAAGATCGGGGTAATGGAGGCGGATATTGATTCCGATGTGGACGCCAGGGCCATGGCGGCGGCGGGGGTGAAGTCCATCCAGCTCCACACCGGCGGCATGTGCCATCTGGACGCGGACATGACCCGGCAGGGGCTGGACGAGCTCATTGACGGAGACGTGGAGCTGGCCATTCTGGAGAACGTGGGCAATCTGGTGTGCCCGGCGGAGTTTGACACGGGTGCGGTGAAGAACGCCGCTATCCTGTCCGTGCCGGAGGGGGACGACAAGCCGCTGAAATACCCGCTGATGTTCCAGGTCTGCGATGTGGTGCTTGTCAATAAGATAGACGTGGCCCCCTATTTTGATTTTGATCTGGAGAAGTGCAAAGAGTACGTCAGAATGCGCAACCCCGCCGCCAGGGTGATCCCAATCTGCGCCAAGACCGGCGAGGGCGTGGACCAGTGGGCGGATTGGCTGCGGGAGCAGGTGCGGGAGTGGAGGAGCTAGTGTTCCTTTTTCTTGAAAGAAAAAGGAACCGAAAAAGAACTTTTAGACCGTTACGCAGGTGTGTATAGTCGAAAAGGATACGCTCGACCACGAAAATGTGATGTAATTTTTCTATATTATCTTTTTTGCCCTCTTTCGTGGCCGACGCAGCATGTTGACCTGCTGGCACAATGGAAACGAACTAAAAGTTTCTTTTTTGGCTGCCTTTTTTTCTTTACAAAGAAAAAAGGCAGGTCCTAGATGCGATATGAGGAGGAGACAAGACATGGGTAAAACCAATTTCCCCTTGGACGAGAGCAAGCTGCCCTTTGACATACCCAAGACGGACCAACCCCGGGAAAAAATTCTCAAGCTGGGCCGGATGATTACCGACCGGGTGCCCGCCAAGCTCCACGGCGTCACCGCTGAAGACCCGGAGTACTGGGGCCTGGCGGGGGTGGTCACCGACGAGATGGCCGACGTGGCCATGAAGATGAAGGTGCGCAAGCCCAAGACCTTCGAGCAGATCCAGAAGCTCACCGGCATGGAGCCGGGAAAGCTGCAAAAGCTGCTGGACGAGATGAGCCTGATCGGCCTCATCGAATACCACTGGGAGAACCTGGACGGCAAGAACCCCAACCATGAGAAGCGGTATGTCCTGCCCATGTTTGTGCCGGGCAGCGCGGAGTTCTTTAATATGCGCCATTCCCAGATCGACAGCAACCCGGAGGTCACCGCTTTCTTTGAGCGCATGACCTTCCTGCCGCTGGAGAAGATCACCCCCATGGTGCCTCCCGGAGGGGCGGGCATCGGGATGCACGTCATTCCAGTGGAGAAGGCCATTGAGATGGAAAACAAGTCTATCGCCATTGAGCATATCTCCCACTGGCTGAAAAAGTACGGCAAGTTTGCCGCCTCCCCCTGTTCCTGCCGCATGAGCCGGGCCAGGCTGGGAGAGGGGTGCGGCGACGACCCCGAGGGCTGGTGCGTGGCCGTGGGCGACATGGCCGACTACGTGGTGGAGACCGACAAGGGTGGGCGCTACATCACCTATGAGGAGGCGCTGGACATCTTCAAGAAGGCGGAGGATAACGGCTTTGTCCACCAGATCACCAATATCGACGGTGAGGAGAAGATTTTCGCCATCTGCAACTGCAACGTGAATGTGTGCAACGCCCTGCGGACCTCTCAGCTGTTCAACACCCCCAATATGAGCCGCTCCGCCTATGTGGCCAAGGTGGAGGAGGACAAGTGCGTGGCCTGCGGCGGCTGCGTGGAGGTGTGCCCCGCCGGAGCGGCCAAGCTGGGCCAGAAGCTGTGCACCACCCACGGCCCGGTGCAGTACCCCCGTCAGGAGCTGCCCGACGAGGTGAAGTGGGGCCCGGAGAAGTGGTCCATCGACTACCGGGACAAAAACCGCATCAATACCCACGAGACGGGCACCGCCCCCTGCAAGACCGCCTGTCCCGCCCACATCGCCGTCCAGGGCTACCTGAAGCTGGCGGCCCAGGGCAGGTACGCCGAGGCCCTGGAGCTTATCAAGAAGGAAAATCCCTTCCCCGCCGTGTGCGGCCGGGTGTGCAACCGCCGGTGCGAGGACGCCTGCACCCGGGGCACCATCGATCAGGCCGTAGCCATCGACGAGGTGAAGAAATTCATCGCGCAGCAGGATCTGAAGGCGGAGCACCGCTTTGTGCCGGAAAAGGTGATTCCCAAGCTGGAGGGCGAGTTCAGCCAGAAGATCGCCATCATCGGCGGTGGCCCGGCCGGCCTGTCCTGCGCGTTCTACCTGGCCCTCAAGGGCTATGAGCCCACCGTGTTTGAAAAGAACAAGGAGCTGGGCGGCATGCTCCGCTACGGTATCCCCTCCTTCAAGCTGGAGAAGGACGTCATCGACGCGGAGATCGACATCATCCGCGCCTTGGGCGTGGACTTCCGCTGCGGCGTGGAGGTGGGCAGGGACCTGACCCTGGACGACCTGCGGGCCCAGGGCTACGAGGCATTCTATATCGCCATCGGCTGCCAGCGGGGCCGCTTGCCCGGCATTCCCGGCGAGTCCGCCCAGGGCGTATACTCCGCCGTGGAGTTCCTGCGCACGGCGCTGGCTGACGAGGGCTTGAAGGTCCCCGGCAGGACTGTTGTTGTCGGCGGCGGCAACGTGGCCATCGACGCGGCCCGTACGGCCCACCGCTGCGGGGCGGACAGCGTCCAGATGTTCTGCCTGGAGCCCCGTGACAGGATGCCCGCCTCTCTGGAGGAGATTGCCGAGGCGGAGGACGAGGACGTGACCATCCAGTGCGGCTGGGGCCCGAAAGAGGTGCTCACCGAAAATGGAAAGGCATCCGGTATCGTATTCATGAAGTGCACCAGCGTGTGGGACGATCAGGGCCGATTTGCCCCCCAGTACGACGAGCAGGACACCATCACCGTCCCCTGCGACCATGTGGTGCTGTCCATCGGCCAGAGCGTGGAGTGGGGCGAACTGCTGGAGGGCAGCCAGGTGGAGCTGGCCCGGGGCGGCTGGGCCAAGGCGGACGCCAAGACATACCAGACCGCTCAGCCCGACGTGTTTGTGGGCGGCGACGTGTACACCGGGCCGAAATTTGCCATCGACGCCATCGCGGCGGGCAAGGAGGCGGCCGTATCCCTCCACCGCTTTGTCCAGCCCAACACCAGCATGACCATCGGCCGGGACCCCCGGTACTTTGTGGAGCTGGACAAGAACAGCATCAAGGTGGAGCAGTACGACAACACCCAGCGCCAGATCCCCGGCATGGATGACAGCATCGATTGGAAGAAGTCTTTCCGGGACGCCAAGCGCACCTTCACTGAGGAGCAGGTCAAGGCGGAGACCGCACGCTGCCTGGGCTGCGGCGCGTCCATCGTGGACCCAAACAAGTGCATCGGCTGCGGCCTGTGCACTACCCGGTGTGAGTTCGACGCCATCCACCTCCACCGGGACCGCCCGGAGTGCTCCACCATGATGAAATCGGAGGACAAGATGAAGGCCATCCTGCCCAACATGATTAAACGGGAGATCAAGATCAAGCGGGCCGCCCGCAAGGCCAAAAAGTAAGCTATGCATGAGCTGGGCATTGTGTTCCACATCATCAAGAGTGTGGAAGCTGTGGCGGCGGACAATGAGCTGGAGAAGGTGTCCGCTGTGGTGCTGGAGCTGGGGGAGGTGTCCGGCGTGGTGCCGGACTACCTCACCGACTGCTGGAGGTGGGCGGCGGCCAAATCGGAGCTGGTCAGCGGCTCGGAGCTGAAAATAGAGACGCTGCCCGCCGTCACCCACTGCGATCACTGCGGCAGGGACTATCCCACCGTGGCCCATGGTAAAACCTGCCCCCACTGTGGTTGCGGGGACACTTGGCTTTTGACCGGGAACGAGGTCAATATCAAGGAGATTGAAGCGTACTGACCAGCGCCCTTCTCCGGGCGGACGGGACCGAAAACGAGAGAGAGAACGCGGGGGCGCGGCCCCCTCAAAGGAGGAAAAAACAATGTTGTTTCAAATTTACGGTGACGGCGCGGGCTGGCAGCTGCTGGGCTGGCTGCTGGTGTTCGCGGCGCTGATCCTGGCCAATGAGTTCGCCCGCCGCAGTAAGCTGGGCGGCATCATCTGCTTCCTGGCCCTGCCCGCTGTGCTCACTGTGTACTTCATCGCCATCTACGTCTGCGCCGGCATGGGCATGGACTGGGCGCTGAACAACCAGACCTATGTGCACATGAACAGCTGGTTCCACTATGCCAAGCTGTACGCCGCTACGGCGGGGTGTATCGGGTTCATGATGCTCAAGTACAAGTGGAGCATCGGCAGGACGGAGTGGTTCAAGGTGTTCCCCTTCGTCATCGTGGCGATTAACATCCTCATCGCCGTGGTCAGCGACTTTGAGTCCGGCGTGAAGGGCCTGATGTCCCTGGCCCAGAACGGCGACCGCTGGTGGCTGTCCAGCGAGAATGTGTGGCTGTACGGCGGCTGGTGGAACTGGGTCAACGGCATCGCGGGCATTCTTAACATCCTGTGCATGACCGGCTGGTGGGGCATCTACACCTCTAAAAAGCATGACGACATGCTCTGGCCGGATATGACCTTCCTGTACATCCTGGCCTATGACCTTTGGAACTTCGAGTACACCTATAACAACCTGCCCACCCACGCCTGGTACTGCGGCCTGGCCCTGCTGCTGGCCCCCACCTTTGCCAACGCACTGTGGAACAAGGGCGGCTGGATTCAGAACCGTGCCAACACCCTGGCCCTGTGGTGTATGTTTGCCCAGGTGTTCCCCCTGTTCCAGGACGCCAGCCGGTTCACCGTCATCCCCGTGCTGTATACGGACGGCGTGATGAACGCCGCGGTTCGTCCCACCGGAGCGGACCCCACCATGCAGGGCGTGGTGGCAGTGCTGGCGCTGGCCGTCAACGTGGTGGTGCTGGGCATCATCATCAAGCGGTCCATCGAGCAGAAGAAGAACCCCTACAAGAACGAAATTTTCACCGATCAGAAGGACTTCCAGCTCGCCATGGCGCGGGCCGAGGGCAAGTGATCCCTCCCGCCGCACGGGGAAGCAATTTGGTCAGAAAACGGCTGTCCGCGCAAATGCGCAGACAGCCGTTTCATTTGTGTCCGCCGGAGTCACGGCTCCCTGCGGTTTTTGACCCGCAGGCGGTTCAGTGCCCGAGCCAGGGTGCCCTGGGCCAGCTGATACTCCTGACGGCTCTTTTTTTGCAGCATGGCCTCCCGAGCCTGGTCGGCCTCCCAGCGGGCCCGGGCCTCGTCGATCTCCTCAGGGCGCTCGGCGGAGTCCACCAGCACCAACACCTCGTTGGCCTCCACCTTCACCATGCCGGGGGACACCGCCGCCAGCTGGACCGGCTGTCCCGGCGGCTGCCAGCGCAGCATGCCTGGGACGATGGCGGCCATCATGCTGCTGTGGTGGGCCAGAATGCCCCGTTCCCCGTCGCTGGCGGGGATGGTGAGGCTGACACAGGGGCCCTCGTACAGCGTTTTGTCCGCGGCCAGAATGTGAACCTGAAAGGTGTCCATCACGCGCCGCCCTCCAGCTTTCTGGCCTTCTCCACCACGTCGCGCCAGGCACCCACGTTGTAGAACGCCGCCTCCGGGTACTGGTCCAGCTCACCGTCCACAATGGCTGCGAAGCTTTCCAGGGTGTCCTTCAACGGTACGTACACGCCGGGGATGCCGGTGAATTTCTCCGCCACGTGGGTGGGCTGGGCCAGGAACCGCTGGAGCCGCCGGGCCCTTGCTACGGTTTTGCGATCCTCGTCGCTGAGCTCATCCATGCCCAGGATGGCGATGATATCCTGAAGCTCCCGGTACTTTTCCAGAATCTCCTGCACCTTCCGGGCCACCCGGTAGTGCTCCGCCCCCACGATATCCGCTTCCAGAATGCGGGAGGAGGACTCCAGCGGGTCCACCGCCGGGTAGATGCCCTGCTCGGAGATTTTCCGGCTCAGCACCGTGGTGGCGTCCAGGTGGGCGAAGGTGGTGGCGGTGGCGGGGTCGGTCAAATCGTCCGCTGGGACGTACACCGCCTGCACGGAGGTGACGGAGCCGTTCTTGGTGGAGGTGATGCGCTCCTGCAATTCTCCCATCTCATTGGCCAAGGTGGGCTGATAGCCCACTGCCGAGGGCATCCGCCCCAGCAGGGTGGACACCTCGCTGCCCGCCTGGACAAAGCGGAAGATGTTGTCGATGAACAGCAGCACGTCCTGGTGTTCCTTGTCCCGGAAATGCTCCGCCATGGTCAGCCCGGACAGGGCCACCCGCATGCGCACGCCGGGGGACTCGTTCATCTGGCCAAACACCAGCGCGGTCTTGGCGGACACGCCGCTCTCCCGCATCTCCCGCCACAGGTCGTTGCCCTCCCGGGAGCGCTCGCCTACGCCGGTGAAGATGGAATAGCCGCCGTGCTCCATGGCCACGTTGTGAATCAGCTCCTGGATGAGCACCGTTTTGCCCACGCCGGCCCCGCCGAACAGGCCGATCTTGCCCCCCTTGGGGTAGGGCTCCAGCAGGTCGATGACCTTGATGCCCGTCTCCAGGATCTCCACCGCCGGGCTCTGCTCGTCAAAGGCGGGGGGCTTGCGGTAGATGGACTGCACCGGGGTGCCCGAGGGCACCGGCCCGCCGCCGTCGATGGGCTGGCCCAGCACGTTGAACATGCGCCCCAGGGTGTTGACGCCCACGGGCACCTGAATGGTGTGGCCGGGAATGTCCACTGCCAGCCCCCTTGCCAGCCCTTCGCTGGGGGAGAGCATGATGCAGCGCACCGTCTTGCTGTCCAGGTGCTGGGCCACCTCCATGACCCTGTGCTCACCGTTTTTCTCCACGGTGAGCATCTCCCGCAGGCGGGGCAGCTCGCCGCTGACCAGCTCCACGTCCACCACGGGGCCGGATATCTGAGTGATGATCGCTCGCTCCAAAATCATCAACCTTCCTTCTCGTGCTTTTTGCGCTGGGCCCTGGCCCCGGCGGACACCTCAGTAATCTCCTGGGTGATGGCCGACTGCCGGACCCGGTTGAATTCCAGGGACAGCTCATCCAGCAGCTTTTCCGCGTTCTGGTTGGCGCTGTCCATGGCAGTCATGCGGGCCTGCTGCTCACAACAGAAGCTGTCGATGAGTGCGCTGTAGATGAAGCCGGACACATAGCTGGGCATCATGCTGTCCAGCACCGAATTCACGTCGGGCAGGAACTCAAAGTCTGCCTTCACCGGCGGCTCACTGTGGGACGCCTCGGAGAAATGGGTTCGGCGGAAGGGCAGCACCCGGGCGCACTTGGCCTCATAGGACATGCCATTGGCCATGTCGGTGTATATCACGTAGATCCGGTCCAGCTCGTCCTTCAAATAGCCGTTCAGCAGCAGAGCGCTGATCTCCCTGGCCCTGGCCATGGTAGGGTTCTGGGCGGTGTAAAGGAAACTGTGCTCAATGGGGATGCTGTGGGAGGCGAAAAACCGCCGCCCGTACTCGCCCACCACGAACAGCTTGGTGTCCGGATGCTGCTCCAGCAGCTTGAGGGCCTCTTTGATGGCGTTCTGGTTATAGGCCCCGGCCAGCCCCTTGTCGGCGGTAATGACCAGGCAGGCGCTGGGCTTATCCAGGGGGGCCTCCCCCTTCAGGGGATAGAAATAGGGGCTGTCCACCACCCCGTCCTCCACGGTGCGGAAGATGCGCTTGATCTCCCGGCGCAGGGACTCGAAATAGGGCCGGGTGTTGTCCAGGTCCTGCCGGGCGCGGCGCAGCTTGGTGGAGGCGATGAGGTACATGGCGTTGGTGATCTTCCGGGTCTCCTGGACGCTCTCAATGTGGGTCTTGATCTCCTTCGTCCCGGCCATGTCAGCCCTCCTGCTTCCCGCCGCCCTGGAACCGGGCCAGATACTGGCGGGCCAGGGTTAGGACCTCCGCCCGGTCGTCCTGGGAGAACCGTCCAGTCTGGTCGATGCGGGCACACAGGTCCGGGGCCTCCTCTTCCAGGGCGGCCAGCAGGCCGGTGCGGAACTCGTCCATCCGGTTCAGCGGCACGTCCTGCATCACGTGGTCCATGGCGGCGGCGAGGGTGATTACCTGCTGGTGCTGGGACAGGGGGGCGTACTGGGGCTGGCGCAGCAGCCGCATGAGGCCCTGACCGTAGGAAAGCTGACGCTTGGTGGCGTCGTCCAGGTCGCTGGAGAACTGGGTGAACACCTCCATCTCCCGGTACTGGGCCAGCTCCAGCCGGATGGCCCCGGCGGCGGACTTCATGGCGCGGGTCTGGGCGTCGCCGCCCACCCGGGACACGGACAGGCCCACGTTGACGGCGGGCCGCTGGCCGGAGAAGAACAGGTCGCTTTCCAGGAAGATCTGGCCGTCGGTGATGGAGATGATGTTGGTGGGGATATAGGCGGACACGTCTCCTGCCTGAGTCTCCACGATGGGCAGGGCGGTCATGCTGCCGCCCCCCAGCTCGTCGCTGAGGTGGGCGGACCGCTCCAGCAGCCGGGAGTGGAGATAGAATACGTCGCCGGGAAAGGCCTCGCGGCCCGGGGAGCGCTCCAGCAGCAGAGACAGCGCCCGGTAGGCGATGGCGTGC
Organism: uncultured Oscillospiraceae bacterium; assembly: GCA_949841465.1. Taxonomy (GTDB): domain Bacteria; phylum Bacillota; class Clostridia; order Oscillospirales; family Oscillospiraceae; genus Enterenecus. The sequence goes on from CATKZW010000003.1 coordinate 49,455, forward strand.
TTGCTCAAATCGTCGTACACGATGAGCACATCCCGGCCCTGGTACATGAAGTATTCGCCCAGGGCGCATCCGGCGTAGGGGGCGATATACTGCAAAGCGGCGGAGGCGCCGGCGGGGGCGGTGACGATGGTGGTGTACTCCATGGCGCCGCGGCGGGCCAGATTTTCCGCCAATTGTGCCACGGAGCTGGTCTTCTGCCCGATGGCCACGTAGATGCACACCACGTCCTTGCCCTTCTGGTTGAGAATGGTGTCCAGGGCGATGGCGGTCTTGCCGGTCTGCCGGTCGCCGATGATGAGCTCCCGCTGGCCCCGGCCGATGGGGAACATGGAGTCGATGGCCAGCAGGCCCGTCTCCATGGGGGTGTTCACCGGCTGGCGGTCCAGGATACCGGGGGCGGGGGCCTCCATGGGGCGATAGCCCTCCGGCTCGATGGAGCCCTTGCCGTCCACCGGCACACCCAAGGCGTCCACCACCCGGCCCAGATAGCCCTCGCCCACGGGCATGCCGGCGGTTTTCAGGGTGCGGCGGACCATGCTGCCCGCGCAGATCTCCTCGCCGTCGCCAAACAGGATGCAGCTCAGCCCGTCCGGCCGCAGGTCCTGTACCATGCCCTTAACGCCGGAGGCAAAGACCAGAATCTCCCCGTACTGGGCGTGGGTCAGCCCGCCTACGGTGGCGATGTCGCCGTCCACGGTGAGCACCTCGCCGATCTCCTCCGGGGCGGGGGCGGGCTCCCACTGCTCCACCGCCTGCCGGATGAGGGGGACGATGTCGTTGTGCCCTGGCTGGAGCTGCCACAGGTAGTCCTGGAACTGCCGCACACGGCCGTCCAGGGTCCAGTCGTATACGTCGGAGCCCACCTGGAGACGGAAGCCGTCCTGAAGGGACTCGTCAAACTCCCACTTGAGGGGCACCTTCCGCTGGTAGGTTCGGGTCAGAAACTGCTCAAAGCGCTGGAGCTGCGCCTCGGTGGGCTGGTCGGCGCTGCGCAGAAGGGCGGACAGGCGGCTTCTAGCGGCCCTCATGGCTCCCGCCTCCCTCCGTCAGGTCCAGGAACTGGTCGAAGAAGTCAGCCCCCGGCTGGGCGGCCAGCTTTTTCGCCGCCTTGGCGGCCAGCTCACGCATCTCCTTTTGGGACTCCCGCAGGGCACGTTCCCGACTCTGTTCCGCCTCGGTTTTGGCCTTGGCAATGATGTGCCGGGCCTGCTCCTCCGCCTGGGTAATCTGCTCCTGGGCGGCCTGGGCGGCGGCCTGCTGGGCGCGGGCCCGCTCTTGGCGAATCTCCTCGTCTGCGGCGTCCAGCTTGGCCTGGCACCCCGCCTTGAGCTGCTCCGCCTGGGCCAGCTTATCATTGGCCTGATTCTCCAGCTCCCGGTAGTGGGCCTCCCGCTTTTCCATAAACTGCTTCACCGGCTTGAACAGGAGGAAGTAGAGCCCTCCCGTCAGGATGGCCAGGTTCATCCAGTGCAGCAAAATCAGCTGCAAGTTAATGTTCAGAGGCATTTCAGCGTCCCCCTATTGTCACAGTACGAAGATGATGAGGATGACCACCAGCAGGGCATAGATAATGGCCGTCTCAATAAACACCAGGCCCAGCATCAACGTGGTGCGGACCTTGCCCTCTGCCTCGGGCTGGCGGGCGATGCTCTCGGTGGACTTGGCGGTGGCCAGGCCCATGCCCACAGCGCCGCCCGCGGCGGCCAAACCCACTGCAATGCCTGCGGCGATGGCCTTCAGCCCGATGGAAGAGCCCTCCTCCTGGGTCTGGGCGGCGGGCTCCGCGGCGCCGGGGGCGTCGGCGGCAAAGGCGGGGGCGGTGAGGGCCAGGGTGAGCAGCATGACCCCGGCCAGGGCGATGATCTTTTTCAGCAGCTTATTCATGGATAACGACCTCCATTTATTTATGTGATATGGTTCAGGCGTTGTCCGCCTGTTGGTTTGCCTTGGGCGTTTTGTGGGCCGGCTCGGACACCTCGCCGTAGTACAGCGCCACCAGCATGGTGAGCACGTAGGTCTGGATCAAAGCGTGGAGCAGGGTGAACAGCACGCCCACCACCACCGGCAGCACGAAGCTGAGGCTGGTATAATAGTAGACCAGCTCCGTCACCAGCAGGCCGCTGAGCAGCGCGCCGAACAGACGGAAGCTCATGGAGATGGGCAGGGAGAACTCCTTGAGGGCCTTGAGAATCCCTTTGGGGCCGTGCGCTGCCACAGCGCCGGAGACGATGACCAGATAGGACAGGGTGCCCATGGCGATAGCGGCGTTCACGTCGGACAGGGGGGCGGGCAGGGTGATAGGGTGGTCGTGGATGGTGATGGCCTGGAGGCCCAGCAGCTCAAACAGCGTCCCCACGAAGATGAAGGCCCCGGCGGCGAAGATGTAGGCCCCCATAAAGCGGTTCCGGTGGGGGCTGTTTCCCTTGGCCATGCCGTCAAACAGGCCCACCGCCTCCTCCAGCACCAGCTGGAGTTTCCCCGGCTGGAACTGGAACCGGGGAACGGCGAATATTCGGATCAGCGCGGCGGCGATCAGCAGGATAACCGTTACCACAAGGGCGGAAACCATCCCTGGGGTGACTGTTGTCAGGCCGAAGAGGCTGATTTGGCCTGTATCGTGGAGCACCGCGTCCCGCATGGCCTCCTGGACGCTCTCCGAATGGCCGGAGGAGCCCGCCAGCAGTGCGGAGATGAACAGCAGCACCACAACCAACAGCCAGATCACCAGGCCCTTTTTGCGTTGCTTCATCAAAGCATTCCTTCTTTCGAGCAGTCTGTTTGCCGCCCGGACAGAGTGACGGCACCCATATTATACACCTGCTGTTTTTGGATGTCCACCCGGTTTTGCGGCAAAAAATCAAAGCGCTGGATGAAAAAAACCGGCGCTTTGTCAAGCCTGTGTAAAAATTTGGATGCCTGCATGTGCTGTATGTGCTTTGACCCGGTGAAAGCGGGCGGCCCTCACCGCGCCGGACTCAGGTACTCCTCCAGGCACAGCCCCTGTTCTGCCATCTCCTGGGCGGTGGCGGAGAGGCTGAGGTCGTCCGGATCGTGGGCGGGCTGGGCTTAGGCGGACGCTCCGTCCCGGCGCACTGTGTGGGCGGCGGTGTCGATCCCAATATCTGGCGGAAGGGACAGCACCCGCCCCGTTTTGCCGCACCGGCGCAGCACCGTCCCCTTGGCGGTGAGGAAGATGACAGGCACCTCCTCTTGACTGCTTATCATACACCGTCCACCTATCGTTTTTGCATCATGGGGGGAGGAAAAGCTTGGCCGGGTATTGAAAAATAACGCGGCCTGTGATATCCTGTTTTTAACATCAGCATTTGGCTGATCCCGGCAGAAACAGCCCGCCTGAAAAGCAGGGGAGGGTAAAAAAGTGCCCGCGAAAATGGAAAGGAGCCGCGCTTGCCATGCGTTTGAGTGAGATTAAGAAGGGGTTCTGGGGTTACAAAAAAGAGGGCGTCAGCCAATATATCGCCGAGCTGGAGGCGGAGGCCCAGGCAAAGCTCCAGCAGAAGGATGAGGAGCTCAAAAGGGCGGAGGCGGCGGCCAAGGAGCGTGCCGACCAGTTGGAGGAGGCCCTGCGGGCGCTTAAAGAGGAGAATGAGGCTTTGCGTGCCGAGCAGGCCAGCATCGCCGACGCGCTGATCCGGGCCCAGAAGTACGCCGAGCAGATCCGGAAGGAGGCGGACGAGTTCGAGCAGGAGGCCTACGCCAGGGTGCAGGCCGGCGTGGACCGCCAGCGCCAGGAGCTGGAGGAGTACGCCGCGGCGGCGGACACGCTGAAGGAGCAGCTCCACGCGCTGCTGAAGGACACTCTGGGCAAGACGGAGGACATCCGGCGTGAGCTGAATATTCTGCATGACAAGGGGCCCAACTCCAATCTGGTGGACATCACCTCCGTGCAGGAGACGGGCGTGAACTGATAAACTGAAAATCGGACGCCCCAGGCTTCGCTGAAAGCGGGACCGGGGGCGTTTTCTGCGTCAGAGCAAATGTTCCCGCCGGATGGAGGCGTCCACCACCTCGAAATGGGTCCGCATGGCCTGGGCCGCGCCGTCGGCGTCGTGAGCGGCCAGGGCGTCCGCCAGATGCTGGTGGGCGGTGTGCAGGGCCTCGGCCTGGGCCGGGTCCTCCACGATGCGCACATACATGGTGCTGATAAAATCGTTGATGGTGGACAGCATGGCGCTGAACAGCGACTTGATGAGCCGGTTGCCGGAGGCGTCGCACAGCAGCAGGTGGAACTCCTGGTCATAGCGGGAGGCCCTTTGGGGGGCGGTCTCCTCCCGCATCAGCCGGGCCAGCTCCCTGAGCCGCGCGGCCTGCCGGGGCAGGATGCGGTCCGCCGCCAGCCGGGCGTTCTCGGTTTCCAGGCCGCAGCGCAGCTGGCTGATCTGGAGATAGTTGGTCTCGCCCAGCATGACCATCATCCGCAGGCTCTCCCGCAGGTTCTGCTCGATGTCGCAGGTGACGAAATTCCCCGCTCCCTGGGTGCTGGACACGAAGCCCAGCAGGCTGAGGGTGCGGATGGCCTCCCGCACGGAGTTGCGGCTGACGCCCAGGGACTCGGCCAGCTCCCGCTCGGGGGGGAGGCGTTCGCCCCGCTTCAGCGTGCCCTGCCAAATCTCGTTTTTGATATGTGCAACGACCTTTTCATAGGCCCTCTCATTTTTTTCAGCCATGAGAAAGTGTCTCCTTTTGCCTAATTGCTAATTAGGATAACATTTTTTTCAGACTTGCACAAGTGCTTTTCCAGAAATGGCGAAACAGGACGCGCCGGACCGGACGCAAAACCGGCGGCAGGGGATCAGCCCTGCCGCCGGTTTGTATCTGCTTCCAAATCAAATCATGAGGCAAACCTTGCCGGGGTTCAGGATGCCCTTGGGGTCGAACACCTTCTTAATGCCCTGCATCAGAGCCATATTCACCGGGCCGACGGCCTCCGCCAGGAATTTTACCTTGCCCAGGCCGATGCCGTGCTCACCGGAAATCTGGCCGCCCAGCTCCACAGCCTTGGCGTAGATGCTGGAGAAGAACTGCTCCACCTGCTTGAGGAACGTGTCTTTTTCCATGTCATTGGAGCAGGTGTAGATGTGCAGGTTGCCGTCGCCGGCGTGGCCGAAGTACTTCACATCGAAGTCGTATTTGCCGCTCTCCGCCGCCACGTAGGCCACGTACTCGGCGATCTTGTTCACGGGCACCACCACGTCGCACTCGTCCAGCAGCTTGGTCTGCTCCTCAATGCCCTCCAGGAAGGAGGACCGGGCGGCCCAGGTGTCCTTCAGCTTGGGGGCGGTGTCCGCCACCAGCACGTCCAGCGCGCCCTCCTCTACCAGCATCTCGGCGGCGCGCTCCACCAGCGGGTCCAGCTCCTCCATGGTGCTGCCGTCGAAGGTCATCAGCAGGTAGGCGCCCGCCTCCACGCCGTCGATGGTCCGGGGGAACACCTGCTTGCCCAGATATTCCTCGGAGGAGATGAGAATCTCTCTCTCAAAAAACTCCAGGGCCTGGGGATTGAAGTGGTTCATGAACACCTTGGGCACGGTGGAGATGCAGGCGTTCAAATCCTCGAAAGGGGCCATCAGGCTGACGGTGGCCTTGGGGGCGGGGATCAGCTTCAGGGTCAGCTCGGTGATGATGGCCAGGGTGCCCTCGGAGCCGCAGATCAGGTTGGTCATGCTGTAGCCGGAGCTGGTCTTGGACACGGTGGCGCCGAAGCGGGTGATCTCACCGGTGGGCAGCACCACGGTCATGGCCTTGACGTAGTCCCGGGTGGCGCCATACTTCACGGCCCGCATTCCGCCCGCGTTGGTGGCCACGTTGCCGCCCAGGGTGGCCATCTTCTCGCCGGGATCGGGGGGATACATGCAGCCGTGGGTGAGGACGTCGTCGGCCAGCTGCTGGAGCAGGACCCCGGGCTGGACGGTGACGGCGAAGTTCTCCAGGTCGTAGCCCAGGATCTTGTTCATCTTCATGGTGCACAGAACCACGCCGCCGCAGATGGGGGTGCAGCCGCCAACAAGACCGGTGCCCGCGCCCCGGGTGGTGACGGGGATGTTGTTGTCATAGCAGACCTTCATAATGCCCGCAATCTCTTCTGTGGTCAGAACATCCACGGACACTTCGGGCATCTTCACGCCGTAGATGGGCATCTCGTCCCGGGCATAGTCGGGGTTGACGTCGTCGCCCACCACCACGCGGCCGGGGACGATGGCTTCCAGCTGGGCAATGATTTCAGGAGTGACTTGATTGTATTGTGACATGGGGGGAGCCTCCTTTATATAATTCAGTGTACCATGACGGAGATGCCGTTGGGGATGACGACCAGGTGGGCGCTGTCCCCCTTGCGTTTTCGGGCACGGGCCAGGGCCTCGTCCACATCGGGGGCCCACTCCAGCTTCATGTCCTCAATGGTGGAGCGCTGGGCGGGGTCGGTGACGTAAATGACGTGGTGCCTGCACATAATCCGGGCCAAAATCTGGAACTCCCACTGGTCGGGCTTGGTCTGGTCCTGGGATGTGGCCAAGATTTGCTCGGTGAGCGCTTCCGGAGACTGGCACTCGTGCAGCGCCTTGTAGAAGCTCTCTCCGCCGTGTCCGTCGGAGCAGGAGCTGACCATGATGAGCACCGCGCCCTCCACTGCCGCGGCCTCGGCGGCGGTGAGCCCCTTAACGCTCTGATAAATATTTTGGTCCAGCGGATAGCCGCCGTTGCTGGAGACGACGATGTCTCCCAGGCGCTCCGGCTTTACCTGACAGTAGCCCAGCAGCAGCTCACAGCCCTGGCGGTGGGCCTCCACCGGGTGGCCTGCAAAAGCCGCCGCCACCTTCTTGCCCTCGTCAATAACCACATTTACGATGTAGGCCAGCTTTGCCAGCTTGGCCGCCGCCAGCATGTCCTCGTGGAGGGGGTTGCCGTCCAGCACGCCGGTGCGGGCGAAGGGGGAGGCGATGAACTTGGAGCAGTGGTTGCCCAGCACCGTCACCTGATCGCACACGCCGGGCAGCACGCTCTTGCGCCCGCCGGAGAAGCCCGCGAAGAAGTGGGGCTCAATGAAGCCCTCCGCGATAAGCAGGTCGGTCTCCACCGCCAGCCGGTCGATGACGCAGTCCGCGCCGGAGGGCAGCACGCCGATCTTCACGTTGGACGCCGGGTCCCGGCTGTCGTGGATGACGATGCGCTCGCGGTCCACGATGTCCTGACCCAGCTTGCCCACCAGTTCCTGGGTGCTGGTGGGGCGGTGGAAGCCGGTGGCCACCAGCAGGGTGATTCGGATATCCGGGCTGCCCCGGCGCAGCTCCTCCAGCATGAAGGGGATGATGTGCCTGCTGGGGACGGGCCGGGTGTGGTCGCTGATAATGATGGTGCAGGTCTTTTTGCCCGCGGCCAGTTGATGGAGCGGGGCGGAGCAGATGGGCGCGGCCATGGCGGCGCGGACCAGGTCGTCCTCTGAGCCGGACGCGGTCAGCTCACCAATACGGGATTCCAGGATCTCGGCGTCCGTCAGATCGCCGTGGAGCTCCATCCCGGTCTTGCCGAAGGGGATCGTCAGAGCCATTGAATAACACCTCCCATGGAATTGCGGTCAAGCCGCTGGGGCTGTAATTGGTGGGGCCAAAATGGACAATGGCTGTGAAGGGATACAATTTTGGTTCGACCAATTTGTGCCGTGAATCCAGCTTAGCACATTTCCCAGAAATTTCAACCCTCTTTTTTGATTTCTCCTATTCCAACAAAAAAATAAGTTGAATTTATAGCATTATAACCAAAAATATTTTTTGAATAAATTATGCGGACATTTTGACGAAGATGGCGATAATCAAGTGTCACAAATATCCCATCCAGATGCTGGGCCTCCTGTCCGCATGGAACACAGGTTTGACGTCCCATGGGGAATAATTCCACAAAATGAGGTAGAACCAATTCGGAGCTGCAAAAGGACACGGAAAGGGAGCGATCCAAAATGTAAAACAGCCCGGGGGTGGAAGCCCCAGGCTGTTCGTTTTAAAAAGGTATGGCCGGTCTGTATTTCATGAGACGGGGAAAAACAGCTTAGCGGCGTTGTCATAGAAGACCATTTGCTTGTCCCTGGTGCTGAGGCCGGGATGCTGGGCAATGAAGTCGATGAAATGCTGATAGCTGTCCCGGGTCATGGAGGAGGGCATGTCGCTGCCCCACAGCAGCCGGTCCGCACCCACAATGTCCACGGCGGCGCTGACGTAGTCCCGGGCGGCGGGGTAGGGGAATGTCTCCGGCCTGGTGTTCAGGCACAGGGCGGCCAGATCGAACCACACGTTGGGCAGTGCCAACTGCTCCAGGGAGCGCTTGAGCAACTCGCCGTCCCCCAGCTGGGGGGAGAGCAGGTGGCACACCACAAACTTCATTTCCGGATACCGGGCGATGGCCCGGCTGAGGGCGTCCACCTGCCAGCTCACACTCCGAGGCTTGCCGATGTCGATGACGAAGATGAGCCCCCGGTCCGCCGCGTGACGGTAGGCCTGGTGCATGACCTCCCCGTCCAGGTCCACGGGCGGGTGGTTGGCCATGAGGCCGGAGCCGCTGCTCACCTCGAACTTGACGATTTTAAAGCCCAGCTCATCGAACAGGTGGGCCTTAATCTTTTCCGCCTGGGCGGAAAAGGGGTCATAGGAGGCCGCGGCGGCAAACCGATCCGGGTACTTTTGAGCCGCCTCCCAGGTGTACAGGTTCTGGAAGCCGAAATAGTTGCCTTGGAGAAGCACCGCCTTTTCCACTCCATGGGCATCCATCACCTGGAGCAGGGATTCCGGCGGGGCGTCGTACTCGCCGAACTCCGGCGGCAGGATCTGAAACGAGTTCCCAGTGGCGTACACAGCCCGGCCGCCGCCGCAGGGGCGCAGCTCCCCCTGGGAGCCGGTTCCGGCGATGCACTGGACCACATGGGCGTGGGAGTCGATGATTTTCATGGGGCGTCCTCCTTTTTATGTCGGCATGGTGCTGTTTTGCGGACGATGCTTTGCGGTCTGCTCAAACTACAGGGTATGGAACCGGGGGAAATATACGAACATGGCCCGGCCCAGAAGGTCCTCCCAGCGGACAAAGGGGTCGGTCCAGAAGCGGGAGTCGTTGGAGTTGGTCCTGTGGTCCCCCAGGACGATGCAGCACCCCTCGGGCACCACCGTTTCAGGGTAGCTGTCCCAGGAGAACTGGGTGATATACGGCTCATCCAGCAGCCGGCCGTCCAAATAGACCCGACCGTCCACCATGGAAAAGGTCTGGCCGGGCAGGGCGATCACCCGTTTGACGATGATCCGTCGCCCGAATTCCGACTCGTGGCGGAAGAAGACCACATCCCCCGCCTGGGGCTCCCCCCGGAGGTAGGCGGTGCGGTCCCCCAGCACCAGAGACCCGGTGGCAATGGTGGGCTCCATGGACCCGGAGGGGATATGGGCGTTGAGGAGGATGAACAGGTTGAGAAAAGCGGCCAGGATCACGGCCAGGAGGGGGAGCACCCACCAGGGCTCCTTTTTGGATGGCTGCTTCCCCGATTTTGCGTCTATATCTTCCACCGCCGGATCAGGGTACGGCTCTGCCTGCGGGTCCTGCCGGAGGACCCGCGGCCTGTTTCTGTCAATTCCCATATTTGATTGATCTCCTCTGCAAAGGATGCTGAGCGCACCGCCGTGTGCCCGCAGGACGTGACATCGGCGGAATCCAATACAGTAGTATACACTGTGCCATGCTGATTTGCAATTTTTTTATGGAGAGAAATGAGAGAAAAATGAGATGGGGCATACCGCCGGGAATGGCGGTATGCCCCAATGTTCAAATCAACTCATGCCGTGTCCGGTCAAACGCTCAGCCGTTGGATAAGGCACACAGCTCTTCCAGCATTTTGGGCAGCTGCTGATCCATGGTCTCGTTGCTGAACTGGCAGGTGCCCACCTTTTTGTGGCCTCCTCCGCCGTATTTCAACATCAAACTTCCCACATCCAGGGTGGCGGTGCGGTTCAGGATACTGTAGCCCACTGCGGCGGAGCAGCCCTGGCCTTCCCGGCCGCTGACAATCCACGCAGAGATGTTCTGCTCCGGATACATGCTGTAGATCAGGAACCGGTTGCCGGTGTAGATGGGGCTTACGCCCCGCAGGTCCGTGATGATGACGCTGCCCTCCACACGGGTATGGGCCTTGACCATCTCCTTGAATTTTTCGGTCTGCTCCCAATACACCTCAATCCGCTCCTGCATGTCGGGCAGCGCCAAAATCTCTTCGGTGCTCATCACCCGGCAGGCCTCCAGCAGCTTTTCCATCAGCTGGTAGTTGGAGATGGAGAACTGACGCCACCGGCCCAGGCCGGTCCTGGGGTCCATCAGGAAACCAATGAGGATCCAGCCGGTGGGGTTCAGCACCTCGTCGGCGGTCAGGCTGCCTGAGTCCACTTTGTCCACCGCTTCCATGATTTCACCGAACTGGGGAAAGCGCTCCGCGCCGCCGTAGTAGTCGTAGATGATCCGGGCACAGGATGGGGTCAAGCGGCTTTCGCCTTTGTATTTGCCCTCCAATTCCAGCCGCTCATGTTCGCTGGAGTGGTGGTCGAACCAGAGGCCGCAGCCCTCCACAAAGGGGACATTGGCCAGGCAGTCGTTCTCATTGATCTCCACCAGGCCGTCCTGCAGATCCTTGGGGTGGGCAAATTTCCAGTGGTCAATAATGCCCGCCTCCAACAGAAGGGCTCCGCACACCAGGCCGTCGAAATCGGAACGTGTTACCAGTCTCATATCATTTTCCTCCTAATTGCTCAGCCGTTGGCAATCGCTGCCTGGGCGGCGGCCAGCCGGGCGATGGGCACACGGAAGGGGGAGCAGGACACGTAGTCCAACCCGATTTTGTGGCAGAACTCCACGCTGGAGGGATCGCCGCCGTGTTCGCCGCAGATGCCCAGGTGGACATTCGGGTTGGTGGAGCGGCCCCAGCGGGCGGCATTGGAGATCAGGCGGCCCACGCCGTGCTGGTCCAGCTTGGCGAAGGGGTCGTTTTCGTAGATCTTCTTGTCATAGTAGGCGTCCAGGAACTTCCCGGCGTCGTCCCGGCTGAAGCCGAACACCAGCTGGGTCAGGTCGTTGGAGCCGAAGGAGAAGAAGCTGGAGATGGGGGCGATATCGTCGGCGGTCATGGCGGCCCGGGGGGTCTCGATCATATTGCCCACCATATAGGTCATGTCGGAGCCCGCCTCTTTCAGCAGCGCGTCAGCCACACCGGTGACAATGCTCTTCACATAGGCAAACTCCTTCAGTTCGCCGATCAGGGGAATCATGATTTCGGGGACGATGGTCCATTCCGGGTGGCGGGCCTGGACGTTCAGGGCGGCCTTGATGACGGCCTTGGTCTGCATCTTGGCAATCTCGGGGAAGGTGACGCTCAGGCGGCAGCCGCGGTGGCCCATCATGGGATTGAACTCGTGGAGCCCGGCGATGATGGCCTTAATCTCGGCCACGGACTTGCCCATGTCGTCGGCCAGCTTCTGGATGTCGGCCTCCTCGGTGGGGACGAACTCGTGCAGCGGGGGATCCAGGAAGCGGATGGTGACCGGCAGGCCTTCCATGGCCTCGTAGATGCCTTCGAAGTCGGACTGCTGCATGGGCTCCAGCTTGGCCAGGGCCTTCTCGCGCTGCTCCACGGTGTCGGAGCAGATCATCTCCCGGATGGCGGGGATGCGGTCCTCATTGAAGAACATGTGCTCGGTGCGGCACAAGCCGATGCCCTCCGCGCCGAACTTCTTGGCCTGGGCGGCGTCGTGGGGGGTGTCGGCGTTGGTGCGGACTTGCAGACGGCGGTACTTGTCCGCCCAGCCCATGACCCGGGCAAACTCGCCGCTGATGGTGGCCTCCACGGTGGGGATGGGGCCGTCATAGATCTTGCCGGTGGTGCCGTCCAGAGACAGCCAGTCGCCCTCGTGGAAGGTCTTGCCGGCCAGCTCGAACTGCTTGCTGGCCTCGTCCATCTTGATCTCGCCGCAGCCGGACACGCAGCAGCGGCCCATGCCGCGGGCCACGACGGCGGCGTGGGAGGTCATGCCGCCGCGGACGGTGAGGATGCCCTGAGCGGCCTTCATGCCCTCAATGTCCTCGGGGGAGGTCTCCAGGCGGACCAGGACCACCTTTTCACCGCGGGAGGCCCACTCCTTGGCGTCCTCAGCGGAGAAGACGATCCGGCCGGAGGCTGCGCCGGGGGAGGCGCCCAGAGCAGAGGCCAGTACGGGGGCTTCCTTCAGGGCCTTGGAGTCGAACTGGGGATGGAGCAGGGTGTCCAGAGAGCGGGGCTCGATCATGGCCACGGCCTTCTTCTCGTCGATCATGCCCTCGTCCACCAGGTCGCAGGCAATCTTGAGGGCGGCGGCGGGGGTGCGCTTGCCGTTGCGGGTCTGGAGCATGTAGAGTTTGCCGGCTTCCACGGTGAACTCCATATCCTGCATGTCGCGGTAGTGGTCCTCCAAAGTCTTGCACACCTGCTCGAACTGGGCGAAGGCCTCGGGGAACTTGTCCGCCATCTCGCTGATGGGCATGGGGGTGCGCACGCCGGCCACCACGTCCTCGCCCTGAGCGTTGGTCAGGAACTCGCCGAACAGCTTCTTCTCGCCGGTGGCGGGGTTGCGGGTGAAGGCCACGCCGGTGCCGCAGTCGTCGCCCATGTTGCCGAAGGCCATGGACTGCACGTTGACGGCGGTGCCCCAGGAGTAGGGGATGTCGTTGTCCCGGCGGTAGACGTTGGCGCGGGGGTTGTCCCAGGAGCGGAACACGGCCTTGATGGCTCCCATCAGCTGCTCCTTGGGGTCGGAGGGGAAGTCCTGCCCGATCTTGGACTTGTACTCGGCCTTGAACTGGCCGGCCAGCTCCTTCAGGTCGTCGGCGGTGAGCTCCACGTCCTGGGTGACGCCCTTTTTCTCCTTCATCTGGTCGATGAGCTGCTCAAAATACTTCTTGCCCACCTCCATGACCACGTCGGAGTACATCTGGATGAAGCGGCGGTAGCAGTCCCAGGCCCAGCGGGGGTTGCCGGACTTGCGGGAGAGGACCTCCACCACGTCCTCGTTGAGGCCCAGGTTCAAGATGGTGTCCATCATGCCGGGCATGGAGGCCCGGGCGCCGGAGCGGACGGACACCAGCAGGGGGTTTTCCTTGTCGCCGAACTTTTTGCCGGTAATGCCCTCCATCTTGACAATATATTCCATGATTTCGGCCTGAATCTCGTCGTTGATCTTCTGCCCGTCCTCATAGTACTGGGTGCACGCCTCGGTGGTGATGGTGAAGCCCTGGGGCACGGGCAGGCCGATGTTGGTCATCTCGGCCAGGTTGGCGCCTTTGCCGCCCAGGAGCTCGCGCATATTGGCGTTGCCCTCTGAGAACAGATAGACATATTTGTGAGCCATTGTACATTCCTCCAAATTGTTTTATCGGATGTGCGGGAAAACGCGATGGGTACCTTGAGTAATGACCATATTTTATCAGAATACACAAGGGCGGTCAAGTAAGAGTTGCCGTTTTTTTAATATTCTCCCAAACAGTAAAAATAGTTTAGGTTTGACAGACGGTATCGGGCCGGGCTGTCTCTGACCCTCCATGTGACATATCACAAAAAACGGGTTTTGCCAGGTGCGAAACCTGTTTTCTGCGCTGAAATTCTGCATCATTGCAAAAAAGCATTGACAAAAATCGGGTTTATGCTATGCTGAAACTCGGAATATGAAAAACTAGGCTTGCGCATGCCGGCTTTCGTGGGGCAAAACAATAGAAAGGGGAAGTTACATATGGGATATTCCAAAGAGGACATTATCCGCATCGTCAAAGAGGAGGACGTCAAGTTCATCCGGATGCAGTTCACGGACATATTCGGCCAGCTGAAGAACGTGGCCATCACCGCCTCCCAGATCGAGAAGGCGGTGAACAACCAGATCATGCTGGACGGCTCGTCCATCGAGGGCTTCGTCCGCATCAACGAGTCCGACCAGTATCTGCACCCCGATCTGGACACCTTTGTGATCTTCCCCTGGGAGCCCCAGCACGCTAAGGTGGCCCGGCTGATCTGCGACGTGCACAACCCGGACGGCAGCTCCTTCGTGGGCGATCCCCGGGGCGTGCTGGAGCGTGTGCTGGAGCGGGCGAAGGCCATGGGCTACGACACCTTCAACGTGGGGCTGGAGGCGGAATTCTTCCTGTTCCAGACCGACGAGGAGGGCAAGCCCACCACCAAGACCAACGACGAGGCGGGCTATTTCGACCTGGGGCCCCTGGACCACGGTGAGACCACCCGGCGGCGCATCTGCCTGGCATTGGAGCAGATGGGCTATGAGATCGAGGCGTCCCACCACGAGGTGGCCCCCGGTCAGCACGAGATCGACTTCAAATATGCCCCCGCCCTGGAGTGCGCCGACAAGATCATGACCTTCAAGCTGGCGGTCAAGACCATCGCCCAGCGGGACAACCTTCACGCCACCTTCATGCCAAAGCCCATCTACGGCCTGGCGGGCAACGGGATGCACACCAACATGTCCCTGCTCCGGGGTGGGAAAAACGTGTTCTTTGACGAGAGCGGGGAGCAGGGCCTGTCCAAGGAGTGCTACTCCTTCATCGCGGGCATTCTGGCCCACATGAAGGGGATGGCCGCCGTCACCAACCCCCTGGTGAATTCCTATAAGCGGCTGGTGCCCGGCTATGAGGCCCCCTGCTACATGGCCTGGTCTGCCTCCAACCGCTCCACCCTGATCCGCATCCCCGCCTCCCGGGGCCAGGGCACCCGGGTGGAGCTGCGCTGTCCGGACCCGGCCTGCAACCCCTACCTGTCCCTGGCGGTGTGCCTGGCCGCCGGTCTGGACGGCATCGCCAAGGGCATGACGCCGCCCCCGGAGGTGACGGAGAACATCTTTGCCATGACCCCCGCCACCCGCAAGCGCCGGGGCATCGAGGCCCTGCCCGGCTCCCTGGAAGAGGCGCTGATCGCCATGAAGCGGGATAAGCTGGTCATGAGCGCCCTGGGCCAGCACGTCACCTCCCAGTACATCGCCGGGAAACAAGCGGAATGGGAGGAGTACCGCACCCGGGTGTCCTCCTGGGAGCGGGATAAGTATATCATCAACTATTGACCCAAAGACCGTCTTATAATGGTCAAGCCAAAGCGCATACGTTTCCCTGTAAGGAGGGGAGCGTATGCGCTTTACCAAAATGCACGGTTTGGGAAACGACTACATTTTCATTAACTGCATGGAGTTTGAGCCCGACGACCTGCCCGGGCTGGCCCGCCGCCTGTCCGACCGCCATTTCGGCGTGGGCGGGGACGGCCTCATCTGCGTCTGCCCGTCCCAGCGGGCGGATTTCCGGATGCGGATGCTCAACGCCGACGGCTCCGAGGGGGCCATGTGCGGCAACGGCATCCGGTGCTTCGGGAAGTATGTCTACGAAAAGGGCCTGACGGACCGGGCCCATCTCATTGTTGAGACCGCGGCGGGGGAGCGGGACATCTCCCTGATGCTCCGGGAGAAGAAGGTGTGCGCGGCGGTAGTGGACATGGGTGTGCCCAGCCTCCAATCAGCAGTGAATCTTGCTGTAAAGGGAATTACATATACGGCTGTTCTCGTGTCCATGGGCAACCCCCACGCGGTGGTGGAGGTGGATAACCCCGCCGCTCTGGACCTGCCGGCCCTGGGCCCTCTGTTTGAGCGCCACCCGTCCTTTCCCGGCCGTGTCAACGTGGAATTTGTCCGGGTGCTGAACCGCACCGAGCTCCAAATGCGGGTCTGGGAGCGGGGCAGCGGCGAGACCCTGGCCTGCGGCACTGGGGCGTGCGCGTCTGCCGCGGCCATGATGTCCGCCGGGAAGCTGGACCGGGCGGCGGCGGTGCATCTGGCCGGAGGCGATTTGCAGGTGCGCTGGGATGAAAAATCCAGCCATATGTTCATGACTGGGCCCGCTGTGACGGTTTTTGATGGCGAACTTGCCGATTGACCGGGGCGGGGAAAATATTGTACAATGGTTTAACTTAATAAAGTAAGGAGTGGTCCCAATGGCCCACATCAATCAAAACTTCCTCAAGCTGCCCGGCGGCTACCTGTTCCCGGAGATCGGCCGGCGGGTGCGGGCTTTTTCCGCCCAGAACCCGCCGATGCCCCTCATCCGCCTGGGCATCGGCGACGTGACCCAGCCCCTTGCCCCCGCGGTGGTGGAGGCCATGGTGAAGGCATCCCAAGAGATGGGGGTGAAGGAGACCTTCCGGGGCTACTGCGAGGAGACCTGCTGTGCCTACGATTTCCTGCGCTTCGCCATCCGGGATTCCTACAAGGAGCGGGGCGTGGACATCGCGGACGACGAGATTTTTGTCTCCGACGGCGCGAAAAGCGACTGCGGGAACATCGGAGACATCTTCTCGGTGGACAACGTGGTGGCGGTGTGCGACCCGGTGTACCCGGTGTACGTGGACACCAACGCCATGGCAGGCCGGGCGGGAGACCACGACGGGGAGAGGTGGACCGACCTGGTCTACCTGCCCTGCACGGCGGAGAACGGCTTTTTCCCCGATCTGCCCCAGGGCGGCAGGGTCCCCGACCTGATCTACATCTGCTCCCCCAATAATCCCACCGGCACGGCGGCCACCCATGAGCAGCTCAAGGTGTGGGTGGACTACGCCAACGCCCACGGCAGCGTGATCCTCTTTGACTCCGCCTATGAGGCCTTCATCAGCGAGGAGGGCGTTCCCCACAGCATCTTTGAGGTGGAGGGGGCAAAGACCTGCGCCATTGAGTTCCGCTCCTTCTCCAAGTCCGCCGGGTTCACCGGTACCCGCTGTGCCTATACGGTGATCCCCAAGGCGCTGGAGCGGGACGGGGCCAGTTTAAACGCCCTGTGGAACCGCCGTCAGGGCACCAAGTTCAATGGCGTGCCCTACGTGATCCAGCGGGCGGCGGAGGCGACCTTCACTCCCGAGGGCAGGGCGCAGACCCGTCAGGCCATCGACTACTACCTGAACAACGCCAAGGTGATCCGAGAGGGCCTGACCGCTGCCGGGCTGACGGTATACGGCGGGGTGAACGCCCCCTACCTGTGGGTGCGGACCCCCAACGGCGCGCCGTCCTGGGACTTCTTCGACCTGCTGCTGAAGCGGGCCTGCGTGGTCACCACCCCCGGCGCGGGGTTCGGCCCCAGCGGGGAGGGCTACATCCGGGTCACCGCCTTCGGCGACGCGGACGCCACCAGGGAAGCGGTCCAGCGGATCGTCTCTGTGCTGTAGTACGCCGGTAGATGCGCGTGGTGCGCTGCGTGCTGCCAGGCCTGTCCGTTGGCGCATGAATTTGGTTGAAAACAGAAAAAGCCGCTTGCCGGGAGCTCCGGCGGGCGGCTTTTCGCGTGTGCGCTATTCAATCACTACGGCATTGTGCTGGAATATTGTGGGACACGCCCTCATAGGATGGGGACAAGACGTGAGGTGGTGAACCGGATGGACGAAAGAAAACCGTGGGAGCAGGCGGCGGCGGTGCTGCCCGGGCCGCTGCTCAAGGGCCTGCGGGCCCTTGGGACGGACAGGCTGGAGCGGTTGGAGGAGCTGCGCCTCCGCCGGGGCTTCCCCATGACCGCACTTCTGCCGGTGGGCGAGGCGGAGACGGATACCCTGCCGGTGGGCGAGGACGACCTGCGCCAGGTGGTGGAGAACGCAACCCAGTCCTCCGCCCACACGGCGCTGGACAAGGTGTGCCAGGGCTTTGTCACCCTCCGGGGGGGGCACCGGATAGGGCTGTGCGGCACGGTGGTGAAAAAGGACGGGCGGATTGTTACCCTCCGGGAGCTGTCCTCCTTGTCCATCCGAACGGCGCGGCCTGTGACGGGGCTGGCAGGTCCTGTCCTGCCGGATCTGATGGAGGGGGGGCGGTTTTTGAGCACCCTCATCCTGGCCCCGCCGGGGGCGGGGAAGACCACCCTGCTGCGGGATCTGGTCCGGGCGCTGTCCGACGGGGAGGGCTGTCCGCCCCACCGGGTCTCGGTGGCCGACGAGCGGGGGGAGATTGCCGCGCTGTGGCGGGGGGAGCCCCAGCTGTATGTGGGCCGCCGCACCGACGTGCTGGACGGCTGCTCTAAGGCGGAGGGGCTGTCCATCCTCGTCCGTGGGATGAACCCGCAGATCGCGGCGGTGGACGAGATCACCCGGCCAGAGGATGTACAGGCCGTGGTGGAGGCGGCGGGCTGCGGCGCAGCCCTCATCGCCACCGCCCACGGTGCGGGATTGGACGATTTGAGCCGCCGCCCCGCCTATCGGGAGCTGCTGGCGGCGGGGGTGTTCCGGCGGCTGGTGATTGTGGAGCGCCGGGGCGGCGAGCGGGTTATGCGCACGGAGGTTTTGCCATGATGCGGATGCTGGGGGCGGCCCTGGTGGTGGCCGGGTGCGGGGCGCTGGGCCTGGCCGGGGTGTGCCGGCTGGACGGCCGGGTGCGGGACCTGGGGGAGCTGGCGGCGGGGCTGGACGTGCTGCAGCGTGAACTTGGCTGGCGGCTGGCTCCCCTGCCCCAGGCGCTGGATGGGGCAGCGCGGGCCGCCCACGGGCCGGCGGCGCAGTTTTTCGCCCGGTGCGCTCAGCGGGCCGGGGAAGCGGACGGTCAGCCCTTCCAGCAGGTGTGGCGGGACAGTCTGGCCTCCGCCCCCCTCCGGCTGGCGGAGGGGGACAAGACCCTGCTGGAGCGGCTTGGCCCGGTGCTGGGCCGGTATGACGGCGACAGCCAGTGCCTGGCGCTGGAGGACACAGCAGCGGGGCTGCGCACCCTCCAGGGGGAGGCGGCGGACGACCGGAGCCGCCTGGGCCGGGTGTACGGCGTGCTGGGGATGACGGCGGGGCTGCTACTGGCCATTGCTCTGCTGTAAGGCTGGGTTTGTGATTTGCCGGCGGGCCACCGAGGGCGGCGGCCCCTGTGGGGGGAAAATCCCCGCATAGACGGTATTTTGTGAGTACATAGGAGGACGGATGATGGATGTGGATTTGATTTTCAAAATTGCCGCTATCGGCATTCTGGTGTCGGTGCTCAACCAGGTGCTCACCCGGTCGGGACGGGATGAGATGGCCACCATGACCACTCTGGTGGCGCTGGTGGTGGTGCTGATGATCGTGGTGCAGCAGATCAACGATCTGTTCACCCTGGTAAAGGACCTGTTCGGACTGTGAGCGGCGTGGTAAAAATCGCGGCGGCGGCGGTGGCGGCGGCGCTGTGCGCCGTGGTGGTGCGCAGGCAGTCGCCGGAGATCGCCCTGACCCTGGGCATTGGCGCCTGCGCCCTGATCGTGCTGTACTGCTCGGGGGCGCTGACCTCCGTGGTGGAGCTGGCGGACAAGCTGGCTGAGACGGGGGGGCTGTCCGCCCAGGTGGTGGAGCCGGTGATGAAGACAGCGGGCATCGCCATCGTCACCCGGCTGGCGGCGGACTTCTGCAAGGATGCCCAGGAGGGGGGGCTGGCCTCGGCGGTGGAGCTGGCCGGGACGGCCCTGGCCCTGTCCGCCACTCTGCCCCTGATGTCGGCGGTGCTGGACGTGCTGCTCCAGCTCTTGTGAGGGGGCGTACCATGGGAAAACGGTGGATGCTGGCCCTCCTGCTTCTGCCCGCTCTGATCCTGCCTGCCAGGGCCCTTACCGGGGAGGAGGCGGTCCGGCGGCAGGAGGAGCTGGCAGAGGTGGACAAGCTCCAGCGGGCGGCGGAGCAGAACGGCGGGACGGCGGAGTATGGAGTCAGCCTGGACGAGGGCCTGGAGGCCCTGCTGGACACGGGCACCCGGGAGCTGAGCGGCGCGGTGCGCCGGGCGGCCCGATCGGGGGCGCTGCTGCTGGTGATCCTGCTGTTCTGCGCCCTGACGGAGTCGGTGAGTCAGGAGGTAGGCAAAAGCGGGGTAAAGGCCGCCTCCCTGGCCGGGACGCTGGCGGTGACGGCGGTGGCGGTGGCGGACGTGAACTCCCTGCTGGGCCTGGGCACGGGGGTCATTGAGAAGATGGCCTCCTTCTCCGACGTGCTGCTGCCCGTGGTGGCGGCGGTGACGGCGGCCACGGGGGCGGTGACGGGGGCAGCGGCCCGGCAGATGGCGGCGGCGCTGTTCTCAAACCTGCTTATCGACATGATCCACGGCCTTCTGGTGCCGCTTTTATACGGCTACATCGCCGCGTCGGTGGCCCAGGCGGCGCTGGGCAGGGAGGAGCTGAAGCGCATGGCGGACCTGTTGAAATGGGCGGTGACCACTTTTATCACCATCCTGATGACCGTTTTTGTCAGCTATTTGGTCACCAGCGGCGTGGTGGCGGGGACGGCGGACGCGGCGGCGGTGAAGGCGGCGAAATTCGCCATCTCCGGGGCGGTGCCGGTGGTGGGAGGCATCCTGTCCGACGCGGCGGAGACGGTGCTGGCCTCGGCGGGGGTGCTTCGGGGGACGGTGGGGGTATTTGGGATGGTGACGATTCTGGGCATGTGCCTGATCCCCCTGGTGCGCCTGGCGGTGCACTATCTGGCCTATAAGCTGGTGGCGGCGTTGTCCTGCGCCCTGGGCAGCGGCCCGGCCTGCAGCCTGGTGGACCGGCTCAGCTCCGCCTTCGGGCTGGTGCTGGGGATGACGGGGGCGTGCTGCCTGCTGCTGCTCATCACGCTGGTGTCCTGCGTGTCGGTGACCGCCGCATGATGGGGCTGGTGCGGCAGTGGCTGCTTGGGGTGACGGCGGCGGCACTGGTGCTGGCCCTGGCGGACGCCCTGGCTCCGGAGGGCGGCGCGAAAAAGGTGTGCAGGCTGGCGGGAGGGCTGGCCCTGCTGCTGGCAGCGGCGGGGCCTCTGGCTGGGGTGCTGGACGGCTCTGCCCTCACCCAGGCCGTGGAGGGCTGGCGAAACCGGTCCCAGAGCTTGGAGCAGGAGCTGGAGGCCCAGAACGAGCAGTTTTATCTGGCTATCATAGAAGAGGAGACCGCCGCATATGTTATGGACAAGGCGAGAGAGCTGGGCTTTGACTGTGAGGCGGAGGTGACCTATGGCTATGACGAGGACGGCGTGCCCTGCCCTTGGGAGATCGCCGCCCGGGGCACGTGGACACAGGAGCAGCGCGCCCGGCTGGAGCGCCTGCTGGAGGAGGAGCTGGGCGTGCCCGCCCGGCGGCAGTCTTACGAGGAGATACGGCCATGAAGTTCCAATGGAAGCCGCCCCAGGCGGAGCAGCTGTGGAAGCTGCTGGACAAATACAAATATGTGCTGCTGGTCATCGTGGCGGGGGTTGTGCTGCTGCTGTGGCCTGCGGGAGAGGGGGAGCGGCGGGAGGAAAGCGCCTCCGGCAGCACCTTGGAGGACTTCGACCTGGCTGCCCTGGAGGAGAAGCTGTCCCAGACCCTGTCCCAGGTGGAGGGGGCGGGGAAGGTGACGGTGGCCCTCACCGTGAGGAGCGGCATGGAGCAGGTGCCCCTCACCGACCGGTCCACCTCCGTGTCCGAGCGGGGAAACAGCGTGGAGGAGAAGACGGTGGTCATCAACACCGGCTCCGGACAGGAGGCGGTGGTGCGTATGCAGCGAGGCCCGGTGTTCCAGGGCGCGGTGGTGGTGGCCCAGGGGGCCGACCGGGCGGAGGTTCGCCTGCTGCTCACCCAGGCGGTGGCGGCGCTCACCGGGCTGGGGTCGGACCGGATCACGGTCTGCAAAGGAACGGATTAGTGCAGTATTTTACATGAAACCATAATATGTGAAATGGAGGACGGAACAATGAGTGTGTGGAAACGAAACGCGGTCGTGGTGGCTATCGTGCTGTTTGTGGGCGCGGCGGTGTATCTGAACTGGTCCTACGGCCGGGAGGTCACGGCCAACGGCGGGGAGGGCCAGGGGGGCGGCAGGCTGCTGGGCCAGGCGGCCCTGGTCAACGGGGAGGACGGCCAGACGGCGGGGAAGCCCGCCTCCAGCGCCCAGCCTTCCGCGGACCCCAGCGCCTCTCCCAGCGCCTCCCCCAATGCCGCCGGGGAGCAGACGGGTTACTTTGCCTCCGCCCGGCTCAACCGCCAGCAGGCCCGGGACAGCGCCCTTGAGCTTTTGCAGCAGGCGGCGGCGGACACGGCGGCCCAGCAGGATATCATCGACGAGGCCAACGCTTCCATCCAGGCTATGGCCGCCGTCACCATGTCGGAGGCCAACATCGAGAACTTGATCACCGCCAAGGGCTACGGCGACTGCATCTGCTTCATCAACGACGACAGCGCCAGCGTGGTGGTGTCCTCCACGGAGAACGGCCTGGGGGAGGCGGACGCCACCAAGATCATGGAGATCGTCAAGGAGGAGACCGGCCTGTCCGCCAGCAAGATTACGGTTATTGAGACCGAGCCGTAAGCGCGAGCATGATAACGACGCGGCGGAAAATTGGGATTGTAATTTGTGGGACAGGGTGATATAATAGCTCCAATATGGTAAAGGAGCGTGAGGCGAACATGGCCGAAGGCAAGGAATATATCTCCCACGAGAGTGAGCTGGGCAGCGTCAGCATTTCCGAGGAGGTGCTGGCAATCATCGCCGCCGCCGCTGCGGTGGACGTGGAGGGCGTCAGTTCCCTGGGGTCCGGACTGAGCAGCGAGGGCACCGCCACCGCCAACCGCAAGGCCCTGACCAAGGGCGTGCGTCTGGAGGTGGAGGACGAGCGGGTGACCGTAGACTTGTCCATCCTGGTGCGGTACGGCTACGTGGTCACCGACGTGGCCAAGGGTGTGCAGGACGCGGTGTTCAGCGCCGTGGAGAATACCAGCGGGCTGGAGGTGTCCCAGGTGAACGTCACCGTGGTGGGCGTGACCTTCCAGAAATGAGCGCGTGACGGAGCGTTTGAGAGCCGGGCGGGGAGCCCGGCTCTTTTTTGCGCGAAAATTTGGGAAAAGGACTTTCTTTTTTCAGTGTATTCGTGTATAATAGAGCGAATATGCAAAATGGGCTTCTGTGCCCGCCACATCAGAGCGCCGGCGGCTGTCGCGCCGGGAAAGGGGGAGTCCTTATGAATAGAAGCACCGCTCGGGAAATCGCGGTCCACTTTGCCTTTGAGCTGGCCTTTTCCGCCGAAAGGGCCCAGCAGCTCCTGGAACGGGAGCTCACCCCGGAGTCCTTCGCCCAGCGGGCCATGGACGAGCCCATGTATGCCGAGTTCCCCGGGGAAGGGGAACTGGATTACATCACACGGCTGGTCCGAGGGGTGGGCAGCCACGGCGCGGAGCTGGACGGCTACATCGCCAAATACGCCAAGGGGTGGAAGTTTGCCCGCATCGACCGGGTGGCCTCCGCCATCATGCGGGTGGCCATGTACGAGATCATGTACATGCCGGACATTCCCAACAAGGCGGCCATCAATGAGGCGGTGGAGATTGCCAAGAACTACATGGACGACGATGTGGTCAAGTTTATCAACGGCATCCTGGGCTCCTTTGTGCGCGAGGAGCTGCCGGAGCAGGAGTGAGGGACATGAGCGGACAATGCCTGGGCTTTGACACCAGCAACTATACCACCTCCGCCGCCGTGTTCGGAGACGGCAGGGCGGAGAACCGTGGGAAGCTGCTCACCGTGCCCGAAGGGGCGCTGGGCCTGCGGCAGAGCGACGCGCTGTTCCAGCACGTGAAGCGGCTGCACCTGATGGTGGAGGAGCTGCGGGCGGATGGGGCCATCGGTCAAATCACCGCCGTGGGTGCCTCCACCCGGCCCCGTGAGGTGGAGGGCTCCTACATGCCCTGCTTCCTGGTGGGGGAGGGGGAAGGCCGCGCCCTGGCCGCCGCGCTGGGCGCGCCCTTCTACCCCTGCTCCCACCAGCAGGGGCATATCGCCGCCGCAGCCTGGTCCGCGGGCCGTGAGGACCTGCTGGACAGGCCCCACCTGGCTTGGCACTTGTCCGGCGGCACCACCGAGCTGCTGCGGGTGGAGGCGGAGGGCCACACGGTCCGGGCAGAGGTGGTGGGCGGCACCAGCGACATCTCCGCAGGGCAGCTGGTTGACCGCACGGGGCTGCTGCTGGGCCTGCCCTTTCCGGCGGGGAAGGCGCTGGACGCGCTGTACCCCGAGGCGGACGGCGCCGGCTTCTTTCAGGTGAAGCTGAACGACCTGACCTTTTCCCTGTCCGGAATGGAGAACCAGGTGAAGGGGCTGTTGGAAAAAGGGGAAAAGCCCGCCAACATTGCCCGGTTTGCCATTGATACCATCATGGATGTGCTCCTGCGGGCCACTCGGGAGGCACAGCGCCGGTGGCCCGGCCTGCCGGTGCTGTGCTCCGGCGGGGTGGCCTCCAACCGTCAGATCCGGGCGGCCATGGAGAGGGCCTGCGGCGCGGTGTTTGCCCAGCCCCAGTATGCCACAGACAACGCCTTGGGGGTGGCCATCCTGGCCCACCGGGCGCTGGAACGGGGGGTGCGTGGGTGAATATCGCAAATTTTCCTGTCTATACTGTATCTCAGGTCAACGGCTACGTGAAGTCGCTGATGGACGAGGACGAGCTGCTCACCGGCCTGCTGGTGCGTGGGGAGATTTCCAACTATAAGTGCTACCCCTCCGGCCACCACTACTTTTCCCTGAAGGATGAGCAGGGCTCCCTGCGGTGCGTCATGTTCCGGGGAGACGCGATGCGGCTGCGCTTCCGCCCCGCCAATGGGATGGGGGTGGTGGCCTTTGGCCGGGTATCCGTGTTTCCCCGGGACGGGCAGTACCAGCTCTATTGCAGTGAGCTGATGGAGGACGGCCGGGGGGCGCTGGACGAGGCCTTCGAGCGTCTGCGCCGCCGTTTGGAGGCGGAGGGCCTGTTTGACCCCGCCGCCAAGCAGCCCCTGCCCCGGTATCCGAATAAAATCGCTCTGGTCACCTCCCCTGTGGGGGCGGCGGTGCGGGACATGCTGCGCATTTTAGGGGCTCGGTGGCCGCTGGCGGAGGTTTTGGTGGTCCCCGTCCGGGTCCAGGGCCAGGAGGCCGCCGGGGAGATCGCCGCCGCCATCCACCGGCTGAACAATCGGGCGGATATTGACCTGATTATCACCGGACGGGGGGGAGGCTCCAAGGAGGATTTGTGGGCGTTCAACGAGGAGGTGGTGGCCCGGGCCATCTACCTGTCCAACATCCCGGTGATTTCCGCCGTGGGCCACGAGCCGGACGTGACCATCGCCGATTATGCGGCGGATTTGAGAGCCGCCACCCCCTCCAACGGGGCGGAGCTGGCGGTGCCGGACCGGAATGAGGAGCTGGCCCGGCTGGCCCAGCTGTCCGGACGGCTGGCCAGGGCGCTGCAGGGCCGCTTGACGGCGGGGCGGCGGGAGCTGGCACGTCTGAAAAACAGCCGGGCGCTGACCAATGTCAAAGCCCCCATCCAGGACCGGCGGCTGGCGCTGGACGACCTGCGGCGGCGCATGAGCCTTGCTTTGAGGAGTGAGACAGACCGGGGCCGTCAGGCCCTCAGCGCGTGCCAGACCCGGCTCCCCCTGGCGGAGAAGGCCCGGCTGGCCACCCAGCGGGGACGACTGGGCCGTCTGGCGGCGGGGCTGGATGCCCTGAGTCCGCTGAAGGTGCTGGGCCGGGGCTATGCCATTGCCCGGAGAGGGGATACCGTGGTGTCCTCCGTCGGGCAGGCCCGGCCGGGGGACTGGCTGGAGGTGCTGGTGTCCGACGGGGCGCTGCTGTGTGAAGTGAAAGACAAAGAGGAGCGGGCATGGCAGTGAAGCGAGGCGGCCTGGACGCGCCGATGCCCGGCAGAGCGGTATACTGTGAGTTCAAGGGGGAGAAATAGGAATGGCTGCGAAAAAATCGTTTGAGGAGTCCATGGAGCGTTTGGAGGCCATCGTGGTCCAGCTGGAGAAGGGCGAGTGCGGCCTGGACCAGTCCTTGAAGCTGTTCGAGGAGGGGGCCAAGCTGGCGGGCCAGTGCGAGGAGCTGCTGGATCAGGCGGAGCAGAAGGTGAATCTTCTGCTGGCTGACGACCAGGAGGTCCCCTTTGAAGGAGAGGGCTGAACATGGACTTTGAGCGGGAATATCACGGGGCCCTGACCCTTGTGGAACAGGCGCTGGACGGCTGCTTTCAGGAGGACGGCCCCCACCGGGAGCTGTTGAATGCCATGCGGTACAGTCTGCTGGCCGGGGGCAAGCGGGTGCGGCCTGTGCTGACGCTGAAATTCTGTGAGGCGCTGTGCGGAGAGATGGAGCCGGCGCTGGACTATGCCTGTGCAGTGGAAATGCTTCACACCTATTCCCTCATCCACGACGACCTGCCCTGCATGGATAACGATGACCTGCGCCGGGGCAAGCCCACCTGCCACGTGAAATACGGCGAGTGGCTGGCCCTGCTGGCGGGGGACGCGCTCCAAGCGGCGGCGTTTGAACGCCTGGCGGCGTCGAAGCGCACCGCCCCGGCGGCCAATGGCAGGGCCTGCGCGGTGCTGGCCAAGGCGGCGGGACGGAACGGCATGTGCGCGGGGCAGTATCTGGACATTGTGGAGGAGGGGCAGCGGCTGGGCGTGGACCGGCTGACCCAGATCCACCTCTGGAAGACCTCCGCCCTGCTGGAGGCGGCCTGCCTGCTGGGGCTGACGGCCTCACCCGCGGAGCCCTCTCCCGGGCAGTGGGAGGCGGCGGAGCGGTATGCGAAGGAGCTGGGGCTGGCGTTCCAGATCCGGGACGACATGCTGGACGTGGAGTCCACGGCGGAGGAGCTGGGCAAGCCCATCGGATCCGACGCGGACAACGGCAAGACCACCTTCGCCGTGCTGTACGGCCTGGACAGATGCCGGGAGCTGGTGGCGGAGCACACCCAACTGGCTAAGCAGAGCATATCCCGAGCTTTTGAACGGCCGGAATTTCTCTGCGCCTTGGCCGACTCCCTGGCAAAACGGAAAAACTGAGAGGGAGGGCGGTTTTGGAAGAGCCGCCCATCCGTCTGAAAATGAGGAGAGATGCGTGATGTGTCTGATTTTATTGATCGCCGTATCCGCTTGGGCCATAGCTCAGGTATTAAAGCTGCTGATTTCCATTGCGGTCTACCGAAAATTTGATATCACCTATCTCACCACCGGCGGCGGTATGCCCAGCTCCCACTCGGCCCTGGTGTGCGCCACCGCCGTGTCCACCGCCATATGCTCCGGCCTTGACTCGCCGGTGTTTGCCGTGGCGGCGGTGCTGGCCTTCATCGTTATGTACGACGCGGCCCACGTCCGCCGGGAGACGGGAAAGCAGTCCAAGGTGCTCAACTACATCCTGCGCAACTGGGACGAGCAGCGGCCGGAGGAGCTGGACGACGATTTGAAAGAGCTTATCGGCCACACCCCGCTCCAGGTGGCGGTGGGCGCTGTGCTGGGCGCTGCGGTGGGCCTGGCGGGCGGATTCATCGCCTACGGGTTTTAAGAGGGAAGAAAGGAACCCCCGAAAAGCCGCCCTTGGGCTTTTTGGGGAGAGGAGGGGCAACGGAATGACTGAGCTTTCGCCGAAAGGCGGAAGCGAAGGATATGGAGTTTGCCCCGACGAAAGGAGGCGCAGCCTATGGACTCGGGGCGGATGAGCACCCTCACCGACCTCCAGGCGAAGCTGCTGTGCGACCAGCTGAGAGAGCAGATCATCGACAGCGTGTCCAAGACGGGAGGTCACCTGGCCTCCAGCCTGGGGGTGGTGGAGGCCACCGTAGCCGTCCACCGGGTATTCGACCTGGAGACGGACAGGCTGGTGTTCGACGTGGGGCACCAGTGCTACGCCCACAAAATCCTCACTCAGCGGGGCGGGCAGATGGACACCCTGCGCAAGCTGGGCGGCCTGTCCGGTTTTCCAAAGCCCCGGGAGCACCGGGCGGACGCTTTCATCGCGGGGCACGCCTCCAACGCGGTGTCGGTGGCTCTGGGGATGGCCAGGGCCAGGACGCTGAGTGGGGAGGACTACTGCGTCCTGGCTATGCTGGGGGACGGGGCCATGACGGGCGGGCTGGCCTACGAAGGCCTGTCCGACGCAGGGCAGAGCGGGGAGCAGCTGGTGGTTATCCTCAATGACAACGGGATGTCCATCACCAAAAACGTGGGCGGCGTGGCCCGCCACCTGGCCCAGCAGCGGCTAAAGCCCCAGTACCTGCAATTTAAAAAGGTATATCGGAGGGTCACCGGCCTGACCGCCGCGGGCCGGGGGCTGTACCGCTTCACCCACCGGGCCAAGCAGGCGGTGAAGGACGCAGTGCTCCACTGCAGCATGTTCGAGGATATGGGATTTACATATCTGGGCCCGGTGGACGGCCATGATGTGAATTACCTGACCCGGCTGCTGCGGTACGCCAAGGAGCTGAACTGCCCCGTCCTGCTCCACATCAAAACCGTTAAGGGAAAGGGCTACCCCCCGGCGGAGAAGGAGCCGGACCGCTTCCACGGCGTGGGTCCCTTCCGCAGGGAGACCGGCGAACCCTTGAAGCACAGCGGGGAGAGCTTTTCCTCCGTGTTCGGCGACACCCTGCGGCAGCTGGCTCGGGAGCGGGACGACATAGCCGCCATCACCGCCGCCATGCCCGACGGCACGGGGCTGGTGGAGTTCGCCAGGGAGTATCCGGACCGCTTCTTCGACGTGGGCATCGCCGAGGGCCACGCCATTGCCATGGCGGCGGGTATGGCCAAGCAGCGCATGATTCCGGTGGCGGCAATCTACTCCACCTTCCTGCAAAGGGCCTATGACATGCTGATTCATGACGTGGCCATCCAGGGGCTGCACGTGGTGCTTTGCGTGGATCGGGCGGGGCTGTCCGGGGAGGACGGCGAGACCCATCACGGCGTATTCGATGTGGCCTATCTCAGCTCGGTGCCCGGGATGAAGATTTTCTGCCCAGCCAGCTTTGAGGAGCTGCGGGCCATGCTCCGCTATGCGGTGGAGAAGGTGCGCGGCCCGGCGGCGGTGCGCTACCCCAAGGGAGGCGAGGGCGGGTTCACCGCCCTGTGCGGCATTGAGGGGGCCAGCGTGCTCCAGCCCGGCAGGGACGTGACCATCGCGGCGTATGGTACGATGATAAATGAGGCGCTGGAGGCGGCAAAGCGGCTGGAGGAAAAGGGAAAGTCCGCCCAGGTGGTGAAGCTGAACAGCATCGTACCTCTGGACGTGGACACCGTGGCCGCTTGCGCCCAGAAGACCGGACGGTTGGTGGTGGCGGAGGAGTGCATGGCCGCGGGCTGTGTGGGACAGCGCATCGCCGCCGAGTTTGCCCTGCGGGGCGTAGGCGGGGTGCGCATGGCCCTGGTGAACCTGGGGGATCGTTTCGTCCAGCACGGCGCTGTGGCGGAGCTGCGCCAGCTGAGCGGCATCGACGGTGCGTCCATTGCCAAAAAGGCTCTGGAGGTGATGGATCGTGGCTAAAAAGCGGGTGGACCTGCTGCTGGTGGAGCGGGGGCTTATGGAGAGCCGTCAGAAGGCCCAAGCTGTCATCATGGCGGGGCAGGTGTACTCCGGGGGGCGGCGCTGTGACAAGGCGGGTATGACGCTGGACGAGGACGCGCCGTTGGAGGTGCGCGGTCAGCTGCGCTACGTCAGCCGGGGCGGGCTGAAGCTGGAGAAGGCCATGCAGTGCTTCCCCATCACATTGGCGGATAAGACCGCCGCCGACATCGGCGCCTCAACCGGAGGCTTTACCGACTGTATGCTGCAAAACGGCGCGAAAAAGGTATACGCCGTGGATGTGGGCTACGGCCAGCTGGCCTGGTCCATCCGGAACGACCCCAGGGTGGTGTGTTTGGAGCGCACCAACGCCCGTTATCTCACGGCGGAGCAGATTCCCGAGCCGCTGGATTTCGCCTCCATTGATGTGTCCTTCATCTCCCTTGGGCTGATTCTGCCCGCTCTGCGGCCGCTCATGGCCCCCGGCGGACAGGCTGCCGCCCTGGTGAAGCCCCAGTTTGAGGCGGGGAAGGACAAGGTGGGCAAAAAGGGCGTGGTCCGGGACCCGGCCGTCCACCTGACGGTGCTGGAGCATTTCCTGGCCCATGCCCGAGAGGCGGACTTTGCTGTAAAGGGCTTAGACTTTTCACCCATCCGAGGGCCGGAGGGGAATATTGAGTACCTGGGCTTCCTGTGCGCGGGGGCCGGGGAAACGGCTGATTTTGATTTGAAGGATTTGGTGGACCGTTCCCACCGGACGCTGGAGGGGTGAGAGATCATGAAAATCGTGCTCAGCCCCAACCCCTACCGGGACCGGGGCCTGCGGGCGGCCCAGGCTGCCCAGCGCATCCTGGAAAACGCGGGGGCGCAGACCGCCATCTGCCTGCCCTTCGAGGTGGAGCAGGGGGGACGGCTGGAGCTGCCCGCCGGGGTGGTCCTGAGCGACCCCGGCGAGGAGCTGGCGGACGCCGACGTGCTGGTGTGCTTCGGCGGGGACGGCACCATCCTCCACGCCGCCCACGAGGCCAATGCCCGGGGCATTCCCGTGCTGGGGGTGAACCTGGGCAGCATCGGCTTCATGGCGGAGCTGGAGCACGGGGAGCTGTCCCTGCTGTCCCGGCTGGCCGCTGGAAAGTTCGGCATTGAGCGGCGGATGATGCTGGACGTGTGCGTCCGGCGTGAGGGCCGGGTGGTGTTCTCCGACCAGGCCCTGAACGACGCGGTGGTAACCAAGGGAGCGGTGGCCAGGGTACTGGATCTGGAGGTCACCGGCGACCGGGTGACCATCTCCTCCTTCACCGGGGACGGACTGGTGGTGGCCACCCCCACCGGCTCCACCGCCTATTCCATGGCGGCGGGAGGGCCTATTGTGGAACCCACCGCGGCCAACATCATCATCGCCCCTATCTGCGCCCACTCCCTCCACGCTAAGCCCTTTGTATTGGATGCCGGCCGGTCGGTGGGGGTGCGGCTGACGCCGGGGGGCAAAAAAACCGCCTACCTGTCCGTAGACGGAGGTCGGGCGTTTCGGGTGGGGCCCGGGGACTGGGTGGAGTGCCGCCGGTCCCGGCAGACCACCCAGATGGTGAAGCTCACCGGCCGGAGCTTTTACGAGCGCATCAATCAGAAGCTGGGAAAGGCGTGAGAGGACTTGAAGGCAAAACGACATGCGGAGATCCTCCGCATCATTAACGAGCAGGACATAGAAACGCAGGAACAGATGCTGGACCACCTGGGCAGGTGCGGCATCCGGGCCACCCAGGCCACCATTTCCCGGGACATTAAAGAGCTGAATTTAGTGAAGCAGCCGGGGGAGGGGGGCAGCTACCACTACGTGGTATCCGCTGTCCGCCCGCCCCGGCGGGCCATCGCCGGACGGCTCCAGAACATTTTCCGGGAGGGGGTCACCTCCTGTGACGTGGCCCAGAACATCGTGGTGGTCAAGACCATGCCCGGTCTGGCCCCCGCCGCTGGGGCCGCCCTGGACGGCATGGAGCTGGACGGGCTGGTGGGCTCCCTGGCGGGGGACGATACCGCCATCCTCATCATGCGCACCAATCAGGCGGCGGAGGAGCTGTGCGGGGAGATTGGATCTATGCTGGAAGGGTGAGGAAGTATGCTCAGCTTGCTGCATATTGAGAACATTGCGGTGATCTCCCAGGCGGAGATCACCTTTGACAAGGGCTTCAACGTCCTCACTGGCGAGACCGGCGCGGGCAAATCCATCGTTATCGACGCCATCGGCGCCATCATGGGGGAGCGCACCAGCCGGGACATCATCCGCACCGGGGCCAAGTCCGCCCGGGTGTCGGCTGTGTTTCGAGAGGTGCCCGCTCTGCCCTGGTTCGAGGAGCAGGGGATGGGTCCCGACGAGAATGGGGAGCTGCTCATTGAGCGCGCTATTCAGGGGGACGGCAAGAACGTTTGCCGGGTGAACGGCCGGCCCCTGCTGGTGACCCAGCTGCGGGAGCTGGGCTGCCAGCTGGTGAATGTTCACGGCCAGCACGACGGCCAGCAGCTGCTGGACGAGGAGTGCCACCTGGGCTATCTGGACAGCTTCGGCAGGACAGAGAAGAGCCTGTCCGCATTTGCCGCCGCCTATGAGAAGGTGCGCTCCGCCCGGCGGGAGCTGGAATCCCTCCAGATGGGCGAGGCGGAAAAGGCCCGGCGGATGGACACGCTGACCTACCAGATTGAGGAGCTGGAGCGGGCCCAGCTGCGGGAGGGCGAGGAGGAGGAGCTGTCCCAGCGGCGGGAGGTGCTGCGCAACGCGGAGCGGCTCACCGACGCGGTGGACGGGGCCTGGCAGGCCCTCACCGGCGGGGAGGACAGCGAGGGGGCCGTGTCCCTGCTGATGGAGGCGGAGAACCGGCTGGCCCAGGGGGGCCGGCACAGCAGCGGCCTGCGGGAGCTGTCGGAGAAGGCGGCCCAGCTGCGCTGCGACGCGGACGACCTGGCCGAGCTGGTCCGGGACCTGCGGGGCACGCTGGACTTCTACCCCGGAGAGCTGGACGAGATCGAGGAGCGGCTGGACAAGCTTTACCGCTTGAAAAAGAAGTACGGGGGCAGCGTGGAGGAGATGCTGGCCTTCCTGGACAAGTGCCGGAACGAGCTGGATGACATCCAGTTCGCTGAGGAGCGCTCCGCCAAGCTGGAAAAGGAGCTGGACAAGGCGCTGAAAACGGCGGTGGAGCTGGGCAGGAAGCTGTCCGACCAGCGGAAAAAGGCGGCAGAGAAGCTGGCCAAGCGGATTCAGACCGAGCTGAAGGAGCTGGACATGCCCCGGGTGCAGTTCCAGGTGGAGTTCGGCCCCAAGGAGGGCCCCGACGGAATGGACGCCACCGGCATGGACACGGTGCGTTTCCTCATGTCCGCCAACATGGGCGAGGCGCTGAAGCCCATCAACAAAATTGCCTCCGGCGGCGAACTGTCCCGGATCATGCTGGCGCTGAAAAACGTGCTGGCGGAGACGGAGCAGGTGTCCACCCTCATCTTCGACGAGGTGGACACGGGGGTGTCCGGCCGGGCGGCGGTGAAGGTGGCCCGGAAGCTGTTTGAGGTGTCCAGGGGGCGGCAGGTGCTGTGCGTCACCCACCTGCCCCAGATCGCCGCCATGGGGGACGTCCACTTCTCCGTGGAGAAGGGGGAGGCGGAGGGCCGCACCTTCACCCGGGTGGAGCGGCTGGACCGTCCCCAGCGCCGGGAGGAGCTGGCGCGGCTCAGCGGCGGGACAAGCTCCGCAGTTATGCTGGAGGGCGCAGAGGAGCTGCTGTCCACGGCGGAAGGATATAAGACGGGGGCTAAGGCGAAAAAATGATAAAGGCCATGTTTTTTGACGTGGATGGGACGCTGGTGTCCTTCCGGCAGAAGTTTCTGTCCGACCAGCTGCTGGCGGACCTGTCCGCTCTGCGGGAGCGGGGGGTCAAGCTGTTCATCTGCTCCGGCCGGGCCATGCAGGACCTGGAGGGCACCGGGATGCTCCGGGGGGCGCAGTTCGACGGCTACGTGACCCTCAATGGTCAGTTCTGCTGCGACCGGGACGGCGTCCCCTTTCGGGACCGTCCCATTGATCTGGAGGACGCCCAGGGGGCCTGCCGGGTGCTGATGGACAACCCCGCCATCCCCGCCCTGATGGAGGGCAACGGGGAGAGTTACATCACCCAGGTCAACGACCGGGTACGGGAGATTTACGAATTTCTTCACACCGATCTGTACCCGGTGCGCGGCCCGGAATGGCTGCTGGAGGGGAAGGTGTACCAGTTCGTTCCCTTTGTGCCCGCCGGGGAGGAGGGCATGTTCCTGGAGGCCATGCCGGGCTGCAGGCACACCCGCTGGCACCCGAAGGGGATCGACATCGTGTCCCGGGACGGTGGAAAGGGCGCAGGCGTCCGGGCGACCATGGAGCGGTACGGTCTTGTCCGGGATGAGGTGATGGCCTTTGGCGACGGGGAGAACGATATGAGCATGATGGCGGAGGCCGGAATCAGCGTGGCTATGGGCAACGGCGAGGAGCAGGTAAAGGCCATGGCCGACTACGTCACCGGCGCGGTGGAAGAGGACGGCGTATCCAATGCCCTGCGGCATTTTGGGCTTTTGCAGCCGTAAAAATGGTTTGACAAAGGATGTGTCTTGTGATATCATCCTTTCAATGCGAGGATGAGGACCAGTAACCGTTGGCTTCCTGCCCAGAGAGCCCCCGTTTTGGTGGAAGGGGGAGAGGAGCCCCCGACGAATACCCCTCGGAGCAGCCGCCTGAACGGGATTTCCACTTTCCCCAGTAGGGTCGGACGGGTGCGCCCGGTACAGCGCCGGGGTCCTGCTGGGGACCCCTTGAGGCCGCGTTCCGCGAGGAAGCGGCAAACAGAGGTGGTACCGCGAGTTTTCGCCCTCTGTCCCCACTGGGACAGGGGGCTTTCTGTTCCAAATTATAAAAAGGAGAGGACATCATGACACTTTACGACGAATTGACGGCCCGTGGGCTCATCGCCCAGGTGACCAGCGAGGAGGAGGTCAAAGACCTCATCAACAACGGCAAGGCCACCTTCTATATTGGCTTTGACTGCACGGCGGACAGCCTGACGGCGGGGCACTTCGTGGCCCTGACGCTGATGAAGCGCCTCCAGGCGGCGGGGAACAAGCCCATCGCCCTCATCGGCGGCGGCACCACCATGATCGGCGACCCCTCTGGGCGCACCGACATGCGCAAGATGCTCACCAAGGAGGACATCGACCACAACGCCGAGTGTTTCAAGCGGCAGATGGAGAAGTTCATCGACTTCGGCGAAGGCAAGGCCATGATGGTGAACAACGCGGACTGGCTGCTCAGCCTGAACTATGTGGAGCTGCTGCGGGAGGTGGGCGCCTGCTTCTCGGTGAACAACATGCTCCGGGCGGACTGCTACAAGCAGCGCATGGAGCGGGGGCTCAGCTTCCTGGAGTTCAACTATATGATCATGCAGTCCTACGACTTCTACCACATGTTCCAGACCATCGGCTGCAACATGCAGTGCGGCGGAAACGACCAATGGTCCAATATGCTGGGCGGCACGGAGCTGATCCGCCGCAAGCTGGGCAAGGACTCCCACTGCATGACCATCACCCTGCTGACGGATTCCCAGGGGAATAAGATGGGCAAGACAGCGGGCAACGCTGTGTGGCTGGACCCCAACAAGACCAGCCCCTACGACTTCTATCAGTACTGGCGTAACGTGGGCGACGCGGACGTGATGAAGTGCATCCGCCTGCTCACCTTCCTGCCCCTGGAGCAGATTGACGAAATGGATCATTGGAAGGACGCCCAGCTCAATCAGGCAAAGGAGATCCTGGCCTGGGAGCTGACTTCCATGGTCCACGGAAAAGAGGAGGCGGACAAGGCCCAGGCAGCGGCAAAGGCGCTGTTCTCCACCGGCGGGGACGCAGGCAGTATGCCCTGCACCGAACTGACGGACGCAGACTTTGCTGAGGGTTCCATCGGAGCGCTGACGCTGCTGGTAAAGTGCGGGCTGGCTGCCTCCAACGGCGAGGCCCGGCGGCTCATCCAGCAGGGCGGCATCAACCTGGCCGACGAGAAGGTGGCCGACCCCGCAGCGCAGTTCCCCAGAGACAAATTCGCCGGGGAGGGCGTCATCGTCAAGAAAGGCAAAAAGGTATTCCATCGGGCAATGCTGGCATAATTGACGCAAAGAAAAGAAATTTAGGCAAGGCGGCGCGGCGAAGTATTTATGATTGGCAGGACTGTGACTGTAAAAGGGCACAGTCCTGCCTTTTCAGGCTGTCTTCCGGTTTCTGCGTCAATCGGCGATCTCGCTGAAATTGTTGGCAATATCCATGATTCCCGCAGCCTTGGAGTAAATTTCTGGCAGTGCCCTCCACGGGATTTTCCGCCATTTTCCTCTGTAAATCATGCAAAACTGCCAAAAAAGCTCTTCCCCCATTGACAATAAAATCAGGTTCTTCTATAATAATGCGAATACGACACTGCAGTCAGCACGAAGTTATATGGACAGGACAACGTCTTGCGAAAAAAGGAGGTACTTTACTGTGGCGCGGCCCGAAGGTGAAAACAAAATGGGCGTAATGCCGGTAAACCGGCTGCTTCTCAACATGGCTATCCCCATCATGATCTCCATGATGGTCCAGGCCTTTTACAACGTGGTGGACAGTTATTTTGTCTCCCAGATCAGCCAGGACGCACTGAATGCGGTGTCCCTGGCTTTCCCGGTGCAGAACTTAATGATCGCCGTCAGCGTGGGCACCGGCGTGGGCGTCAACGCCCTGCTGGCCCGGAGCCTGGGTCAGGGAGACCGGGAGAAGGTGAACCGCTCGGCGGTGAACGGCATCTTCCTGGCAATTATCAGCTGCCTGGTGTTTGTGGTGCTGGGGCTGACCTGCTCCCAGTGGTTCTATGTGGTCCAAACCGATATCCCCGGTATCATCGACTACGGCACGGACTATCTTACCATCTGCTGTAGCGTCAGCGTCGGCCTGTTCGGCGCGGTCATCATGGAGCGTCTGCTCCAAGCCACCGGCCAGACCTTCTATACCATGATTGCCCAGGCTGCGGGAGCCCTTACCAACATCATTCTGGACCCCATCCTCATCTTCGGCCTGGGG
Organism: uncultured Oscillospiraceae bacterium; assembly: GCA_949841465.1. Taxonomy (GTDB): domain Bacteria; phylum Bacillota; class Clostridia; order Oscillospirales; family Oscillospiraceae; genus Enterenecus. Next base: position 85,911 of record CATKZW010000003.1, read on the forward strand.
CCCTTCCCCCGGATGGAGGTGGCGGGAGCCGCTCTGGCTACCGTTATCGGCCAGATTTTGGGCTGCTGTGTGTCCATCTTCTTCAATTTTACCCGCAATCCTGAGGTAAAGCTCACCTTCAAAGGCTTCCGGCCTCACGGGCCCACCATCCGGGAAATTTATTCCGTAGGCCTGCCTGGCATTATCATGCAGTCCATCGGCTCGGTGATGGTGTTCGGCATGAACCAGATTCTGATCGCTTTCACCGATACCGCCACAGCAGTGTTCGGTGTCTACTTCAAGCTTCAGTCCTTCTTCTTCATGCCCGTGTTCGGCCTGTGCAACGGTATGGTGCCTATTGTGGCCTATAACTTTGGCGCCCGCAAGCCGGACCGGATCATCAAGACCATTAAGCTTGCCGTCATGTATGCCACTATCATGCTGGCTGTCGGCTGCGTTGTGTTTCAGATCTTCCCTGGCCAGCTGCTGGCTATGTTCCAGTCGGAGGAGGGCGCCGCCACAGGGGACCTGCTTGCCATCGGCATACCCGCTCTGCGCATCATCTCTCTCAGCTGGCTGCTGGCGGGTTTTGGCATCGTATGTTCGTCGGTATTCCAGGCATTGGACCATGGCGTGCTCAGCCTGATCTGCTCTCTGGTGCGTCAGCTGGTGGTGCTGCTTCCCGTGGCGTTCCTCCTCTCCCGTGCCTTCGGGCTGGAAGCGGTGTGGCTGTCCTTCCCCGTGGCCGAGCTGTTTTCCGCCTCCTTGTGCGCTGTGTTCATCCGCCGTGTATACCGGCGGGACGTCCTCCCCCTGCGGGATTGAGGGAAATCTCTGTATTTTTCCGATTGCCCATTGACAGCGGTGTATAGTGTGCTATAATGAGACCGTACACAATTGAATACCCCTTATCAAGAGTGGTGGAGGGACCGGCCCGATGAAACCACGGCAACCTGCGACGCAAGGTGCCAAGTCCGGCGGAAACGCGAGATGAGGAAAGACCTGATCCATCCAGCCCCCGCCGCGTTCCGGCGGGGGCTTTTCAGCTCCCTTTTCCTTCATCCAAGTCAGAAAGGAGAAAGACAAATCATGGCAAAAAGACTGTTTACCTCTGAATCGGTGACCGAGGGCCACCCCGACAAAATCTGCGACCAGATCTCCGACGCTATTCTGGATGCCATCATTGAGAAGGACCCCATGGCCCGCGTGGCCTGTGAGACCGCAGTGTCCACCGGCCTGGTCCACATCATGGGAGAGATCAGCACCTCCTGCTATGTGGATATCCCCAAGATCGCCCGCTCTGTCATCCGGGACATCGGCTATGACCGGGCCAAGTTCGGCTTTGACTGCGACACCTGCGCCGTCATCAGCAATCTGGATGAGCAGTCCCCCGACATTGCCCTGGGGGTGGACAAGGCGCTGGAAGCCAAGGAGGGTGAGCTCACCGACGGCCTGGACAACGGCGCTGGGGACCAAGGCATGATGTTCGGCTACGCCTGCCGGGAGACGGAAGAGCTGATGCCCCTGGCCATCTCCCTGTCCCACAAGCTGGCCCAGCGGCTCACGGCGGTGCGCAAGGAAGGCAAGGTGAACTACCTGCGTCCCGACGGCAAGAGCCAGGTCACTGTGGAGTATGATGAGAGCGGCAAGCCTGTCCGAGTGGACACAGTGGTGCTGTCCACCCAGCACGACCCAGAGGCATCCCTGGAGCAGATCCGCGCCGACATGATCGAACTGGTTATTAAGCCCACCATTCCGGCAGAGCTGTTCGACGAGAACACCCGCATCTTGGTCAACCCCACCGGCCGCTTTGTGGTGGGTGGTCCCCAGGGCGATTCTGGGCTCACCGGGCGGAAGATCATCGTGGACACCTACGGCGGTTCCGCCCCCCACGGCGGCGGCGCTTTCTCCGGCAAGGACCCCACCAAGGTGGACCGCTCCGCCGCCTACGCCGCCCGCTGGGCCGCCAAGAACATCGTGGCTGCGGGGCTGGCAGACAGGTGTCAGGTGCAGCTGGCCTACGCCATTGGTGTGGCCCGGCCTGTATCCGTCCGGGTGGATACCTTCGGCACCGGTACTGTGGCCGACGATGTGCTGGAGGCAGCTGTGGACAAGGTGTTTGACCTGCGGCCCACCGCCATCATCAACCGGCTGAACCTGCGCCGGCCCATCTACCGTCAGACCGCCGCTTACGGTCACTTTGGCCGCCCGGAGCTGGACCTGCCCTGGGAGAAGACCGACATGGCAGACGCTCTGAAGGCTGCGCTGTAATTCATTCATTACATGTTGAACTCCCGCCGCGCACAGCGCGGCGGGAGTTTTGTGTATCTTGCCAGCCCATAGGGATGTACTACCTTTGTCAAAGGGCGATTTCGCCTAAAAGATGAAATCCCTCCGATAAACTGGAATTTGCCGCAAACAGCCTATCATTTGGTCTTCAAACGCTCCAAGATCCAAAAGGTGACCAGCTTAAAAATAGCATAGAGGCCATGGCCCAGCGCTCCGCCAATTACATTCGTGATCAGATCCGTGATGTCCGAGGAGCGGTCAAAAAACGGCTGTAACAGTTCGATGCCCAGGTGTCCACCGACAAAGACGAACAGCTGGAGATGTCGTTGCCGCTACTTGTCCATGTCCCTGGTAAATCCAGGGGACACCGAAAGCCGCCGTCCGTCATAGGATAGCTTGCAGACCGTCCGCGGGGACGGTCCGCGCGGGAAAGGAGCAATTGAACATGTATGAAGCATTGTGCTTATCCGCTCTCCGGGAAGGGGAGAGCGCCTATGTAACTGAGGTGAACGCGGGGCCTGCCATGGACAGGCGGCTTACCGATCTGGGGCTGGTGCGGGGGACCCGGGTGACCTGTGTGCTGCGCAGCCCTGCCGGGGATCCCTGTGCCTATCTGATTCGGGGGGCGCTCATAGCCCTGCGCCGGGCGGATGCCGATGGGGTGGCTTTGGAGCGGCGGGCTCAGGAGGCCCCTGCCCGGGCGGTGGCCACATGAACCGAGTGGCGCTGGCGGGCAACCCCAACGTGGGGAAGTCCACTCTGTTCAATGCGTTAACAGGGCTGCGTCAGCATACAGGGAACTGGGCTGGGAAAACGGTGGCCACCGCCCGTGGACAGTATACATTTGCCGGGGAGGAGTACCAGCTCATTGACCTCCCAGGCACTTATTCCCTTGCCGCCCACTCTCAGGAAGAGGCGGTGGCGAGGGACTACATTGAGAGCGGCCAGGCGGACGGGGTGGTGGTGGTGTGCGACGCCACCTGCCTGGAGCGCAACTTGATTTTGGTCCTCCAGGTGCTGGAGCTCACCGGAAAGGTGCTGGTGTGCGTCAATCTGCTGGACGAGGCGGAGCGATTGGGGATAAAGGTGGACCTGCCCGCCCTTTCCCAGCGTCTGGGGGTGCCGGTGGTGGGCACCTCTGCCGGGCGGCAGAATGGGTTGGACGATTTGAAGGCGGCCATCGCCGAGCTGGTGCGAGCGGACGCTTCCGCCGATCCGGAGCGGGCCCCCTGTGAGCGGGTCACCCTGGCGGAGCGCTACGCCGCCCAGGTGGTGCGCAGCGAGAAGGCGGAGCGTCGGCGCCGCCAGCATCGTCTGGACCGACTGCTCACCTCCAAAAGCACCGGCATCCCCCTGATGCTGCTGTTGTTCGGGCTGGTGGTGTGGCTGACAGTGGCAGGGGCAAACGTGCCCTCGGCCATGCTCACGGCCCTGTTTGCCCGCATCGGGGAGGTGCTGGAGAGCTGGCTGGCCGGGGCCCCAGTGTGGCTGTCTGGGGTGCTGCTGGACGGGGTGTACCGGGTGACCGCCTGGGTGGTGGCGGTGATGCTGCCGCCCATGGCCATCTTTTTCCCTCTGTTCACCCTGCTGGAGGACCTGGGCTATCTGCCCCGGGTGGCCTTCGTTATGGACCACGCATTTCAGAAATGCCGGGCCTGCGGCAAGCAGTGTCTCACAATGTGCATGGTCTATATAATTTTGTATTAAAGTCTCCAGCGAATATCTACGGACTGTCCATCAATTACGATGCGCTCAACCAAGGAAGCGATAAACATCCGCTGGTTGTCGATATCGCCTGAATCGAAGCCGTTCTTGTAATCCTCAATGGCCTGCAGGAAATGCTCGACTGATGGCATGAGATCGGGTGTGCTCAATTGCTCCTGGAGATGCGCCCGCTCTGCCGAGATGGCGTTGATGCGCTGAGTGATTGTCTCCATCGGGATAGAGCCGATTTGGTATAAATCAACAAGTTTTGCGATTTGGCTGTCAATTTCTGCGATGCGCTTTTGCAGGGCTGGACGGTCAATTTTAACCTCATGCTTATCTGCTGCTGCCCGGACGACAATATCCAGGAGATCAGGCTGGGATATCATACCGCGTATCTCTTTCTGGACAAGCTGATCCAGTCTCCCGATCTCCCAGTTGTCGTTTTTACAGTTCGGGTCCTTGATGAATTGCCGGGAGACTTTTGCCCGAGAGTAGCACTTGTAGTATCCGTGATTGGCGGAGTACCGGGCGCCGCACCGACCGCAGTAAATCAAGCCACTAAGGAGGAACCCCGCTCGGAAGGGCGTCTTTTGTGCGTTGGTCTTTTTGGCCTCGCGCTCTGATGCGCCGTCCAGCAGGCGGGCAGCGGTTTGAAATTCCTCGACGGTGACCAGTGGCTGGTGGATTCCATCATAGTCTGTTTTGCGAAAATGAACCTTGCCGATATACACAGTGTTTCTCAAGATGTTGAGTACTTTTCCGGCACTCCATCTCGTGGTGTAATGGGATGAGAGATATCTATTGATGGAGTTAATGGATTTTCCGGCAATAAACTGTGAGAATATCTCCCGGACCTGCATGGCTTCATATTCGTTGACCACCAAAAGCCCGTCCTTGTAGATATATCCGGTGGGCGGGTGGGAGCCTCCATGATAGTATCCAGCCTTACTTCGTCCGATCCGACCCATAGTGAAGCGTTCAGTGATTTGATCCTTCTCCAGCTGGGCGAACACGGAGAGAATGCCGATCATGGCCCGCCCAAAAGGAGTAGAGGTGTCAAAGTTTTCATTAATAGAAACGAAGTCTGTGCCGTGGGCCAGCAGCTCGTCCTCAATCAGCGTCAGAGTGTCCTTTTGCGAGCGGGAGAGACGGTCCAGCTTATAAACCACCACAGCGTCCACACCGCCTTGCCGGATGGCGGAAAGCATCTGCTGAAGGGCGGGGCGGTTGGTGTTGCCGCCGGAATAGCCACCGTCTACGTAGAGCTTGCGCAGGGACCAGCCTTTCGCAGCGCAGTAAGCCCTTAGGCGCTCGGTTTGCTCTTCAATAGAGTAGTTCTCCAGCTGGTTTTCGGTGGACACGCGGGCGTAGCCCACTACTACCATATTATCCTTTGGCATGGACAAACCTCCTCTGGTATAGCGAGAGGGCAGAGTGGTCGTGAGCCATCCTGCCCTCTTATTGAGCCCAGCGCTGTGAGCGCCGATGCGATTTTGCAATTTCCACATAGTGGAAGAAAAATTACCAACATTTGGAGCATTGACGTGTTGGTAAATCCATCCTATAATGAAAAGCAGAACAAGTAATAAAACTAAAAACAGTGGTATTGATGGATAAAACAACAAAATATTAATTTACTTATAACTAAATTTTCACCTACTATATTGGCATAAATGGATGTTCCGTTTTTACGCCAAGACTTCTCTTTTTGTTATCCAATTAGCAAAAAACCGTGCTATTTCAAAGAAAAATGAGGAAAAACCGCAGTTTTCGTCAAAAAGAGGCAGAATCTTGTGGTAGAGTTAATTATGCGCAAATACATATCCTCGGTGCCGGGGAGGAAAGGAACGATTTATGATTGACCTGGACGCTCAGTTTTGGGAGACTTTTCGTCAACTATCCGCTGAGCAGAAGCGGGTAGTTGCTCTTTCTGTGATGTTATCATCGCTTGCATCATCTCAAGAATCTGCTGTTGCTGATCATCTGTCAGATTCTTCTTGTATTTCCTGACCAGCCCTTCTAATTCGTCTTGCCCATCCTCGGAAACGGGGATGGGCATTTTTGGGTTTTCGGCCTCTTCCTTTCCTGGAGGCTCCTGCCTGCTGACATCCATCCGTGTTTGTTCTTGTCCGGCGGTGTCCGGGCTGGAAGGGATAGGGATGTCCTTACCCGCGGCGGTGTCCTCTGAGAGACTTTCCAGCACGTCCATAGCAAAGTCATGAAACACCGCCCACTGCTTTTCATTCAAGTTCAGCATCTTTTCCACGACCGTGCGGCCAAAACGGTCAAGATGGTACTCCCGCGCCAGCGCGTCTAGCGTATCGCTGGGCGTTGGAGCAAACATCTCCCCCTCGCCGGTGCGGAGCCATTCTTCATTTACCGAATAGGCAGAACAAATCAATTTAATCATAGGCTCTTTCACTTCAACGCGACCACGCTCTAAATTGTTGATAACATCACCGCTAACACCTAACTTTTTCCCAAAAGCGGCGCGAGTGAGGTCGAGTTCACCTCTTACCACGCGGATTCTCTCATTCAACCTGGTCACCTCCATTTGAATCGAGTCCAGTATAGCACAGCAATGTTGGTTAGTCAACCAAAATAATTTTTTAATGAATGGTTGACAAACTAATTTTGCTGTGCTATATTTGGTTCAGCAACCAAAATTGAGAATTCAAGTTGCAAAGGAGGTGAACGGCATGGCTGAGAGCAGTTCTGCGGAGGGTCTGCTGAAGTTGAGAAACGAAATCATACAGCTACTTGCGGGAAAAGGCTGCACGGTACGAGAAGCAAACTATATCTTAACACAAGCATCAAGGGCAATTAGCGCCACTGCGTCCGTGCAGTCTATCCAGGACGCAAATTATGAGTTCTGATCTTCTTCCCGCAAGGTTCTTTCGTAGAGATATGCCGCTAAATCATCGGCCAGGATGGCAAGGGCGCAAGTCATTATGTTGTTGGTCATGCCCATTGTCGCTCCGCGTGCCATGTGCTTGAACGCACAATCGGAGCGACATTCGCCATTTGCAAACGGACAAAACATTTTCTCACCCCCTTTCTCCGCCAAAATTCTACCACACCGGCGGAGAAAGGGCAAGGCTCAGGACAGTACATGAAGCAGGTATTCCGAAGCGAATAGGAGGTAGCACCATGAACCAGAAAGACAGACAGAGCGCTTTGTGCGGTGAACGGGAAAGAGAGTTCCTGTGCAAGCTGGAGAAGCTCTCGCAAAAGAACCGGGATGCGGCACTGACGATGTGGGGGTTCTTTATCGACGGTATGGCCGCCCAAGAACGCCTGACCGCCCAGGCCCAGGACAGCGCATGAGAGGGGGAAACAGGATGTTGATTTTAAAAACCGACGCAGTCTTGACCAAAGAACAGAAGGAAGCTCTGCGAAAAGAAGTTAAGGCGCATACTGGCGAGGATTGCATTGTTTTGGATCGTGGTGTGCAGGTTAGCGAAATTCGGCTAAAAAAAAGAGCAGCCTCTCTGGCGGAGGCTGCTCCGGCGGGCTTAGAGTGTCGGTTTGTAAGATTCGCCTTCGGCTTTTCGTATTTCATCTACAGCTTGCCTGTACAAGCTGTAGATTTTGGCTGGAGTGGTCTCCGTGCTTGTATGCGCCTGTACGTAAATCAGCGCAAGTTTTTCCACTAATTCATTTTTCATGGGCTCACCCCCTTCCTCCGCCAAAATTCAACCACATCGGCGGGGAGGGGGCAATGGTAAGTAGGTGATTTTATGGGATCCGACGAGAAAAAACTTGCTCAAACCATTGTGGCGGCGGTGTCTATCCTGCCCAAAGAGAAGCGAGAGTACATCTTGGGCTATGCCGAGGGCGTGATTGCAATGGCGGGCAGGACGATTGCTGACGCCGGGCGGGATGGCGCGTGACGAGAGCTGCAGCAGAAAATGGAAGGAGGTACCGCGTGAAAACGATCGAAGAGTATAAAGTAGCCCCGGAGCACGCCGGTCCGCGGCCAACGGAGAAGCTGCTGGTTCAGGCGGATAAAGACTGGCTACGGTGCCTGGTTCTGGCCGAGGTTACTGGGGTCCGTGCAGAACTGTGGACGTAAAAGGGCCCCGCCAGGTCTAGCACACCTGACGGGGCAAAGAAGAACCGAAACAACCAAAATCAGCTCTCACCCTCATTTTAACATACGGTGAGGCGGATTACAAGAGAAATTGTCTACGGTGATAGGACAATCCACTTGAGCCATAACCTGAAGTGAGGTGATTCTAAATGGCAAAAGTATATCCGGACGGCGCTGTGGTCCGAAACATCATGGCAGACGGGACAGAGTGCGACGATCTCAGTACCTACATAAAATCAGCAGACCAGCTGCCGGACCTCACCAAGCGTCTGATCGTGTACTTCTGCGAGCGAGGTGCGAAAATGCGGTTGGAACAGGAGAGGGAGCAGCAGAAGCGGTAGGCGGGTAACTCCCGCCAGAGGACAAGCCCCAATGGGCGGAAAGGGGCTCGACATGAGCTATTGCAAATATTACGGCCCCCGCATCGACTGAATCAGGACGCCGAAAGGGAAATACATGCCGGTGGAATACCGGCCGGTGCTGGTCATGCCGGATCGGGGCGCAGACGTCTTTGTGATGGACGATGGCCAGACCCATCCGGGGTAAACGGGCGCTGCCGTGCGCCGTAGGTGGCGGAAATATTGCCGCCTACGTACCTCATTGGGCGGGGTGTCCTGCCAGAAAACGGCAAGGAGCACATCATGGAAAAGGCGAAAAACATTAAATTGAGCCGTAAAACCGCCGTGAGCCTGATCCGCTCAGTCGGGACCCTTGGACAGAGGACGTGGAGAAGGCCGAAGACATCGAATCGACCGGGAGCGTTGGGCCGGTGAGGTTGGCAGAGAACAGGCGCATAAGCTGGTGGATCAGTACTTGGGCTGTCTCTGGGGCGTTGCCGGATTTGATGAACCACCGGAGGAGCGTGCGGCAAGGCGGCGGCAGATCCAGAAGATTGCCACCAAAGCTATGATTAATCAGGGAATCTGGTAGGAGGTTTAGCTATGAGAAGCACAAAAGAAATCAAGTTCCGGGACCGTTTCGGCAGCCTGGTGGGACGCAAAAACTGGATGACGTTTATCATCCGGAAGGAACACGACATTCCGGTCGGCATGCCGGCATACTGCGTTTCGGTATGCTCAGAGAATGGCGAGGTCAGGTTCAGCACCGTATGTCACCAGTATTTCCATCTGGACGAGGCCAAAAAGTTCTGCCGGGAGATCGCCGACGGGAAATTGAGCTTATCAGAACTGAGCGCACAGCATGACGCCGAGGATGAGGCGGAGCGTCAAGCCGTCCGCCAGGAAACCAGGAAGAAGATAGATACGTTCGTCGCCCGTCTTGCTGCTTTGGGCCTGTCCTGCCGGGACTTCCTGGAGTTGGAAGTGACGTACAGCGGCCTGGGCGAAGTGGGTCGCGAGATAATGTTGGAGCTGATGCGCGAGGAGGGCGAGGCCCGCAGGGCGGCCCAGGCTCGGGATGGCCGCCCGGTGACCTGATGCGGCTGGGCATAAAAACTCCCGGCGGGTTGGCGGACCCGCCGGGGCGCGAAAGTCGGGGGTTTTCTATGAGAACAAAAGTATTATACCACAGAGACGCACGGTTTGCAAGGGGGGGCGGCACAATGACCAGAGATGAAATTGTTCAGGTGTCCAGAGATGAGGCGGGCGGTATGTACATCGTCATCCCGTCCGTGGTGAAGCTGGACGCGGAGCTTCCGCTGTCGGCCCAGATGCTGTATGGCATCATCACCTGGAAGTGCAACAAGAATGCCTATACCTGGGCGACCAACCGGGAGCTTGGGGAGGCGCTTGGGGTGTCTGCCAAGCGTGCGTCCGCGCTGCTGTCCCTGTTGGAGCAGCGCGGGCATATTGAGACGGAGATCAAGTACAAAGGTGAGACCAACGAGATCCTGTGCCGGTATATCTATCCGATCATGAAGAGCGCTAAAGGGTCTTTGCGGCCCGACCCTATCCCTAAAAATAGGGATACCCCTCCACCTGAATGTGGAGACCTCCCCCCAGAAACGGGGGGACCTCTCCCTGAAAATGAGGAGGTTATATGTAATATAAAAAATAATAAAAAAAATAATACCCCCTATAGTCCCCCAGAGGGGGACAGCCCTGCAATAGGGTCTTCGGAGGACAAGCCCAAGCGCCGGAGGGAACGCTTTACTCCTCCTGACGTGGAGCAAGTGCGGGCCTACTGCCGTGAACGAGGAAACAACATCGACCCGGAAGCCTTTGTCAACTTCTACGCCTCCAAGGGCTGGACCGTGGGCCGCTCGCCCATGAGGGACTGGAAGGCGGCGGTGCGCACCTGGGAGCAGCGCCGTCGGGTAGAACGAAAGGAGGCAGACGATGAAGACGACTGGTTCCAGTGACGCTCCTTGTCCGATCACGTTCGACCCGAAGCGCATGGACCCCAGCCAGCCCACCCTGTGGTGGTGCCTGGATGCGGTGGACGTGTTCGCGGTGGGCGACAACGCTGTATGCAAGTCCACCGTTGTAAGCTGGGCGGAGCTGAAGAAAAGCTCGAATGTGCTGAACGACATCGTCGGCTGCTATGCGTTCGTGCTCGCATGTGCACCGCCGGGCCCGGAGCGGGACGAGTTGGTGGAGCAGCTGACCTCGTTTCTGTACTCCCCGGTTCTGGTGCCGACGGAAAAAGCGTTCCGGAACTGCGCCAGCGTGGGACAGCTGAAGGACTTTTACGGGGAGAAAGCACTCAACGAGCTCCTATTCGAGGCTCAAGAAGTCCCCATGCAGGGTGTGTTGGACTTGGCCGACGTGGAACTGGACCAGGCGATGGATTCGCGGCGGATACTCTCCGGCTTCCGCACCCTGGACTCCGGGATCGGCGGCTTCTCCCATGGGGCTCTGTCCGTCTGGACGGGGAAACGCGGAGATGGCAAGTCCACCCTGCTCAGCCAGCTCCTGCTGGAGTCAGTCACCCAGGGACACAAGGTTTGTGCTTATTCCGGGGAACTGCCCGCGCGGCAGTTCAAGCAGGTGATGCTCCAGCAGGCAGCTGGTCCCAAGGGCGTGACGCGCCGGGAGGACGAGCGGACCGGGCGTGAGGTCTATGACGTTGCGCCAGACACGGCGGCCTGCATCAACGAGTGGTGGCGCGGCCGGCTGTTCCTGACGGACATCCAGCGGGAGAACTGCCACGACGAGCAGCAGATTCTGAAGATCTTCGAGTACGCCCACCGCCGCTACGGCTGCGATGTGTTCCTGGTGGATAACATCATGACGGCCCAGCTGAAGGACGCAATGGATCTGGGCTACTGGCAGGCCCAGTCCGCGTTCACCGGGCGGCTGGCAGCTTTTGCCAAGGGCCGCGGCGTGCATGTCCACCTGGTGGCCCATCCCCGCAAGGCCAACGGGCGCTTGACCGCTGACGACGTGGGCGGCTCCTCTGACATCACCAACCGGGCAGACAACGTGCTCAAGGTGGAAAGGGTGGCGGAGGAGAAGGTGGAAAAGGCCGGATGCGACATGCTGCTGACCGTGCTGAAGAACCGGGAGTTTGGGGCCATGCCGAAGGTCAAGCTGGACTTTGACCCTGCCTCCCGGCGGTTCAGTCCGGCAGGTGCAGCGTCCGTTCGCAGGTTCAGTTGGGAACTGGCGGACGCGGGCGGCTCTGTGGCGGGAAGACTGGCTGCCCACGGTCGGGCGATCCGGCAGGCCAACCGGGCCAACGCCCAGCAGATGCAGTTTCAGGAAGTGACCGGCGACGTTGGGGAAAGCCCGTTCCCGGAGGAGGATGATTAGCATGGAGACACTTAAAACATATCTCCTTCAGCGGAAAGACCCGGACGGTCCCGGCGAGTGGACCAACACAGGCATCGCGGGTGACGCGCTGGACTATGTGCGGCCGATGCTGAAGAGCTGTTCCGAGCGCAGCCCGCAGAGCGAGTTCCGCATCGTGGAACGGACAGTCATCACGCTCCATAAAACCGTAAAAATATAAAAAATCGGGAGGTACATAACCATGAGAACGTTCGCGATTCTGAACATGAAGGGCGGCGTCGGCAAGACCACCACCGCCATCAATCTTGCCTATCTGCTGGCCGCCGAGTACCGGCTCCGGGTGCTGCTCATCGACGCGGACCCCCAGGCCAACGCCACCCACGCCCTGCTCCCGGATGGGGAGCGGTCCGGGTTGGCCGGGCTGCTGGGCGGGTACGCCACCGTGTACGACGATGTGATCGTGGCCTCCGGCATTCCAAATCTGGACGTGCTCCCCGCCTCGGAGGAGCTGTGGAGCATTGACCTGAACGAGCACACCGGGGACAGCGGCCTGCTCAACGGCACGGCCAACGCCCTGCGGGATCTCCGGGACAACGCCATGGAGGACGATGCCTATGATGTGATCGTCATCGACTGCCCGCCCAACTTCTCTGCGGCCTGCGTATCCGCCATCAACGCCGCCAACAGCATCATCATCCCGGTACTGCCGGACGCCTTCTCCGCGGCGGGTATGGACAGCCTGGTGTATCAGATCGACGGAGTGAGGAAGATCCACCCCGATGTGCGGGTGGCTGGGTGCCTGGTGAATCAGTGGCACCGGGCGGACGTGGTGCTGGATGCCACGGCGCACTTCCGGGCGGAGTCCCCGGTGCCGGTGTTCGACACAGTGATCCGGCGGACAGACAAGGTGCTGGAGGCCACCTGGGTCCGGGAGCCGGTGCAGACTTGGAGCCCGTTCAGCTCCGCGGCGCGGGATTACCGGGCCTGGGTGAAGGAGCTGGTGGAGAAGGAGGGGTTGGACGATGGCAGGTAAATTCAGTTTGGCGGAGCATATCCAGAAAGCCCAGCCGCCGCAGGCTCGGGACATCGAGACCATCACGGCAGAGATTCTGGATGCCAAGCGGGTCGGCGGCGAGGCCGTCCTCACCATCGGCAAAGGACTTATCGAAGCAAAGGCCATGCTCCCCCATGGAGAGTGGCTGCCCTGGTTGGAAGATCGGGTAGAAATCTCGACGAGAATGGCTCAAAATTATATGCGTTTGGCCCAGCATTACTCAAATACGAATGCGCTTTCGTATTTGGGAGCCACGAAAGCGTTGCAGCTCTTGGCTTTGCCGGAATCTGAGCGGGAGAAATTTATGGACGAGACCCACCAGGTGAATGGTGAAGAGAAAGCGGTTATCGATATGACCTCCCGGGAGCTGGAGGCCGCGATCAGGGAGCGGGATGAAGCTATGAGGGCAGCGGCGCAGGCCAGGGCGGATCAGTCCGCCGCCGAGCAAGCCCGGGAGAAGGTGGCGCGGGACATGGCGGCAGCGAATGAGCGTCTGGTCGGGCTGAACGCCGAAGTGGAAGAACAGTCCGCCAAGGTCAAAGAGGCCCAGAGCGCCGCTGCCCGGCTGGAACAGGAACTGGCCGAGCTGCGCTCCCGCCCGGTAGACGTGGCGGTGCAGGTGGACGAAACCGCCGTGGAAGCCGCCCGCAAGGAAGCCGAGGCGGCGATGCAGGCCAAGCTGGACAAGGCGAAAAAAGCCCAGGACAAAGCGCGGGCGGATCTCAAAGAGGCCAACAGCGCCATGAGCAGGATTAAACTGGAGCGGGAGCAGGCGGAGATTGAGGTCCGAAAGCTCCGGGAGCAGGTTGAAAAGGCAGAAAAAAAGGCTGCGCTCGCCTCCAGCGAGGACCTGGTGCTGTTCAGCGAACTGCTGGATCAAGCCCAGACTGCGACCAGGCGAATGGGCGGAATCCGGATGAAGAAAAAGGACAAGGACCCGGAGGCGGCCGGAAAGCTCCAGGCTGCGCTGCTGGCCTTTTCTTCCATGGTGGAGGAGGTGGCCCTGCAATGACGGAGCTTCAGGAAAAGGCCATCGCGGCCATCGAGGCCCAGCAGGTCAAGGTAAACCAGCGCTCTCCCCAGTGGATGGTGGGGGAGCAGCTTAAGGACATCTGCCGCGTGGAGCCGCGCAGCGCGGGGCTAATCGCCCAGGACCTGGACGTGGCGGCCATGTCCATCACCGAGGCGGAAAAGAAGATCAAAGCGTTCGCCGATGCCCACAAAACTGGGGGCTTCTCCTGTGTGACGCCGATGGAAGCAGATCGTATCCTTCGTGAGTTCTACGGCCTGTCCGCCGCCGGGGAGGACGAGCCGGCCTCCAGCTCGCAGCAGCCTGGAGGGAACGTGCTCCATCTGGAGGATTTCTTCTGATGGGCGCGGGGGTACGGGACTACCGTCCCCTGGTCCCCCGCAGGCCGCCGGAGGGTTTGCGGGATTGGACGCTGAAGACCTGCCGGAACGAGTTGGACCGGTACGGGCTGATATATGAGGTGGGCTGCGATGATCCGTTTTGCGATTGGCCGATGGCCCGCCCCGAGGGATACAAGAGGACTAAGATGGTGCGGGTGACCTGCTCCTGCTGCGGTGATAGTATGCTGCTGAACTGGAGCAAGGACGCGACACACGGCTACGGCTTTGTCCTTCCGGACGACGAGGAGGGCGACTGGGCCCACACCGTCACCACTGCCGGCGATGAGGTGCGGTGTCCGATGTGCGGGGAGAAGGTGCTGGTGAACAGGCGGTCGGCCATCCGGGATTATTACGTGTCGGACGACAACAACATTGCCGCCATCGCCGAGGAGTGGCTGGCCGACGAGGCCCGCGTCACCGCCAACAAGGAGATCCTGGCGGTCATCCATGCTAAGCAGGCCCAGAACCTGAAGAATCTGGACGGTGTGCTCAAGGCGTGGGTGGGCCTGGGCTCCACGTTCCGCGCTACCAGCAAACTCATCACCAATGACGACGGCCTGTTGTGGCTGGGCACCCTCAAGGACAGTAATGGGCGGTATCTGCTCACCCCCAACCCTGCGGATGCGAAGGAGCTGCGTCTGTGCGTGGGCCCGCATACGCTCCCCGTTAAGACCTACGACAACGATACCATTCCCACGACGGACGGCAAGATCCCCATGATCCTGGGCGACCTGCATGAGGGCGTGGTGTACTGGGATCGTCAGGTGTTCAGTGTGAAAGTGTTTGATCAGGCCACCATCGGTGAGTTCAATGCGGCCGAGCAGGATATGACCATTTGGCGAGGCTCCCTGCGGGATGACTGCACACAGCGGGACGATGGGGCTTTCGTGAATGGCTACGTCGCCGTTGGCAATGGCCCGCAGGATGATAGTGGCGAGAAAGCGCCCGACGGTGGTGCTGAGGGCTGATAGAAGGGAGAAGCAGGCATGGGAAGAACGAAGAAGGCCTCTGCGGCTACTGAGAGCGCCCAGGCACAGCGGGGCGAACTGAACGTGGGCACGGATACCTCTGGGGCTTTGGAGGCCTCTGAGGGCGCTATCTCCGGACAGATCATCGGTCCGTCGGATGAATCTGAATTGCTGGGCTGCCAAGAGGATGAGGCAGTGTTGCAAGAGGGTATGCTGACGGAGTATGCCGTGTCGGCGGAACGTGGCTTGAACCTGCGGGCGGGTCCCGGCCTTGACGCGCCGATCATCGCGGTGCTGCCCTTCGGTGCAGGCGTGTATGCCGAGGGTGAGCCGATGGGTGGCTGGCTCTATGTGCACACCGGGCGGCTGGGAGGCTGGATGGTGGCCGCGTATCTTGACCCGCTTCCGTTGCCGGAGCTGGTCTCCGGCGATATATGAGCTATGAACTGCGCAAGAACCTCCTGCTGGCCTACTGCAAGCTGACCGAGCTGGAGGACGATCCGGAGGTGGCGGCGCTGCTTCCCGTCCTGCACGACTCGGCGGTGGCCTACCTGGAAAACGCCGGGATAAGGGAACCCGAATACGGAACTTCCCGGGCATCTCAGTATGACCTAGTGGTGTGCCGTATGGTGCTGGACGCTTGGGAGCGCCGAGAGACGTCCATGGTGGCCACAGTTGTAGCAGACAACCCGGCCTACCGACGGATGATTAACCAACTGAAACTGACCAAGGGGGTGAGCTCATGACCAAGACAGACATCGGCGTAGAGGTGGGCCGCCTGAATGACCGGGTGGACGTGCTGGCCTTCCGGGACTGCCACGAGCCGGACGCGCCTCCTGCCTGGGAGTGGGAGCGGGTCCGGCGCACCTGGGCGGGGACGGAGCCGATGACCCGGCCCAATGTTTACTCGGTCCACGGCCTGGGTGTGGCGGGGGTGACGTTCACCCTGCGCCGCCAGCCCCTGACTCTAGACAATGCTCTGCGGTGGCGGGGACAGCACTGCCTTATCACAGCCATCCGGCCGCTGGGGCGGCTATACCTTACCGTGGAGGCAGCGTTGGTGGTGCTATCTCAATGCAAAAATCCCAAGACAGGTGAGACTTTCCCAGCCGTCGTGACGGAAGAGTATGTGCGGCATGAACAACTGGAGCCCATGGCCACGAATGAACACCGGAGAATCCTGGTGATGCCGAAAGCCATTCAGCTAAAGCCAGGGCCGCTTGTGGAGGTGTCCGGGGTAGAGTGGCCCATCATTACCCCCTATGAACTGGACCCGCATAAGAACGAGTATGTGCTGAAGAGGACGGTGGACCTGTAATGCAGGAAGCGCACATCGACCATTCCGATCTGGCCCGATTGGTGGAAAAGCTGGCGCAGTCCCCGCAGGTGCTGAAGGAAGCCAAACGGCAGGCATTTGAATCCGCCGCGCCAAAACTACGAGCAGCAGTTCAAGAAGAAATCGGCGGCTCCGGTAAGGTGCGCAGCTGGCAAGAAGCCTATGTAGGCTCTAAAGGCGGCTATGCCGCAGTGCACCCCAAAGCCGAAACCTATGTTGAGATCAAGGGCAGGCAGAAAGGATTCCGAGCGCCCCCAAAAAAGTACGCTGTTGGGTATATCACCAACGCCATCAACAGTGGGCACCGAAGTCCGCGCAATTCGGCAGGCTTCCGGACCAGTGGCAAAGTTGTGTCGGGCAAGCAGTTCTACCAACGTGCCCAGGCCCGGGCAGAGATGGTGGCCCAGGAGGCCGCCGGGCAAATCGTCCAGGCTCTGACGGACCATTTGGGAGGTTGAGATGATCACCAACAACGATATCGCCGATGCCATCGCGGCCATGGTAGAGCAGGCGTTCCCCGGTGAGACACTGTATCGGGACTACGCCCCGACCGGCTTTGACCGGCCCAGCAATCTGGTGGAGATCTCCGGCGGCAAGTTCTATCCGAATTTCAGTTGCGGGATCGTGGAGCTCCGCCTCCAGGTTACCTTGACCACCTTCGTGAAAACGGACTCCTATCACCAGCAGGACGATATGGAGCTGACCCGGCGGCAAATGATCCTGCTGGGACTGTTTCTGTCAGGGTGCGTCAAGGTGAAGGACCGGGCTCCTCATGTGCTGGACGAGGGGGAGATGGACAACGGACCGGACTTTGCCAGCGTGACCGTCACCCTCAGCTATACCCTGAGCCGTCAGGAATTCATGGCACTACAGCAGCGTCCGGATATGCTGGAGCTGCATCTGAAACAGGAGGTAACTACCTATGGCTAGACTTACAAGCCCCCGGGTAACGGTGAATTTCACCGAGCTTGGCATCAGTGCCATCACCCGGGGCGACAAGGGCACTGTGGCCGTCATTGTCCGGGATGCGGCGGACCTGGCGCCCTTTGCCTTGACCCAGGCCAGTCAAACGCCCACCACTTTGGGCAAGGAAAACCAGGACTACATCAAGCGCACCTTCCTGGGCTACGTCACGCCGCCCAAGAAGGTAATCGTATACGTTATGGCCCCGGAGCTGGCTCAGCCTGCGGAGGAGGCCGAGGCCCCGACGGTGGGCATTCGCCTCACCGAAGCCCTGGATTACATGGCGGCCCAGGTGTTCGATTACATCGTGGGGCCGGCGGACTGCACCAAGGAGGAGGCCGCGGAGATCGCCAGCTGGGTCAAGAGCCAGCGGCTGAACAACGGTGCCAAATATAAGGCGGTGCTGCCCAACCACAAGGCGGACAACTACTGTATCGTCAACTTCACCGGGGACGGCATGACGGACGGGGTCACGGTGTGGGCCACGGCGGAATACTGCTCCCGGATCGCGGGCCTGCTGGCGGGCACGCCCATGAAGATCGCGGCCACCTACGCGCCGCTGCCGGAGCTGTCCGACTGCGCCCGGCTGACGAAAGAGGAGTCCGACGAGGCGGTAGGTAATGGTGAGCTGGCCCTGCGCTGGGATGGGCGGAAGGTGAAGCTGGACCGGGCGGTCACGTCGCTGACCACCACCTCTCAGGGGATGCTGGACAGCTTCAAGAAGATCAAGATCGTGGAGATCATGGACCTGATCCGCACCGACATCACCGCCACCGCCGAGGACGAATATGTGGGCAAATACGCCAACAGCTACGACAACAAGATGCTGCTGGTGGCGGCGGTCCGTGGGTACTTCATGGGCTTGGAGCAGAGCGGGCTGGTCCAGCCTGGATACACGGTGGACATCAATGTGGACGCCCAGGAGCAGTATCTGGTATCCAAGGGCGTGAACGTGGAGGACATGACCGAGCAGCAGCTTCGGGAGGCGGACACCGGCTCGCAGGTGTTCCTCCTGGTGCGGTGCAAGATCCTGGACGCCATCGAAGACATTGACATCAATGTGGAAATCTGAGGAGGGACAAGTAAATGGCAGTAGATAGGATTCCCGCCAACCGAGTAATCTCGGGCACCTGGGCCGAGGTCTGGGTGGGCGGCGAGCTGTGGATCGAGTGTGACGGCGGCCAGGCCAAGGTGACCAACAACAAGACGGACGTGCATATGTGCGGCGTGATGATGACCGACGCCAAGATTACCAGCCAGAAGGGCACCGGGTCCATCAGTGCCTTCCGGGTGTATACCCGCAACCGCACCCAGGCCAAAAGCCTCAGCGAAGGCCGGGACCAGCGTACCATGATCATCATGAAGCTGGAAGACCCGGACTCCTTTGGTGCAGAGCGGGTGGCGCTGTACAATTGCAGCTTCGACGACGAGACTCTGGCCGACTTCACGGCGGGGAACATCGTCAAGACCAACTATCCGTTCACCTTTACCGGATGGGATTACCTGGACACCATCAACCCCTAAGGAGGAATCATTTTGAGCAAATTTTTGGACATGATGCTGCGCCCGGAAGTGCTGAACGTGCAGACGGACCTTCCCAAGGCGAAGTATGAGATCAAGCGGTTGAGCCGTTTTTTGGATGAACCCGTGATCGTGGAGCTGCGGGCACTGCCTTATGGCCGGGCCCAGGAGCTGCGGGAGATGGAGCGGGACGTGGAGATCCATATCCTGCTGGCCGGGTGTGACGAACTGAAGGACGACGCCCTTCAGAAGAAATTCGGCGGCGTCACCCCAGTCGAGACCGTAAAGGCCATGCTGCTGCCCGGGGAGATCGCGGACCTCAGCCGGGCGGTGGAGCGGCTCTCCGGCTACCGGCAGAATACCATCCGTGAGATAAAAAACGGCTAGAGGAGGACAGCGACCCGGAGCTGAGCCTCCTATGGTGGCTGTTTCGCCACAAAAATATTATGCCCTGGGAGGCGTATGAGTACATCCGCCGCCCGGGGGCCCGGGATCTGGTCTATGCCTTTGCCAGCCGAGAGCTGGAGGGGCGGACAAAAAAATAGCGCCGCCCCGGGCAGGGACGGCGGGTCAGGCCAGAAAGAAGATAGCGAGCTGGAAGGTTACACCAAACATCAAGAAGGACGCAAGAAACATACCGAGACCTTTCAAAAATGCAGGGCTGCGAAGCCATTCAATGGCTTCGCGCCATGTAATATTCCATGAAGTGTTGGAAATCGAATGGACAATCAGGCATATCCCCCACACCAACAGCCAAGCGCCTACGAGCCCTGCCAATATCACAACTGCTATTGTCATAATGGAGATACACCCCCTTTGTTTCAGTATATCACAAATTGTATCCGCGTCAAGAGGTGAAGCCATGCCGAAAGAGAGTTTGAGCGTCTATCTGAGCGCTGTGGATGGAATGTCCCCGGTGCTGGCCTCTATCACAGACAAGACCAAGGCTCTGGACAAGGAAAGCCAGCAGCTCCAGCAGACCTATGAGGCTCTGCAAAAGGCCAACAGGACGTTGATTGAGCGAAAAACAGAGCTCCAGAAAAAGCTCCAGGAAGTCAATGAGGAGGTCAAAGAGGCCCGTAAGCAGCTCAAGGACTTGGGGGATGAGGCCAGCTCCGACGCCTTTAACAAGGCTGTGGAAAAGCAACAGGCCTTGAAGGATGAAATCGCGGGGACCACAAAGGCGCTTCAGGAAAACCAGAAGATCTACAAAGAAAACATTGAAACCATCCGCAAAGGCAGCATGGAGGAGCAGGGGACCAGTTTGAAGGACGTCGCAAAAGGAATATTTGCCGGGCAGATTGGTCAGATGTTTTCCTCCTCACTGGGCGGGCTGGGCCAGTCCCTGCTGACCAGCGCCATCGGGACCCCGGAAGCGTCACTGATTTCGGATACCCTGAGCAACGCTATTTCCGGTGGTGCTGCGGGTGCAATGTTCGGGCCCTTGGGAATTGCCGCCGGCGCTGCTCTGGGCGGGATCTCCGGCTTAATTTCCGGCGGCACCAAAATCTTTGAAGCCAAAGACGACGCCTTTAAGGACTATTACGGGGGCTTGTACTCCGACGTGAGCGGCCGCTCCGGGGAAATGGTGGGCACCGGCTCCACGTTGGCCTCCGGGCGAGAAACAGATCTGATCTCTTTCAACACGATGTTCAAGGACAAGCAGATCGCCCAGGACTACCTGGCGGACCTGGTGAACATGGCCAACGTCACGCCCTTCCTGTACGACGACCTGGTCTCCATGAGCAAGACGCTGGCCACCTACAGTTACAGCGGAGACAAGAACAGCGAGGACTACATCCTGCCCCTGCTCCAGACCATCGGCGACACCGGGGCCGCCCTGGGCATGGGCACCAGCGACATGAACAGCGTGGCCCAGGCCCTGGGTCGGATGAAGTCCAGCGATAAGACCACGCTGGAATATCTGAACATCCTCAACGACCGAGGCATCGGCGCAGTGGGGATGCTGGCGGACGCCAAAGGTGTGGACCAGGGCAAGATGTATGAAATGATCTCCAAGGGGCAGATTTCCGGCCGGGAGGCCGTGGAGATCATCACGGAGGCACTCCAGGAGGCCTACTCTGGTTCCATGCTGGAGCAGAGTCAGACCTTTTCGGGAATTTCCTCCACATTGGAGGGCTTGGAACAGGAGCTCCAGAACGCGGGCGGCGACGCCTACAATACCCTGCGTCAGTCTGGCAAGAGCGCCATGGTGGATGCCTACGGCGGCGAGCTGGGAGACGCCATCAAAGAGATCAACGCCGTCATGGGCGAGAACCTGGCCCGGCGGGAAAATCGTCAAGACCAGTATATGCGTGAGGTTTTGGATGCGGTGCTGAATGGGAATCAAGGTTCTCTGTGGTCCACCTTCGACGAAGGCCAGCAGGACACCCTGACAGAGATGTCTCAGGAATTTGCCAAGTGGAGCCAGATATATGAGGCCAGCGGCAAGACTGACGCAGAGGCCGGGGCGCAGATGGAAGCGCTGTATGAGGAGGCCCAGGGACTGGCCCAGGCGTATTTTGACAACAGCGATGAGATGGCACGACTCAACGAGATCGAGAGAGACGAAGTGGAGGCCATCCGGCAGGCCACGGCAGGGTTGGACGAGGCCACCCAGGCTACCTATAAGCTGAGTCAGTCACTGAGCAAGGGATTGATTGTGCGGGGGATAGGCTTTTCTGCTGCACCCACCGCAAGTCAGATAGATGATGCCGAGAACACGCTGGCGTCCTGGCGGGCGGACCCGGATTCTGTCAGCTCGGGACAAGTCGCGGCCGCGCAGATCGCGCAGGCGAACGCCATGGATGCGGCGAGGCGGAATGCCTTCGGCCTGGACCGCGTGCCCTATGACGATTACCCGGCCCTGCTCCACGAGGGGGAGCGGGTGCTCACCGCCAGCGAGGCCCGAGCCCAGGACGCCGGGAGCGCCCAGCCTTTGGCCATCACCATCACCGGGAACAGCTTCACCGGCACCTCGGAGGAGATGGCAGACCAGCTGTGGGCTATCATCGTGCGCAAGATGGGTCAGGAGCTTACCGCCGCCGCGCCGAAATAGGAGGCCGATATGGAACGCATCATCATCCTGAAGAACACGGACACCGGGCAGGCCCTCACCCTGCCGGTGACGCCGTCCAGTTACCCCATGGCGGCGGGCCGGGCTGTGGAGCGGCTGGACATGGCCCAGACTGGGCAGATCGCCCTGCCGGGGCTCAAGTCCCTGTTCGTGGGCACGCTGGAATTCATGCTGCCCGCTCAGTCCTATCCGTTCCTCACCGCTGGGGCTGTGGCCCAGCCGTCCCACTACCTGGGGCAGCTCACCGAGTGGAGCGCGGCGGCCAACGTGTGCCGGTACATCGTCACCGGCACCGACATCAACGCCCCCGTGCTCCTGGGCCCACTGGACTACGGCGAGAACGATGGCACCAACGACGTCATCTGCAAGCTGCCGCTGTACGAGTACCGCTATCTGGACGAAGCCAAGGCGGAGAAGGTCACCCAGAACAACGGCCGCCCCGTGGATGCCGCCAGCCAGCCCGAGACGGCGGGCAGCTACACAGTGGTAAAAGGGGACAGTCTGTGGGCCATCTGCAAGAAGATCTACGGAGACGGCTCCCTGGCCTACAAGCTGGCCACCGCCAACGGCATCAAGAATCCCAACCTGATCTACCCCGGCCAGGTGCTCACCCTGCCAGACAAGGCGGCGCTGGCCGGGTACGCGGCCACGCCGGCCCCGGCGCTGGGCGGAAGCTCCAGGCAGGGGGCTGCCGCCGGCCAGAGCGAGAGCGGCACAGGGGAGGCAGCGGTCCCGGACGTGTCCGGCATCGTGAACACAGCGAAAGAGGTCGCTGCGCAGGTCCATGCGGCGATCCGGGCTGCTATCGGGCTGAAATGAGGCAGATGTGGAACAGGAATATGTGAAGATCCGCGCCACCAACCCGGACGGCTTTACCGCCAACATTACCCAGCTGTGCCGCTCCATCACCTGGTCCGGGGACTGGCGCAACGCCGCCCGGACCCTGCGGTATTCCCCCATGGTTTCCGCTGTCGATATCCACCTGCCCCGTGCTCCTACGGAACTGGGCGGATCGGTGCAGTTCTGGCGGGAGTCCGACCTGCTCATGGACGCCTACGCGCTGGAGCGCACCCGGGACAGCCTGGGGAACACCATCGACGTCACCGCCTATGACCGGGGACTGTACCTCACCCGCAACAGTGATTTCCGGCGGGTGGAGAAGCAGACGGCGGAGGCGGTCACCGCCTCGGTGTGCGGCAAGTTCGGCATCCCGGTGGGGGAGCTGGCCGCCACCGGCGTGCCCATCACCCGGAACTTTATCGGGGTGACAGTGTACAAGATCATCATGACCATGTATTCCCTGGCCTCGGACCAGACCGGCAAGCAGTACCGCATCCGCTTCCGGGGCTCCAAGCTGGAAGTGGTGGAGATGAAGCAGTCCGATGAGTCGATGATCCTAAAGCCGGGGAGCAATCTGCTGTCCTGCGTGGCCAAGGAGAGCGCCAGCTCCATGACCAACTCTGTGGCCGTCTACGACGACCAGTATAATCTGGTCACCATCCAGGAAGATGGCGAGGCCGTGAAGCTCTACGGGCTGATGCAGGCAGCCATCCGCTCCGGGGCCTACGACAATCCCGGAGGACACGCCCAGCAGATCTTGAAAGAGAACGGGCTCAAGACCACCATCACAGTCAATACCCTGGGCAATCTCAAACTCATCACCGGGAGCACAGTGGTGGTGGAGGAGCCGGCGACGGGCGTCAACGGCCTGTTCTGGATCATCTCCGATACCCACACCTGGCAGCGGGGGATCTACCAGACCAAGCTGACGCTGTCGCTGGGGGGGCTCATGGACAAGCAGACGGCGGGCAGCGAGGCCAAGTGACAGGAGGGATTCGATTTGGACGGCAATCCATACGCGGCAATGGTGGCTCTGATCCGGGAGCAGGCGTCGGACACCAACCCCGCCGGAGACAGCGCCAAGGCGGGTTTAGGTGCGGCCCCGGTCCGGATGCGGCTGGGGCAGGTGGTCAGCACCGTGCCACTGAAGGTAAAGGTGGCGGGGCTGACCCAGCCAACCGAGGCGCTGAAGATCAACGAGCGCCTGGTGAAAGGGGCCAAGTGGAAGACCAGGACCACCAGCCCCAGCAGCGACTACGGCGGGCTGACGGGCCCCATTTCGGGACCGGTATCGCACCCTCCCGGCATGGGCGCTCTTGTGGAGTTCACCGGCGGCCAGGTGCATGTAGAGGAGACCGTTATCGACGAGGCCGCGGTGGAGCAGCTGGAGCTGGACCTGGCGGAGGGAGATACGGTGCTGCTGCTCACCGAGGATGACCAGGTGTTTTATATCCTCATGAAGGTGGTGGACGCGGTATGAGCATTTTCCCTATGATCTCGCCGCCGGACGACCAGAGTGGCCAGACTCAGGCCCTGCCCCTGTGCCGGGAGGTGGCTTGGGATTTTGAGCACGACGTGCCCGTCTTCCGGGGCGGGGAGCCGGTGGTAGCCACGAAGAAGGAGGCGCTGAAGGTGTGGATCTGGCGGGCCCTGCGCACGCCCCGGTTTAAGTATGAGATCTACACCTGGGCCTATGGGTCCGAATTTGAGAGCCTGCTGGGCCAGGCGTACACCGACGCCGTCAAGACCGCCGAGGCCCCCCGCTATCTGCGGGAGTGCCTGCTCATCAACCCGTATATCACGGCTGTCAAGGATATTTCCGTCACATTCGAGGCTGCCCGGCTCACGGTGAAGGGGACGGCGGTCACCATCTATGGGGAGGTGGATTTCAATGCCATTGTTTGACGGCGTGACGCCGGAAGCCATCCTGGAACGTGTCTTAAGCCGGATGGGCACCGACCTCCAGACCCGGGAGGGGTCCTACGCCTACGACCAGGCCGCGCCCCTCTCCTTTGAGATCTGGCGGGTGCTCATGACGCTGGATGAGCTCATCGAGGCGTTCTACGTTAACGAGAACAGCGGGCCCTACCTGGACGCCCACGCCAGACTATTTGCCATGAGCCGCCGGGAGGGAGCCAAAGCAGCAGCCAAGATGAACTTCCAGGGCCGGGACGGCACGGTGGTACCCGCCGGGAGCCTGTTCTACGCCGCCGGGACGATGGAATTCCGGCTGGCGGCGGATGCCACGCTGAAGGACGGCACTGCGGAGGGCTGGCTGCTGGCCTCCGACATAGGCGCTGCCTACAACGTCCCCGCGGGGACCATCGACCAGATCGGGCACACCATCCCCGGCCTGGAGAAGTTCACCAATGAAGAGGCTCAGGGCGGCGCGGACCCGGAGAGCGACAAGGACCTGTTCGAGCGCCTGGACGAGAAGCGCAAGCGTCCCCCCACCAGCGGCAACGAGGCCCATTACAGGGAGTGGGCGCTGAGCGTCAACGGGGTGGGGGCGGTGCGGGTGACGCCGCTGTGGCGGGGCCCGGGGACGGTGAAGGTGCTCATCGCGGGCTTCGACCGCTGTCCGGTGGATGAGGCCATCGTGGGCGACTGCGCCAAATACATCCAGACCCGGCGGCCCGTGGGGGCGGACGTGACGGTGGCTTCCGCCGTGGCCGTGGAGGTGGATGTGTCCGCCCAGGTGGTGCTTACCCCCACCGCGTCCCTCTCCGCCGTGGAGGCGGCCTTCGCGTCCAAACTGGACGCCTATCTGGCCAGCGCGGCTTTCGAGGAGCTCACCGTCTACGTCAACCGGGTGGGGGCGCTGCTCATGGACATCGACGGGGTGGTGGACTATGACGGGCTCGCCCTCAACGGCTCGGAGGAAAACCTGGCGCTGGGCGAGGACGGCGTACCGGTGAGAGGGAGGGTGGAGCTGGTTTGAGAGAGCTGATGAGCTATCTCCCGGAAAACTACCTGGCTAGTCGGGAGACTGTCGCGTTCCAGGAGGCGCTCCAGCCCGAGGTGGGTGTCATGTGGGAGGCCCGGGACGACCTTCTGGCTCAGCTGGACCTGTGGACTGCAACCTGGGGGTTAGACCTCTGGGAGACCGCCCTGGGGCTGTCCAACGGCCAGGGACTGGATTTGGACGCCCGGCGGCGCACTGTAGCCGCCAAGCTTCAGGGGAGGACCGTCACCACGCCCCAGGTGGTCAGGGACATGGCGGAGACCTTGCTGGGGGTCCCCGTGACCGTCACCGAGATGTTCGGCGAATACACGGTGCTGCTAACCACCCCCGCCGGGTATCTGCCGCGCCTTCAGACGGTCCGGCTGCGTACGCAACTCCGGGACGTTATGCCCGCCCACTTGGATTTTCAGGTTGTGGTTCCCACCGCGGCCTGCCTGCCCATCACCCCCCGTCTGGGCCCCCGGCAGGGACAGGCGGGCCCGCCGGTGTTCCACCCCGGGACAGTTACCGCCGCGATGTACATCACTCCTCACATGAGGAGCAATTTCAGCACTGTGACGCTGCCCATGGCGTCGCAGGAAGGAGGATGAGCTTATGGGCTATTGCGTATACATGACAAGGGCCGGATATGCCCTCCAGGCTAAATTGTTCGCCGAGGGCGGCGATTTTGAAGTCACCCGGGTCATGGTGGGCTCCGGCATTCTGCCCGAGGAGACAGACCCCAGCGGGCTTACCGATCTGATTGCGCCCAGGGCGGCGGCCACCTCCACCAGTCCGGTGCGAAAGGGACTGGAGGTCGCACTGTCCATCGAATTCCGATCCGATCTGTGCGAGGAAATGGAGGAGGCGTTCCAGATCACCGAGTACGGCGTTTTCGCTGTGGGAGCGGAAGGGGAGGAGGAGCTGGTGCTGTACGCCGACCTCAGCGACTACCCGGACACCGCTGTGCCGGAGAAATACGGCGGCTGTGTGCGGCGCTACCCCGTAATCATAACTGTGGGTCCGGAGGCCGGGGCACAGCTGGACTACCCGGCGGGAGCGTGGGTGACCTGGGAAGAACTGGCCGAGGCCATCGCGGCCCACGACGGCGATCCTGCCGCCCATCCGTACCTGCTGAACCTGTGCGCGGGGCTGGACGCACGGCTGGCGCTGCTGGAGCTGATGTACAACACGCAGATCAGCGGCAACCCGTTCACCGTCACCTTTGAGAGCCTGACGGGGCTGGTTGCGACCGGGGTGTGGAATGTGACACTGGGCCGCCTGGAATTCTGAGAGAGGAGGAAGGTTTTATGGCACTGGTAAAACTGAGCACGAAAGCGGTTGGCAGCACTGTCAAAATCAAGGTAAACGGAACCCTGCGGAACTTCATCGTGGTCCACCAGGGCAGACCGTCCAGTCTTTACGACGCATCCTGCGACGGCACTTGGCTGCTGATGGAGGATATTTATGAAGCCAGAGCATGGAATAGCAACAACATCAACGACTACGCCAACAGTACGATCCATTCTTATCTGAACAGTACCTTCCTGAACCTGATTGATGCCAATATCCGAGCGCAGATCAAACAGGTGAAAATTCCCTATCGATCCGGCAATGGCGAAACCGGAGCCGTCAGGAGCGGAGCCAATGGCCTGAGCGCAAAAATCTTTCTGATCTCCGCCTATGAGGTCGGCTGCACGAAGAGCAATACCGGCGTTGCGGACCTGATTATTGACGGCGCAAAGCTGGCCTATTTTCAGGACAGCAATAGCTCGTCTGAGAAAATCGCAAAACTGAACGGTTCTGCCGCGAACTGGCGATTGCGCACACCGGTTGCCAACTTCTATGCAGGCAGCCTAGTCGTAAATCTCAATGGTCTCATTGTCAGCAACGAGTGTCGTATTGATGTAGGTATCCGCCCCACTTTGATACTTCCCTCTTCCCTCCTGGTCTCTGAAGATGGCTCTGTCGTAACAAATACAGCTCCCGCCACGCCCGCCAGTATCACCGTTCCCAGTCAGATCAACGGCGGCAGCACCGTCACTGTGAGCTGGGGAGCCAGCACCGATGCCGAGGGAAATCTGGAGGGCTATAAGGTGGAGCGGTCCATCAACGGCGGGTCCTCCTGGTCCCAGATCTACCAGGGCACCGGCAGGAGCACCACCAACAACGTCGCCTTTGGCACCGCCTCCGTGATGTACCGGGTCAAAGCCTATGATACAGAGGGGCTGGAATCCGGCTATAAGGTCAGCGGGCAGGTAACTGTCATCAACAACACCGCACCCACTACGCCGGGAAGTATAACCGTCCCTAAAGAGGTAAACGGCGGGAAGACGCTGACCATCTCCTGGGGTGTGTCCACGGACGACCAGAACAATCTGTCCGGGTACAGTTTGGAGCGCCAGGTAGATGGCGGTTCATGGACAGCGGTCTACACCGGCAGCGCCCGGAGCTATACCGACACCATCACCAAGGGCTGGAAAACGGTTGCGTACCGGGTGAGGGCCTATGACAGCGCCAGCGCCTACAGCGGCTTCATCACCTCTGAGACGCGAACGGTAAACAATAATACGCCCCCGGTCATTACCTGTGCATCCGCCAGTGGCAGCAGCCTGGGGACCAAAAGCAATGGCTTCACCGTAAGCTACTCCGTGGACGATGCAGAAGGAGATAAGGTCACTGTTACCGAGGCCATTGATGGGAAGACCCTGCGGACATTTTCCGTCACGCTGAAAGCGCAGAACAGCTTCCAGATCACCGGTGAGACCTTCATGAAATTGCTCAACGGCAAACATACGCTGACCATTACCGCCAGCGACAGCAAGGTCAGCGCCGTGCATAGTCTTACCTTCTCCAAACTGGTTACCAGCGCCTCTGTCACCCTGAAACAGCCTATGGCCGCCGACGGGCCCATTACTGTGTGCGTACTGGCAGTATCCGGCTTCATCCCGGCGGATGCTGAGTATGCGGTTGAGGTGACTAACAACGCCAAGGACAACGCACCCGTGTGGGAGGACTGCACCGCTGCCGTCAGAGCCGGGGCAAATCACGTGTTCTCAAACAAGACAGCCGCCAAAGGGTTCGCGTTCAACTTTCGGCTGAACGTCAGCAGGGGGAGCAGCGGCACAGGCGGCTACATCACATCAGTGCAGGGAGGGTTCCAGTAATGGGGCTGAACATAATCAGGACGGACAGCGTCCGCGATCTGCAAATGAAGGAAGCGGGCGTTACGCCGCCCAGGGACTGGAACGACGTGGAGCAGGTGCGGGAGGCAAAGCGGCAGGAGATCGGGTTGGCCTGTTCCGCCGCAATTTACGCGGGCGTTGATGTGGGCGAATCGCACTACAGCCTGACGGAGCACGATCAGACGGAGATCATGGCACAGTACGCCGCAGTCAGGGAGGGCGCGGCGGCGGTGCCATACCATGCCGACGGCGAGCTGTGCCGGATGTACGGCGCGGAGGAGTTTGCGGCGCTGGCTCAAGCGGCCACGGGGCATGTGTTCTATCACCGGACGTACTGCAACCACGTCAACGCCTGGATCAAGCGGGCGGGACTGGACGAACTGGCGGGCGTCACCTATGGAGCGGCCTTGCCGGAGGACTTGGCGGAGAGCATGGCCGCCATCATCAGCGCGGCGGGAGGTGGAACCGATGCTGTGTAAATGGCAAGGCCACCTCGTGCGCTGGCTGTGCGGCGGGGTGCTGTATGGGATGCTGGAGACGTTCTGGCGGGGCCACACCCACTGGACGATGATGCTGCTGGCGGCGGCGCTGTGCATCCCGCTGGATGTGGCAAACGAGCATATGCCCTGGTCGTTGCCCCTGTGGGTGCAAGCAATCCTGGGCGGGCTGACCATTACCGCGGGGGAGCTGCTGGCGGGGCTTGTACTCAACGTCTGGCTGGGGCTGGGCATCTGGGACTACTCCGGCCAGTGGGGCAACCTCTGGGGGCAGATATGCCCGCTGTACACTGCCTTGTGGTGTCTGCTGGCCGGGCCGGTGATCGTGGCCTTCGACTGGCTGGATCATTGGCTGTGCGGTGGGGAGAGGCCCAGATACAGGCTGATTTGAACCGACGGCCATAAGAAAAAGCCGCCCGATGGGCGGCAGGGTTTGACAAAATGCGGTGCATGAGGGTATAATGATCATGCCGAACCGAAAGGGGAGGCCGGAAGGGCACTGT